>NZ_JCALDF010000017.1:0-102843 GCF_059812725.1 Mycobacterium sp. NGS41
GAGGTATCGCCAGCCGGGATGCCGCAGCTTGTCAAGCATGTCCTTCGCGGCGACGGCTTCATCGGTCAAACCGCGCATGGCCAAAGCGGTGACGCGGGTGAGTTGATATCGGTAGGTCCAGCCGAGAGAGTTTGTCCCCAGCCACCCAACGCCTCCACGGCCGATCTCGACAGCGAACAAGCGATATCGAGATGGCCGGTGCCCAGGGCAGTGCGGCCCTCCAGACCGTTGGAGATTGGGCTCAGCTGCGGACTCGGATGGGCCGCCGAGCGCTGACGCAACAGGACCGCCACGTCGGAGGCATCAGCAACGCGCCCAGCCAACCACAGGGCGCTGACGTGCGCATCGGTGATGATCAGGAACCCACGCACCGCGATGGGATAGCCGACCTCAGCCGCCGCCACGGCTTCAGTCACGTGGGCGGCGTCGCCGGCGGCAACGGTGGCAGCCCACGCGGTTAAACGGGCGGCGACGTCTGGCAGATCATCGAAGGCGATGTCCTGCAACGATTCCCGGGCTGCTTGCGGCCGGCCCATTGCAGCCCAGTACACGGCGAGCGCGGCGTCGATACAGTTACGCGCCGCAGGTCGGGCGGACCGCCGCGCTTCGTCGATCAACTCCTTGGCGCCCGCGGGGTCTGCGAGGCTGAATAGCCTGTTGGTGGCTCGAACGAAGGACAACCTGTCGAAGTCGACGTCCGTCAATTCGCTGCTCGACACATCGGCGACGGCCGCTTCGGCGTCGTGGCCACGGCCCAGCCAGGACAAGATGTACGCCCGGATGAATGCTGCCCCCGCTCCGGCTCCGCCGCGGGTGGCCGCATCGGCGAGCCGATCCGCCAGCGGAATGTCGACAAGCCAGACCGCGCCTTGGGCCGCTTTGAGCAGCAGGTCGGCGTCGGGCTCGAGATCGGAGTCAAGACTCAAGGTGGCCCGCCGCACGACGACACGAATGTCGTCACGATTCTTCGCATTGGCGAGTTCGTTGGCGACCAATCCGCGCAGCCGGCGCAGCCGAGTGGGAGCCGCGCGACTGCGGCGCACCTCGCCGTACATCGGATGTGCCACCCGCACTTCCACGCCGCCTTCGCTTGGCTCGAGGGTGATGAGACCGCGCATGTCGGCTTCCTCGACCGCGGCCGGATCGGTTATCCGGGTGATCGATCCGAGCTCGATGGGTTCGCCCACGGCCAGCGCATCAAGCACGTCTCCGACTGAGGCGGGCAGAGTTCGAAACCGTTCTTCGATCAGCTCCACCAGGTCGGGCGGCACCACCGGATCACCAAGCCAACGCCAAAACCCGTCCCGCAGGACGAGCCGTTCGTCGGCGACCTCCTGCTCAACGATGTTTCGTAAGTACAGGGGGTTGCCGCGGGTCAGCGCCCACAGCCGTTCGGCGGCCTGCGGATCGATGGGCCCGCCCAGAACTACCGACATAAGCGGGGCGATTGCGTCCTGTGCCAACGGCCGCACGTCGAGGCGATCGAACTGCCCGGCTTTCCACAGTTCTCGCGTCCCGGCCGGAATGGGCTCACCATCGCGGACGGTGAGCACCACTTTCGCGGCGCGACGCTGAATGATCTGATGCACCACGAACGTCGACAGGTCATCGAGCAGGGCGACGTCATCGACACCGAGCACCGCTGTCTTGCCCGCGGCTGCCGCGGTCAGGGAGGTGACCACGCCGCGGACCAAGTCGAGATGGTCGTTGACGGCCGGGTCCGCCCACGATGCGACGGCCCCCAGCGGGAGGGTTCGCGCCGAGGATGTGCCCACGATCCAGCGGACTTCACATCCGGCGGACTCAGCCGAACTGAGCGCTTCACGAGCGATCCTGCTTTTTCCGACGCCGGCAGCCCCGCAAACGATGACCCCGGACGAATCCGGGTCGAATATCGCGGCTTCGATGAGCCGCAATTCCTTCGAGCGGCCGGTCAACGGCCACGTCAAACGCACGTACACAGCCTAAGAGCGACGGCACGGGTCGGACAGAGCAACGATCGAGAAGCCCAACAAGAAAACCAGTAATCCACTACTGATTGGCCCGTGCGAGATCCGAGCCACGATGGCGTCGCGCCGGTGACCACTGACGCATAGCCGACTCATCCGACCGAGGTGCCATCATGACCGTAGACGCCACACTTACGCGCGGCTGCCCGAACGTCTTCGACGCGGGCCTGCCGATCTTGGCGTATGAGCACTTGCGCAATCCAGCTGAGGCGCACCGGCTCATCGCGCAAGCCCGCCATCGGGCACCGATCGCCATCGATACTCACGGCCCGGAAATCCTGACCTACGAACTGGTGCGAAACCTGCTGCGCGACCAACGATTCCGCGTACCACAAGGCATGTTCCTGGCCGGTCAAGGCATCACCTCCGGCCCGCTATGGGACCGAGTCGCGGCGAGCCTGATCAGTCTCGATGGCGCCGCGCACCACCGGCTGCGCCGACTGGTGTCAAAGGCCTTCACGCCGCGAGCCACGGCAGGGCTACGAGAAACGGTCGTCGACGTAATCACCAAACTGGTTGACCGTCACACCACAACAGGGCGCTGCGAGGTGGTCGCCGATATCGCGCGCCAGTATCCGATCCCGATCATCTGCGCGCTGCTCGGCGCACCCGCGGATGATTGGGAGCAGTTCTCAGATTGGACCGACGACATCTTCAAGGTCTTCGACTGGGACGTCGCCGCCCACGAACGGACGATCTTGGCGGCGTGGGACGAGCTCGACGCCTACATCGACGACATGGTCGCCCGCCGCCGCCGGACGCTGACCGACGACCTCATCTCCGAGCTGATCCGCGCCGAAGACCCGAGTTCTCCAGGCGATCGCCTGAGCGCCGACGAGTTGCGCATGTTGGCGGCGGGCTTGCTGATCGCCGGGACGGACACCACGCGAAACCAGCTGGCCGCCTCGGTGCAGGTGCTGTGCGATCACCCTGACCAGTGGGCGCTACTGGCGCATCGTCCGGATCTTGCGACGAATGCGGTCGAGGAAACGATGCGGCATTCTCCGATTGGATTCGGCACGCTGCGGGTGGCGCTCGAGACTCTCGAACTTGCCGGAGTCACGATTCCGGCCGGCACCCTGGTCATCGCCAACACCGCGTCCGCGAACCGCGATCCCGCGGTCTACGACGATCCCGATCGGCTCGACATCACCCGCGAGGGTGCCCCGCCGATGCAGACCTTTGGCGCTGGAATGCATTACTGCCTCGGCGCCAATCTCGCCAGACTTGAACTCGCCGAAGCCTTGTCGGTCATGACACGGCGCATGCCCAACGCGCGGTGTACCGGCCCGGCCCCATGGAAGCCTCTGACGTCACTGACCGGTCCTGCCGCGCTGTCGATCGAGTTCGACCCCGGCCACTAGGGCGCTTGAGGCCGGGCCGCTCGGCGTGGTTTCGCCGAAACTGAACATTTGCAGCGAAAGTGCGAGTAGTAGCCTGCAAAATTACAGGCTCGGCGCTCCGCTCCTTCTGCGCAACGCGGCCGGGGGGGTCGAGTGGCTACCGTCAGCGTCTATGCGCCGCCACGGACCCAGAGCCCCGAATCCCGGATCGCCTCCGCCAGCGGCTCCAGGACGGCGGGGTCATGCGGCGGGTTGATGTAGACGATGCCGAGGTCCAGACCTTCGGCGGCCAGGCCGGCCGCGTTCTCGATGACCTGCCCGTAGTTGCGGTCTTCGCCGAGGAAGAGGTGCGCTGACAACGTGATCTCTTTCGGGTCGCGCCCGATGTCCGCGCAGTGCGCCGCCAGCACGTCGCGCTTGCGCGCGAATAAGTCGGGCGGGCCGCCGACGAAGTTCCAATGTTGGGCGTAACGCGCGGTGATGCGCAGGGTGCGCTTTTCGCCGCTGCCGCCAATGCAGATCGGCGGATGCGGACGCTGCGGTCCCTTCGGCTCGTTGCGGGCGCCTTTGAGCTGGTAGTACTTGCCTTGAAAATCGGAGCAGTCGGTGCTCAGCAGGCTGGTGAGCACCTCACACGCTTCCTCGAACCGGTCGAAGCGTTCCTTGATGCTGCCCAGCTCGATGCCGTAGGCGCCGGACTCCTCCTCGTTCCAGCCCGCGCCGATGCCCAACTCGAGGCGGCCGTTGGAGATGATGTCGAGCGCGGCGGCCATATTGGCCAGCAGCGCCGGATGGCGGTAGTGGATGCCGGTGACCAAGGTGCCCAGCCGCAGCCGTTTGGTGGCCTGCGCCAGCGCGGTCAGCGTCGTCCAGCCTTCCAGGCATGGGCCGGTGGAATCGGTGAAGATCGGGTAGAAGTGGTCGAACGTCCACCCCGACTCGAAGACATCGATGTCGTCGGCCGCCTGCCAGACGGCCAGCATGTCGGTCCAGGTGGTGTGCTGCGGTGAGGTCTTGAACGCGAATCGCATGGACACGACGGTAGTCCGGCTTTCTGAGGCGCAACTAGACTGGGCGCAACGATGACACTCGGTATCGATACCAAGATCACGCTGTTGGCGGCCGGACTGATCTTTCTGCTGGCGCTTGCCCTCGGCGTATGGAAGTACCGCCAGATCATGGTCAGTGCCGATAGCCGCGCACATGTGTACGTCGATATCGCGCACCGGGCGGCGCTGCTGTACTCGTTCGCGACGCTGTTGATCGCGGCCTTCGTCGAACTCAGCGCCTGGCCGACCTGGGTGAACCTGGTCGCGGCGATGGTCGTGGTGTTCTTCTTCGTCGCCGCTATCGGGACCTACATCCTGCATGGCGCGCGCCGCGACACCGAGAACCAATTCGAGCATCCGGTGCGCGGAACCGGGGCGGCGATGGCGTCACTTATCGTCGGCGAAATCGGCGGCTTCGCAGTGATTTTGGCCGGATTCATCGCTGGGCAGCTGGTATGGACCCGGTAACCGCGCTGCGGCAGATCGCGTACTACAAGGACCGCAGCCGCCAAGATCCCCGACGGGTAATGGCATACCGCAACGCCGCCGACATCGTCGAGAAGCTCGACGACGCGGCCCGCGAGCGGCACGGCCAGGCCAACAGCTGGCAGTCGATTCCGGGCATCGGGCCCAAAACCGCGAAGGTCATCGCGCAGGCCTGGGCCGGCCGCGAACCCGACCAGCTGACCGAATTACGTGCTGCGGCAGAAGACCTCGGTGGCGGTGAGGTACGGGCCGCGCTGCGCGGGGATCTGCACCTGCACTCGAACTGGTCGGACGGTTCCGCGCCGATCGACGAGATGATGGCCACCGCGGCCTCGCTTGGGCATGAATACTGCGCCCTCACCGATCATTCGCCGCGGCTGACGATCGCCAACGGGTTGTCGCCGGAGCGGTTGCGCAGACAGCTCGACGTAATTGACGAGCTGCGCGACGAGTTCGCGCCGATGCGCATTCTGACCGGGATCGAAGTCGACATTCTCGACGACGGGAGCCTGGACCAGGAGCCGGAGTTACTCGAACGCCTCGACATCGTAGTGGCCAGCGTGCACTCCAAGCTGTCGATGGATGCGGACGCGATGACCCGGCGGATGATCAATGCGGTTTCCAACCCCCACGCCGACGTGCTGGGCCATTGCACAGGCCGGCTGGTGGCGGGCAACCGTGGCATCCGGCCCGAGTCGAAGTTCGACGCCGAGGCGGTGTTCACCGCCTGTCGTGAGCACGGCACCGCGGTGGAGATCAACTCCCGGCCGGAGCGTCGTGACCCGCCAAGCCGGCTGCTGAACCTCGCGCGCGACATCGGCTGCGTGTTCAGCATCGACACCGACGCCCACGCGCCCGGCCAGCTGGACTTCCTGGGCTACGGCGCACAGCGGGCTTTGGACGCGGGTGTTCCCGTCGACCGCATCGTCAACACCTGGCCAGCTGACAAGCTGCTTGAGTGGGCCGCGGCCAGCAATTAAACAGGTTGTGCGACAGCGATTCCCGCTAAACCAGCGGCTTGCGCCATACGAGCGTCGTAGGTCACCAGCGCCCGCAAGTCGGGCGCGGCCTGGGCCGCGGCCAAGTGGATAGCGTCGAGCGACCGCAGCTCCGTTGGCGGGAGAACCGCCGCCACGTCGAGAAGCCGAGTGGTCAACGCAACGACGTCAAGTCGTGTCAGCAGCCGTCTTGCATGTGCGATGGCTGCCGGGGGCCCGTGCCGGGACGCCGCGCGGATCAACTCCGTGCGCGTGAGCGCGGAGGTGAAGTGTGTGTCCGTCGCATGAGTCTGGAGATAGCTCCGGAGCCCCGCCGTCTCAGCCTCCTCGGTGACAAGCTTCGTCAGCGCCGAGGTGTCAAGATACAGCCGCATTAACGCTCGTCTTCGCGGAGACGTTCGAGTTCCGCAGACAAGCCGGGACCGAAATTGCCCGGCGGTTCCGCGAGAAGGTCCTCCTTCGACGAGGCGGGGATGACCTCGCCGGCGGCCACCAGATCGGCCCATGTGTCGCCGCCGGCGGGAACGATTCGCGCCACCAGTCGACCGCGCTGCGTTATTTCCACGATTTCACCGGACGCCACCTGGGCAAGGTAGCGGCTGGCATTCTGCCGGAGCTCGCGAACGCCGATACGCTGCATGTAGCACATTGTAGCACTTAAAGGACGTCGTAGCACCTGGCGGCGTCGTAGCACCTAGAGCGAGTCAGTCAGGCAGATGCGGCATTTCCACACCCGGATCGCGGCCCACTAATACCCCGCGAGTGAGCGCGGACTTGCCGAAGCGCCGGCGAACCTGGTCGACGGCCGCATCTACCGCGGGAGGTTCACCGTCGAACGGCAGCATCAACTGTTGCGCGACCGTCGCGGTCGATGCCCGACACCGCGAAGCCGACCAGCGTCAGCCCACGTTCGGCGGTAACGGGCGCGGCCGACGCGACGAGCTGGCGCGCGACGGCCAGGATGGGCTGCGTCGACGACGTCGACCACGGCAAGGTGCGGGACCGGGTGGCCCGGCTGAAGTCGTCGAAGCGCAGCCTCAGCACCACGGTGCGCCCGGTGCGCCCCGCGGCCCGCATCCGGCCGGTAATGCGGTCGATCAGGGTGACCACGACCGCGTCGATCTCTGCGGCAGACATGCCATTGCCGGCCCGGCCGAGTGCGCGCTGGGCACCCACCGAGCGGCGCCGCACACCGGTGGTCACCCGGCGGCGGTCGATGTTGCGGGACAGCGCATACAGTTGGCGGCCCATCGCGCCACCGACCAATGATGCCAGCGTCGACTCGGAAAGTTCTGCGACGTCGGCCACGGTCGTGATGCCGTGCGCACGCAGCTTGTCGGCGGTCACCGCACCCACGCCCCACAACCGGCGGACCGGCAGCGGGTGCAGGAAGGCCAGCTCCCGATCGGGCGGCACCAGCAGCAACCCGTCGGGCTTGGCCTCCTGACTGGCGACTTTCGCGAGGAACTTCGTGCGGGCGATCCCGACGGTGATCGGCAGGCCGACCTGGTCGCGCACGTCGGCGCGCAATTGTGCCGCGATCTGGACAGGCGTTCCGGACACCCGGCGCAGGCCACCGACGTCGAGGAACGCCTCGTCGACCGAAAGCGGCTCGACGCTCGGGGTGCAATGGCGAAACACGTCGAACACGTCGTCGCTGGCCTTTGTATAGGCGCTCATGCGCGGCGGCACCACCACCGCATGCGGACATAGCCGACGGGCCTGCGCCCCGCCCATGGCGGTCCGCACGCCGTACGCCTTGGCCTCGTAGCTGGCCGCGAGCACCACCCCGCCGCCGACGATCACCGGGCGGCCGCGCAATGTCGGGTCGTCGCGTTGTTCGACGGACGCGTAGAACGAGTCAAGATCCGCGTGCAGGATGGACGCATCGCACCGCACGAACATATGTTCGCATACGGGTGTGACAAACCGTGAGTTAGTGAGCCTCGCCGTAAATGCTGCTGACCCAGATGTGAGTCAGGGTGTCGACCACCCGGTCCTCGTCCACCGCGGGTGTCTCGGCGGACAGCGCGGCCATCATCGTGCGCTCGTTCATCTGGTTCAGCGAAGTCGCCAGGTCGGCGGCCGGGATGGTCCCCGGAGCGGCGCCGCGTGCTCGTTCGGCGGCGATCATGGCCGTCGTCTGGTCGATCCACTTCTGCATGAATCCCAACCACACCGCCCGCAAGTCCGCGCTGGTGGCCAGTGCTTCGGTCGCGGCGCGGGCCAGCGGACGGTGCGAGGCGAACGCGGCGTAAAACGCCTTGATGCCGGCGCGCCACACTCGGCGTGGGTCCGCGGGCAGCCGCTGCACCGCGCCGTCAAACTCCGAGTCGGCACGGGTGATCACCGGCTCGAGCAGCGACAGCAGCACTGCCTCCTTGGACTTGAAATAGAAGTAGAACGTCGGCCGCGAGAGCCCGGCGCCCTTAGCCAGGTCATCGACCGAGATGTCGGCGAACGACCGCTCGGTGAGCAGCCGCTGGGCGGTCGCGAGGATGGCCTGCTCGCGGTCGTCGCCCGACGGGCGGGTGGAACGGCGGCCACGCAGGGCACGGGTCTGGCCGACACTAGTCACGACCGCTACTTTACACAGTGTTGAGTGTTTCGACACGTTGTTGACCAACTCGACATGGCGTTGATAACGTGGCGGACATGACTGAGCACTTCGACGTCGTGATCGTGGGCGCCGGCATCTCCGGTGTGAGCGCGGCCTGGCATCTGCAGGACCGCTGCCCGAACAAGAGCTTCACGATCCTCGAGCGTCGCGACGATCTGGGCGGCACGTGGGACTTGTTCAAGTACCCGGGTATCCGGTCGGACTCGGACATGTTCACCCTTGGGTTTCGGTTCAAGCCGTGGCGTTCGGCGCAATCGATCGCCGACGGCGACGCGATCAAGGCCTACATCAAGGAGACTGCGGCCGAGAACGGAATCGACCGGCACATCCGCTACCGCCATCGGGTGCTGGCCGCCGATTGGTCCGACGCCGACAATCGCTGGACTCTGACCGTGGACAGCGACGGCCAGCAGCGCGAGATCACCGGCTCATTCGTGTTCGCCTGCACCGGCTACTACAACTACGACGAGGGATATACGCCCACGTTCGCCGGCGCCGAGGATTTCGAAGGCACGATCGTCCATCCGCAGCACTGGCCGGAGGACCTCGACTACGCGGGTAAGAAGATCGTCGTCATCGGATCCGGCGCCACCGCCATAACTCTGATCCCGGCGCTGGTGAACTCCGGCTCCGGTCAGGTGACGATGCTGCAGCGCTCGCCGACCTACATCGGCTCGCTGCCCGGCGTCGATCCCTTTGCCGAGCGGGCCAACCGGCTGCTGCCCGATCGCCTCGCGCACATGGCGAACCGCTGGAAAGCCATCGCGTTCAGCACCTTCCAGTACCAGCTGTCGCGCAAAGCCCCCGCCTACATGCGCAAGATGCTGATGACGATGGCCGAAAGACGCCTGCCCAAAGGCTACGACGTCGAAAAGCACTTCGGGCCCCGCTACAACGTGTGGGACCAGCGGCTGTGTCTGGCCCCCGACGGCGACTTCTTCCGGACCATCCGGCACGGCAAGGCCGACGTCGTCACCGACACCATCGAGCGGTTCACCAAAACCGGAATCAAGCTCACTTCCGGCGAGGAGTTGCAGGCCGACATCATCATCACCGCAACGGGATTGAACATGCAGTTGCTGGGTGGGCTGCAGCCGACCAGGAACGGTGAGCCCTTCGACCTGACATCGCTGATGACCTATAAGGGCTGCATGTTCTCCGGCGTGCCGAACTTCGTCATCACCTTCGGATACACGAACGCGTCCTGGACGCTCAAGGCCGACCTGGTGTCCGAATTCTCCTGCCGGTTGCTGAACTATATGGACGCCAAGGGTTTTGACACCGTGGAGCCGCAGCATCCCGGCGACGACGTCGACGAGTTGCCGTTCATGGATTTCAGTCCGGGCTACTTCCAGCGTTCGATGCACTTACTACCCAAGTCTGGGTCGCGCGCGCCGTGGCGGCTCAAACAGAACTATTTCTTCGACATGCGGACGATCCGGCGCGGCAAAGTCGACGACGAGGGCCTGCGGTTCGCCAGAAACGCTGCGCCCGTGGCGGTTTAGCGCTTAGACGACGACTGAACGACGACGATGCCGTCGTCGTCGCTGTAGGCGACCTCGCCGGGCACGAATGTGATTCCGCCGAGGCTGATCTCGACGTCACGTTCGCCGTCACCGGTTTTGGTGCTCTTGCGTGGATTGGTGCCCAGCGCCTTGATGCCGATGTCGATACTGCGCAGCGCGGCAGCGTCCCGCACCGCGCCGTGTACGACCAGTCCGGCCCAGCCGTTGGAGCGGGCCAGTTCGGCGATCACATCGCCGACCAGCGCGGTGTGCAGGGAGCCGGCGCCGTCGATAACCAACACCCCACCCGCACCAGGCTGCGAGAGCACCGATTTCAGCAACGCGTTGTCCTGGAAACACCGCACGGTGCTGATCGGGCCGGCGAATTCGGTGCGGCCCCCGAACTGGCGGAACTGGAGGTCACAGCTGCGTACGTCGGGCCCGATATCGTCGACGAGGTCAGCGGTAGGCCGGAAGGACAGGGGCACCGGGATTAGCGGCGCCGCAGCTGACGGATCAGCAGTATGGCCAACAGGCTGAGTGCCAGCGCCACCACCAGCGGTAGCGGTGAGCTGCCCGACGCCGGCAATGCGGGTTCGCTGCTGACCGGCTTGGCGTCTTCTACGGTTGACTTCGCCTGGGCCGCAGCATCTTTCGCGGCAGCAGCAAGGTCTCCGTTGGTTTCGATGCGCTGCTGCAGGTCGGATGGCTGCTCGGCCGGCTTGGGTGGTGCAGGCGCAGGGCTTTGAGCTTTGGCGGGCGCTTTCTTGGCCGGCGCCTTTTTGGCCGGTGCCTTTTTGGCCGCTGCCTTTTTGGCGGGTGCCTTCTTGGCGGGCGGGGGTGCGGCCTTCTTGGCGGCCTTCTCGGGCGGCTTCTTGTCCGGCGGCGCCGATTCGCCTTCAGGTTCGTGGTTGGGTTGATCCTGCGGGTCTGTCATGCGGCCGCTCCTTTACAGCTTTCTCACATCTTCTCGTTCGAGTTCGCGCACCGGGTTGATCGGTCCCATCATGCCAGGACGCGTTCGGGCGCCTTGGTGACGAGGGCCGGTCAACGCCTGCGACGCATCTCCCACCACACCGCCGCGCCGACAGCCGCCACGGTTATGGCCACAAACGGCCAGACCGGGGCGTTATCGCCGCTATCCGCCGGAGCGGCGGCCGGCCCAGGCGTACCGGTCCCGGCCACCGTCAGCCGAAACGACCACGACCCGGACACCGGGTGGCCGTCCGACGAGGTCACCCGGTAGTTCACCGTGTAGCTCCCGGCCGGTCCGATCGGGCGCATCCCGACGCTGACGACGGCGCCCTGCACGGTCGGGTCGCCGGACGACCACAGGTTGGCATCGGGCCCGACGACCGTCATTGCGGCGAAGTTGGCCTGCAATCGCTCGTTGAAGGTAGCGCTCACCTGATCCGGGCCGGCGGCGAGAACCGCGCCGTCGGCGGGCTCGGTGGACACGCGTGTGGCATGCGCGGACGCGACTTGTGCAGTCAGCAGCGCCGCCGCGATCAGGGCGGCCAGTAGCAGGCCGACCCGCGCGATAGCTCCTCGGCGTCTCATGCTCGCCGCCGCATCCACATGAGACAGATGCCCAGCACCGCCACGGCCAGGGCCGCCCCGCCCAACAGCCGCGCGATGTTGTCCGGTGATGTTTTCGCCGCGGTTGGTGGGTGGTGGTCGGCCGGTGCCGAGCTCGCTCTCAGGGTCAGCGTGGGCGCCGGATGTTCTGGTTCGGCACCACCGGGCGATGACGGCTGGTCCCACTGCACGATCGACCCGTCGGAGTAGGTCTGGGTGGTCGGGAAGCTGACCGTGTCGGCGTTGGGTAGCTGCAGCGATAGCCGGAACAACCCGAACTGGTCGGCCGCGATCCCGCCGGCCGGTGTGGCCGTCCAGGTCACCGACCGGACGGTGCCGGACGCAGCGTCGCGGTCGAGCTTGGCCGTCCACCCGGGCATGGACTCGGTGCGCACCGATGTGAGATTCGGCAGGGTGACGACAAGCGCGGTGGTGGCTGCAGCCGTGTTCGACTCGTTGGGCACGCGGAAGGTGACGATGGCCATGCCGCCGCGCACGGCGTTGTCGCTGCTGGCGTGGACGTGTGCCCAGGCCGACGGGATGCCGACGGCCGAGCCGAGCCAGAGCAGGGCAGTAATGCCCAAGACACCCAGGACGCTCAGGCCGCTCGTGAGGCGCCTATTCCCAGGTGACATGTCAGTTCAGCCCGAGCCGGGCCATCAGGTCGGCTTCGATGCCGTCGAGTTGCGAGGCGATCGCGGAGTGGGCCGCGCGCCGCCGCGCGGCCGGCATGTGCTCCGCTGCGGTCACGGCCGCCGACAGATCGGTCAGCCGTTCGGTGATAGCGGCCGCGAACTGCTTGGTCTCGGCGTCCTTGGGCTTCTTCTCCTGCACCATCCGCAAGGACTGCTCCGCCCCGGCAATGCGGGCCGAAAGCCGCGCCCCGTGACCGGAGAACTGGCCGATCTGAGCTAACGGAATCCCCAGCTGGTCCGCGCGCCGCTGGTCGATCAGCGCCCGGGCCGCCATGGCGGCGCGGTATATCACCGGCGTGAGGACCGGCGCGAGCAGCCGGGACACCGTCAGCACCCGCCGGATCCGGGTCGGGGACAGCATCTTTCCCTCGCGCGCGGCCTTGAGCTGGGCTTCGGCAACTTTCAGTGCTGCTTTGTCGCTGTCCTGCTGCGCCCTGATCCGCGCCTTGAGAGCCTTGCCGTCGGCCCGTTGGGCGTTTTTGATACGACGTCTCTCGTTTTTGGCGGCCAGCTTCGCCTCGAGCTTGGCGCGGGCCCTGATCGCGCGGGCTTCGGCGCGACGCGTCGCACGGCTCTTTCGCTTGCGGAACAGGCCCATTCCCGGACGCCTCCCGATATCTCGTGGACTATCGCGGTGTGGGTACGCGATCTCAGCCAACCCTAAACGGAGATGGCTGTGGGTGGTCCGTCAGGTCAGAAGGGGTCGACCGGTAAGCGGGCTGCAGCGTCGCTCAGGCGTTCACGCGCTCCGCGCGGCGCAGTTCTT
Organism: Mycobacterium sp. NGS41; assembly: GCF_059812725.1. Taxonomy (NCBI): domain Bacteria; kingdom Bacillati; phylum Actinomycetota; class Actinomycetes; order Mycobacteriales; family Mycobacteriaceae; genus Mycobacterium; species Mycobacterium sp. NGS41. Next base: position 13,050 of record NZ_JCALDF010000017.1, read on the forward strand.
CGACGCGCTCCACAAGGTCAAGCTGGGCCTTGGGGGAGAGCTCGGCGGCGTTCATCGCGATGCGGCGCACGTTCTCATCACGCATCGTGGCCAACCACGACAATTCGTTGTTGAGCTTTTCGTAGTACTCGTCGTCGGTGAAGTAGGCGGACTTGATGCGGAAGAAGTTGGCGAGGGCGGTCATCGTCGTTGCCGACGGGTTGGTGCGGTTGCCGGAACGTAGCTGCGAGAGGTAGGGAGCCGACATCGTGACGCCCTCGGCTTTGAGTGCGGCGATGACCTCTGCGGAGGTGTGCGGCCCCCGTCCGGGCGGATACACGGTGTCGAATAGGCGGTTCAGGCGGGCAGCGAACGTCGTGCTCATCGATATGACCTCCACCGGGGCTGAAGAGGAAACGGTTATCAATATGTATTTGCTGACCATGGTAGCGACTGTTGCGTCCACAAACCAAGTGCAAACCCTGCCGGATTTGGGTCCGGCGTTTGAAGCGGTGCGCGACACCGCCCCTGCAGAGCATCCAACGGACAACCCCCGGTGTCCATAATCCGAACAGAATTCACAGGTTATCCGAAGAATTCGTCGTGGAAACTCACCCGGCGTTTCAACTTCGTCGGCGTGACCGAAGGGTTCTAATCGGGCGTGATAAGTGAATGCGCGTACCGCTGGGCAACCAGCGGACGATGACGAAGCGCCGAGCGCCTCATTTGCTGTCCGGCAGTGCACAGGTCGCGTACGACGGCCGACTCGGGGCGACGACCAATGGTCACATTTGAGTGATCTTTGAAAGCCATTTGGGCGCGGGTGGGCTGCCGATTGGCAGGTAGAGGCGCCGACGGCGCCGCTGCACCGGGCGGCCTGGGGTGCTGTTTCGACGATCACGGCCAGTGTCCGGCGTTGCCGCGGAGTTTGCGCGCAGCCGGGACAGGCCGGCAGGCGCGACCCGTATTGCGCTACGCCGCGAGCAGCATCGCGAGAATCGCGGTATCGGGATGACTGATCGGATCGACGCCGACTCGGCTGACCATTGACGTGATGGTGCCGTCGGCTTCCGCCTCCACCCAAGCCGCCCGGTGCTCCAATCCCAGATAGGGCAATCCCGGCAGCAGCACGCAACCCGAGGCCGCCCCACTGCATTCCGGCAACGACGGCGTGGTTTCCGACGGCGGATGCAGCATCAGGAGTGCCGGCGGCTGATGATCAGCGAAATACCCTGGCCGAATAGCTGATTCGCCGAAGACAGTGCCCTCGGCCAGGACCAGGCCAACCGTGTCGGGCTGGGGTTCGTCGGGCAACTCCTCGCGGGCGCCGAACACGGTTGTGGTGGACAACAATCCGGGCAGCGATGCCACCCGAACGGCGACCATCAACAGCTGGGCCCACTCTTTGGTCGAGTCGGGCCAACGTCCGGAGATCACAAACCCTTTCAGGGCACCACGAGAATGAAAGGGAGCAACCCCTATGGGCCGGCTTGATCCAGCATCCATCTCGCCCTCCGCGACGCCTTCATCCGAAGTAACCACGCCGGTAGCTCGAATAAATGGTAGCTCGAATGACTAAGCATGCGCGGGGTTTTGGCGGCTCGCAAGCCGACACGGCTACCGTGTGCGCGCATTCACAAACTGGAAATCGTGACCCCGAAAAGGTTAGGGCGCCGCGCGATTCGCGCGACGCCCCAACCGACCGGAAGGACTCAGCCGAATATCAAGCCATGGGTTTTCGAGGTGGCAGCTTCATACCGCGATTGCACGTCCGCCCAATTGACGACATTCCAGAACGCTTTGACGTAGTCCGCCTTGACATTCTTGTACTGCAGGTAGAAGGCGTGTTCCCACATGTCGACCTGCAGCAGCGGGATGATGCCGAGGGGGACGTTGGCCTGCTGGTCGTAGAGCTGGAAGGTCAGCAGCCTGCCGCCGAGCGTGTCGTAGCCCAGCACAGCCCAACCCGACCCCTGCAAGCCGTTGGCGGCCGCACTGAATTGGGCGCGGAACTTGTCGAACGACCCGAACTGGTCGTCGATGGCGGCGGCGAGATCGCCGGTCGGCTTGTCACCACCGTCCGGCGACAGGTTCTTCCACCAGATGGAATGGTTGACGTGACCGCCCAGATGGAAGGCCAAGTTCTTCTCGTTCAGGAAGATCGCCGAGTGGTCTTCCTTCGCGCGTGCCTCCTCGAGCTTGGCGACAGCGTCGTTGACGCCCTTGACGTAGGTGGCATGGTGCTTGGTGTGGTGGATCTCGTTGATCTGACCGGAGATGTGTGGTTCCAGCGCTGCGTAGTCCCAGTCCAAGTCGGGCAGGGTGTATTCAGCCACGGCATTCCTTCCTTCGATGATCGTTGGTGATCGCCTGAGTCATTCGCACGGGTTCCCCCGGGGCGGCCTAGCGTAATCAACCCTGCTCCATGACCGCTCGCGCCGCAAGGATGACCGGTAGAGGGCGGTTCCGTTGATGCCGTGACCGGCATGAACTCAATACAGGACGAAGACGATAAGAATGGCGAGCAAGGCCAGCGCGATCAGGGCGGCGCGCAGTGCGGCGAAGCCGTTGGAGTGGTTCCACGCGGGTGAGCCCGAATACGAGCGCGACGACGCCGTCCCCGGACCGAACGGATGCATGGCCATTAAACGCCTTCCACCTGCACATTCACCCCACCGTAGTGAGGTGAGTCACAACCGACTCCAGTGACCGCGATCATAACGTGTTGTAACGGCTTCGCGAAACCTGTCGGAGAACAGCGCCATGACGTGCGCACTCGTTGGCATCCGTCAGGCGGTCGTCTCCGTGGTTGCTAGCGCGACGATCCATTCGCTCGGGTACCTGTTTGGTTGTCGATGGGCACACGTCAAACAGCCCGGGTTATCCACAGTTGCGCACGTGACTACCCGGTAGGGGCTGTATCAATGGGTCCGTGTACCCCGACGCCAGCTGTGCATAAACCTGTGGAAACTGTGGATAGCCCTTGGTAGCTGGTGTCGCACCCGCGCCGCTTCTCAGCGGGCCGTTGCCACGGCCCGCATCGTCGCCAGCGCGGGGTCTGATGGCGCCGCTTCTCAGCGGGCCGTTGCCACGGCCCGCATCGTCGCCAGCGCGGGGTCTGATGGCGCCGCTTCTCAGCGGGCCGTTGCCACGGCCCGCATCGTCGCCAGCGCTAGCATGGTCCGGTGATCCAGGTGTGCTCCCAATGCGGCACTCGATGGAACGTCCGCGAACGTCGCCGCGAGTGGTGCCCCCGCTGCCGCGGCGCGCTGATGGCACCGTCGCCGGACGCACCGGCGGCCGACCCTCGGTGGAGCACCACCGCCGGCCTGCCCACCGCGGCGGCTCCGGCTGCCACCCGCCCCGCAGCTACTGCCCAGCGGCCTGCGGGTTGGCAGCGCACACCGCCGCGATTGCTGCCGGGCTTCCGTTGGATCGCGGTGCGCCCCGGAGCCGCGCCGCCGGCGCGGCGACCGCGACGGCCTCTTGGGCCGACACCGCACTACGCCGTGATACCGCGCTGGGGCTTGGCGGACCGCGTCGAACAGGCGCCCGCCCCCGCGGCAGCGTCTGCCGCGACGGGACCCTCCGCCGCGACGGTACGCACCACGCTGTTCGTCGGCGTCTTGGTGCTGGCCGTCGTCGCGCTGATGTTCGTGGTGCGGTACGTGCTGCTGATCATCAACCGCAACATGTTGCTCAATTCGTTCGTCGCGCTGGCCGCGGACTGGTTCGGCATTCTGGCCAGTGTGGCGGCGATCGTGGTCGCGATCTTCTGTGCGGTGGTGCTGACCCGATGGCTGATTGCACGGCGCGCTGCCGCGTTCGAGCACTACGGCATGTCAGATCAGCGTTCCGTCCGCGCGCTCCGGGCCGGATGTCTGATACCGCTAGTCAACCTGTTCTGGGCCCCGGTCTACGTGATCGAGCTGGCAACTGTCGAAGGCCACTACCACCGACTGCAGAAACCGATCATCCGGTGGTGGCTGGTCTGGATTCTCAGCAACGTGGTCTCGGCCTTCGCGATCCTTACCAGCTTGGCCACCGACGCGCAGGGCATCGCCAACAACACGGCATGGATGGTGTGCGGCTACCTATTTGCGGCGGCCACGGTGGCCGCCGTGGCCCGGGTCTTCGAAGGGTTCGAACTCAAGCCGATCGAACGACCGGCGCATCGCTGGGTCGTGGTGGGCTCCGACGGCCCCGCCCGACCGAGCGGATCTGCCGGCCCTGTTGAGTTGGACGGGCAGGAACCGGCAGCATAGGCGTATGACGTGGGCCGACGAGGTGCTCACCGGGCACCCCTTCGTGGTTGCCCACCGTGGAGCTTCGGGAGCCCGGCCCGAACACACGTTGGCCGCCTACGACCTCGCTCTCAAACAGGGCGCTGACGGTGTCGAGTGTGACGTCCGGCTGACCCGCGACGGTCATCTGGTTTGCGTGCACGACCGCCGGCTCGACCGGACCTCCACGGGCGACGGGTTGGTCAGCACTAAGACTCTGGCCCAGATGCGCGAGCTCGAGTACGGGGAATGGCACGACAGCTGGCGCCCCGACGGCACCCACGGCGATACCAGCCTGTTGACACTGGACTCCCTCGTTGCGCTGGTGCTGGACTGGCGCCGGCCGGTGAAGATCTTCGTCGAGACCAAGCACCCGGTCCGGTACGGCTCGCTGGTGGAAACGAAGCTGCTGGCGCTGCTGCATCGTTTTGGTATCGCGTCGCCCGCTTCCGCCGACCGATCCCGCGCCGTCGTGATGTCGTTTTCGGCGGCTGCGGTTTGGCGGATTCGTCGGGCAGCGCCGCTGCTGCCGACGGTGTTGCTCGGCAAGACCGGCCGCTACCTGGCCAGCACTGCGGCCACCGCCGTCGGTGCCACCGCCGTCGGGCCGTGGCTGCCGGCGCTGCGGGAATACCCGCAGCTGGTCGATCGCGCGCTGGCGCAGGGCCGGTCGGTTTATTGCTGGAACGTCGACGAGTACGACGACATCGACTTCTGCCGGGAGATCGGGGTGGCCTGGATCGCGACCAACTTCCCCGGGCGTACCAAAGCCTGGTTGGAGGATGGGCGCGCCGCGCCTGGCCGAAACTAACTCGATGACAGTCGGCCGCCGGCGGCGCGTGGCGCGGCTGTGACGCTGGGCGCCGAGCCCACCTCACGGGCGACGAAGTTCTCCATGTCGAACAGGTTGGCGCCGGCGCGGTCGGCGACCCGCAGCAGGGTAGTCATCAACGCCACCTCTTCGGTCTGTTCCTGCAGGAACCACTGCATGAACTGCTCGCCGAGGTAGTCGCCCTCGTCGCGGGCCACCGCCGCCAGCCGGCTGACCTGGTCGGTGACCGCTCGCTCCTGGTCGAGAGCCAGCGCCAGGGCGTCCCGGGGCCGCTCGAATTGGTTGCGCACCGCGTCCGCTCCCGGGATCTCGACGCGTACGTCCCGGTCGAGGAGATGCTGCACCAGCATCATCGCGTGATTGCGTTCCTCGACCGCTTGGCTATAAAAGTGCTTCGCCAATCGCGGTAAATCGGAACCGTCGAAGTAAACTGCGATCGCCACATATTGCTGGGCTGCGGTAAATTCATTGTGAATCTGTTCCTGCAATAATGCATGAAACTTTGTCTTGGAGCCGTCGTAATCACTCATGAAAAGCAGGTTATCGCAGGTAGAAGCGGGTTGCAACGAAGGTATCACTTACTCAGGAAAGGTTTTCCTAAGTCGCGGCAAGCTTCTAGGATGGCTTGAATTTGGACAGTCTTGCCTAAGTAAAGCTAGGCTAAAGTTAATTCGAACCTAAATTGCCCGGACGAATAGACGGACCGTCGACCACCACTCCTCCTATCCACCGGACCGATCGAAGCATCAACTGCCGCACTCAGGAAACGCTTCCGTGACCTCGGCATCCCGGAACCCCGGCCTGACCGTGCTCCTGGCTCTGCTTCCCACCGCGAGGTATCGCGAGGTATGTAGCAGCCAGCGCCAGGGCAACCGAAGTGCGCCCGGCACTAGCCAGGCCCGTATGCCGAGGAACCACCGGGTTCAGCTGGGGCCGAACCGCAATTGATCGGAAGTTCCCTGCACTAACCTGGTAAGGATAAATACGCGGTGGGGTTTGGCGTCTTGGATCCTCGCCGCCGGCAGGACTCGACAACTTTGAAAGAGCACCAAACTGAACAGTTCCTGGACGATTCGCAAAGAAGCATATTCAGAACCTCTACACACGAACCTCACGATTGTCGCCACGCGCGTCATCGGCGCACTGTGTCATGCGGATGGAAAGCCGAACTCGTGCGGAACTCGCGGATATTCCCCGCCCCGGCAGGCTCAATCCCACGACTTCGCCGTAAACATGAATAGTCCCCAACTGAACCCCGCACCATAACTCTCGCCGCGCCAGGGAAATTCGTACTCCTCGTATGCGGGAAGAAGTTTGTCGAACATAGACCATTGGCGGCCGCCCCTCATGGGGCCGAACTGCTCCGTGAATTCGCTGACATCCATGCTCCAGATAGGCAGCCCGATCGGAGAATCGGCGGTAGGCACACCGCGCGTCGTACGCCGATACCGTGCCGACTCAAGCACTCCGCCGTCATTAGCGATGGCGGTGAAGTTGAATCCTGGCCACAATACGCTGCTGTACTCCAGTGATGTGGCGTTCTGGTCGGCGACACCTAGCTGCTTCTTCATATTTTCGAAATAGGAGGTTTCGTCGCCAAGGGCTGCGGCCACCCGTTCATGTATTCGCTCGCCTTTATCGACGGAAAACCCGTGCTCAGCTAGTTTTGCTTTTAGTCGAGCTTCCTGGTGCGACATTCTGACTCGCAGCTCCATAGTCATAAGTAAGTACACCTCGAAGTCGACTATAGCGGCAAGCGAATCGGTATTCATCGTGTATCCATTCATCGGCCAAGGTAGGGCAAGAATTGGTGAATTTCGCCTCTAAACACCGTGTCCGATCCATCAGGAAGCACCGCCGTGCTCTCCCAGAGTGCTGAAGCTGATCGCCTGTGACGCTTGGCGAGCTCACTCCCAAACCATCGAAGATGACAAGAATAGCCCCCAAAGGAATCCTGCGCCGTAGCGGTCTTCCTTCCATAAGAACTCATAGCTTTCGTACGCGGGAAGGATGTCGTCGAATAATGGCCTCTTGACACAACTGATAGCAGGGCCGAAACGCTTATCAAATTCGGAAATGTCGCAACTCCACGCGGCCAGCTCGACTGGAGATTCGACATCGAGCGGTGTGCGCTCGATGTGAGCGTAACCTGCTGACTCGAGCAGCCCGTTTACATCAGCGTGGGCGTTGAATTCAAATCCGGGCCACAACACACTGTTGTACTTCAGCGATGTGGCGTTATTGTCGTGAACGCCGAAGAGCGTCTTCATGTCTCGAAATCGTGATGTCTCTTCGCCGAGGGCGTCTGCTACTCGATCGTAAATACGTACTGCGTCGTCCAAAGATAGCCCTACCTTGGTTAGCTTGGCATCTAATAAGCCCCGGGTATCTGCTAAAGACAGACGCGGCTTCATTGTCATCAGGAGATAGACCTCGAAGTCGATTACTCCGGTCAAAGATGTTACATCCATACCCTACTCCGCTACCTCGGCAGGAACTGGAAGAGGTCGCCCCGAAATACCGTAATGGTTCCGTCCGGGGCTACCATAATGGCTTCCCCGAAATTCGGGTTAGCGGGTAGCACCAGCTTTGTCCCATTAGGTCCCGCGACAATTCCGCCGGTCTCACCCCATGCCGCTTTCGCCGCGGCGTCTGCCGCCTCCGCGGCCTGTTGCTGATCTCCGATGTGCAATTGATTAAGTCTATCGGCCAATGTATCTAGTCTTGAGCCCTTAGGTACGTTCGCCATGACATCTTTACCGATTTGCGTCGCCTGCTGATTGAGATTTGGGCCGGTAGGCGTACCCGATGGTGGTTCGGAACCGGGCGCACCAGGTTGTCCTGGCGCTGGTTGTTGCGTGCCTGGCGGTGGGGCGGCGCCTGGAGCGCGGTCAGGTGGGGGTTCGGGAATGCCTAAGTCGCGGAACCGTTGTCTAAGCGCCGCCTCCCTTTCCGTCGTGGACCGCAAGTGGCTAAGACAGGCCTGATATGCCCCATTTTCTGCTGGCAGTTTGAAGACGTGGGGCGGCCCGCATTGGGCGTTGTAGGCCTCTCGGTCCGCCACCAAATCGTTCCACGCGTCGTTTAACTGCTTGGGGTCCATGTCTTTCGGATCCGGCAGCGGCGGTATGGGAGGTTGTGGGTCCAGCGGAAACGGGAAGGGCGGGGCCTGAGGTGCCGGCCCTGACCCGCTAGGGCCGCCGAGCATTTGAACCCCGCTGGGTCCCGGACCTGGCTTGGGGGACCCGTTGAGCGGTGCGGGCCCGCCAGCGGCGAGGGCAGGGAAGGCCGTCACGGGTGCTGCTGGCGCCAACGGCTGAGCCCGCGGGGGTTCGGCGGCTAGCGGGGGCTGCCGGGTTTGGGCATGTTGAGCTTGCCCCGCATCAGGGGACTGCGTCGTCGGGGGCGGCTGGGGTTGAGTGTGTGCCAGCGGCTGGGCCGTCGGCGTTGGTGACGGTGCGGCACCAGGCGAGTGCGCCGGTGCGGTAACCGGGGGCTGCAGGATCGAAGCCAGCACCGGTGAGGAACCACCACCGGCACCAGTCGAGGGAGCACCACCGGTGGAGGGCACCGAGGGCACGGGCGGCATCATCGCCGCAAGACCCTGATACATCCCGCCGCTGCCCACCTGCTCGCCGACCCGGGTCAGGCTCTGCCCGGAGTGGGTGTCTTCGGTGACCACCGACGCCACCGCGGCATCAGCACCAGCGGCATGGGTGGCCGCACTGGTCGCGCTGAGCATCGAGGCCGCCTCATCTTGTTCGGCCAGCGCGATCAGCGCCGCTTGCACCGCGGCATCAAACGGGGTAGTCGCCGCGGTGGTGGGCAACGCGGAGGTGGCGTGGGTAGCACCGGCGGTGGCCGCTTTGGTGCCCACCGCGGCACCCTGGGCGATCAGCGGCAGCGCCCGGGCGGGTTCGGCGAACAGCTCATCGCCCCCACCACCGCCCGAGGACACGACGGCCGCCATCAGCGATCGCCTCCAAACCGGGACCCCAACGACGGTCGGTCAAATGCCGTGGCTTGCGCACACCGCGGATCGACCATCAACCCATAATCGCAACCGCGCAGCCACTCAGCCACCGGCACAAACCAAAAGTAGGCGCGAATCCGTGGCGCACGGGTACGCGCCGCACCATCACCGAATCGATGCCAACGCTAAGGAACGGGAAATCATCAGTGACCATCGGACCCACCGGGCACGACGGCGTCGGCGGCCAGCGCGGCGAACAGCTTGCGGGCCGCGTCGTGGTCCCACACGACCACCGCGCCAACGTCGCTTTCGGTGAACTCACCGATCGGGACGGTCAGCGGGGTGGTGGGTCCGTGCAGCGCCCAGCCGAGCCGGGCCAGATCCCATACGTGATCGCCGCGGTCAACGGTCAGGGCGCCGACAGTCGCGTGGGGCACCGAATACCAGCGCCACGGATCCAGCCACACCGCGGGGCTGGCGGCACGGTGCAATAGCGCCGACATGAACTGTCGTTGGTTGGCCATCCGATCCAGGTCCGCCCGCGGAGTGGCGCGGCTCCGGACATAACCCAGCGAATTGCGGCCGGTCAGCTTCTGGCAACCGGCCGCCAGATCGATACCGGCCAGCGGATCGCTGATCGGCTCGCTCAGGCATACGGTGACGCCGCCGAGCGCATCGACTAGCGCGGGGAACCCGCCGAATCCGACCTCGGCATAGTGGTCGATGCGCAGCCCAGTGGCCTGTTCCACCGTCTGGTCCAACAGGGTTGCGCCGCCCATGGCGAAGGCGGCGTTGATTTTGTCCTTGCCGTGTCCGGGAATCGGTACTAACGAATCGCGGGGGATCGACACCATCGTGGCCGGGTTGCTGGACCCGAGGCCCGGTACGTGCACCAACAGGATGGTGTCGGTACGACTGTTGCCGACGTCGCCGCCGGTGGCCAGGTCGCGCTGCTGTTCGTCGGTGAGGCCTTGCCGGCTGTCCGAACCGACAATCAGCCAGTTGGTGCCGCGGCCGGTAGCAGGCCGATCGGAGTAGTCCGCCAATACCGACTCGCGATGCAGCGACGTGTCGATCCACGCTGACACGCCGACGACGCCCAGCAACGCGAGTAACGGAATGATCAGCAGAATCCGCAGCAGCATGCGGGCCCAGCGGCGCTTGCGAGGCTTGGGGCGCCTGGGCGCCGCCGTTCGCGAGGGGGACGTGGCGGACACGACGGGTCGCGAAGGCGAGGGGACTTGGGCCGATATCCGGCGCAGCGGCTCGGTCTGATCGATCTGTCGTTGGCGGGTCCGGCTTTCGCGGCGAATGACCTGTGACGGCTCCGACCGTGCGTCCGGGGGCCGGCGCGGCCGCTGCGATCGCGGGTCACCATCCACCCGCATAACGTAACTGTCAGGGTCGGCTGGCGGCGCCTTCAGCGGTCCACCTGCGCGCTCCCGTGGGCTACCGGCGGGCGCGTAGCCCGTTCAAAAACGGGCAGCCCATCAGCACCCGGATGGCCTGGCTCAGTCCGGTCATGTCGTCGACCGGTTTGTGGAACGGCAACCGGACGTCGTGGTCACCGTCGCTGCCTTCGACGCGAAACCGCACGCCATAGCGGTCGAGCCCCAATGGACGGACTTGGCCGCGGCGCAGCGGGGTCGGCAGCTTCGACACCAGTCGTGCGACCACGTCGGTGTGGGCGGTGGAAAGGTGCCACAGCAACGTCGATTCGATCTCGCAGAACGGGTCGGGTCGGGCTGACAACAGGTCCGTCACGCTGACCGGCTCGGCGCCGGTGGCGTCGGTAACGACCACGGATGCGATTTCCAGCCGCAGGAGTGTGTAGCGGGTTTCCTCCGGGCCGGAGGGCGCCGATCGCGGTGTCTCGATTTGCAGCAACGCCGGGTCGGGATATTCGGTGGCAATCAGGTCGAGCAGCTCGGACACCGTGTCCAGGGGAACCTCTTCCAGACGCCCGCGGACCCACACCAGCGAACGGACCGGTTCGCGCATGGGCAGCGGCGCGTAATCGGTCAGCTCTAGCATCGCCTGCGCGCCGGACATCGTCGCGGCGCGATCGACCGGACAAGCGACGCCGAACGACCCGTCGGACAGCAAGTGGTGTACAGGCGTGGCCACCGGTTCCTCGCCGTCGATGGCCAGCAGCGCGCCGCCGGCCCGTGCGCAGGCGCTACGAATGCGTTCTGCGGTCGTGGGCGCGGGGCTTGTGACCGGTAACACCATTACCTCCATGCGTTAGGTAAGCCTAAGTTAACTTAGCGGGAGGGGAACCGCAAGGCCCGGCGGTGACTAGTCGCCGTTAGGGTTGTGGTCGTGGCGCGCATTGCTTACCTCGGCCCGGAAGGGACCTTCACCGAGGCTGCCCTGCTGCAGATGTCTGCCGCGGGCCTGTTTGCCGAAGCTGGGCCAGACTCGGTGCAGCGGTTGCCGATCGAGAGCACGCCGGCCGCGCTGGACGCCGTCCGTTACGGCCACGCCGACTACGCGTGCGTGCCGATCGAAAACTCCATCGACGGATCGGTGATGCCCACACTGGACAACCTGGCCATCGGGTCGCCGCTGCAAGTGTTCGCCGAAACCACGCTTGACGTGGCCTTTAGCATCGTCGTCAAATCCGGGCGCAGCGCCGCTGACGTACGCACGCTGGCAGCCTTTCCGGTGGCGGCGGCTCAGGTGCGGCAATGGCTGGAAGCTCATCTGCCCGGCGCCGAGCTGCGGCCTGCCTACTCCAACGCCGACGCGGCACGGCAGGTAGCTAAGGGCCAAGTCGACGCCGCGGTCACCTCACCACTGGCCGCCACCCACTACCGGCTGACGGAGTTGGCGAGCGGTGTCGTCGACGAATCCAACGCCCGCACCCGCTTCGTCCTGGTGGGCCTGCCGGGGCCACCGCCGGCCCGCACCGGAGCCGATCGCACCGCGGCGGTGTTGCGGATCGACAATGTCCCAGGCGCACTACTGACCGCGCTCGCCGAATTCGGCATCCGCGGTATTGACCTTACCCGGATCGAATCCAGGCCCACCCGCACCGAACTCGGCACCTATCTGTTCTTCGTGGACTGCGTGGGACACATCGACGACGGCGCGGTCGCCGAGGCACTCATGGCGCTGCACCGTCGTTGCAACGACGTGCGATACCTCGGGTCCTGGCCGGCGGAATTGTCCACCGGAGCCCAGCCGCCGCCGGTCGACGAGGCGGCGAGTTGGCTGGAGGGGTTGCGCGCAGGCAACTCCGAGCATGACCGTGGCGCGGGGTCCGGACCATGAGCGGCCGCTTGGTGCTGCTGCGGCACGGCCAGTCCTACGGCAACGTCGACCGCAGGCTGGACACTCGCCCGCCGGGAACCTCGCTGACGCCGTTGGGCCGCGATCAGGCCTTGGCGTTCGCCCTGGGTTTCGGGCGACCGGCCATGCTCGCGCATTCGGTGGCGGTCAGGGCGTCGGAAACGGCGGCAGTGATCGGCGAGCATCTGGACGTGACGGCCCAACAGTTCGAGGGCATCCACGAGGTGCAGGTCGGAAATCTGGAAAACCGCAACGACGACGACGCGGTCGCCGAATTCAATGCCGTCTACGAGCGCTGGCATCACGGTGAGCTCGATGTGCCGCTACCCGGCGGCGAGACTGGCAACGACGTGCTGGACCGCTACCTGCCGGTGATCACCGACCTGCGGCTGCGCTATCTCGACGACCACGACTGGAACGGCGACATCGTCGTCGTCAGCCACGGCGCGGTGATCCGACTGGCCTCGGCGGTAATGGCCGGAGTGGACTCCAACTTTGCGCTGGACAACCATCTCGGGAACGCGGAGTCGGTGGTGCTGTCGCCGATCACCGACGGGCGGTGGAGTTGTGTGCGGTGGGGATCGCTGTCGCCGCCGTTCTACCCGAAGCCCGACTCCAGCCCGGTCGCCGACGCGGTGGCATCCAGCAGCGACCCGATGGGCTGATTCAGACCGCCGCCGCGATCGATTCGACCGCGCATGCGCAGCCGATGGCGTCGCAGTCCACGACGAAGCAATGCGGCAACAGCTCGGGGCTCACGCAGCCCGGCTCGGTGCACTCCGACCGGCCCAGTAGTCGGCCCACTGAATGACGGATAAGGGTGCCGTGGCAATGGTCCAAGCCCGCCCGGCAATCGCGGCAGCCCATGCTCATAAGAGCGTTCATAGCATTGGCGTCGGACAAATCCGGGATGCCGCGCCCGACTGCGCCGGTTAACCCCAGCCCAACTCGTCCAGCCGGTCGTCGTCGATGCCGAAATGGTGTGCGATCTCGTGGATCACGGTGATCGCCACCTGCTCGACGACCTGGTCATCGGAATCGCACACGTCCAGCAGCGCCTCGCGGTAGATCGTGATCGCGTCCGGCAGCGCTCCGGCGTAGTCCGAGTCGCGCTCGGTCAACGCGACCCCTTCGTAGAGCCCCAGCAGGTCGTCCTCCTCTGGGTGGCGGTCGGCGACCAGCACGACGACGTTGTCCATGGCATCGGTCAACTCAGCCGGGATCAGATCGAGTGCGTCGGAGACCAGTTCGTCGAACCGCTGCGGGTCCATCCGCACGGCCACGCCGCTACCCCGGCGGGGGCTCAGCGGGGGCGGCCGGCGCCGGGCCTTCCGGTGCCTGCGGGGCTGGCGGTGCTCCGCCCTCGGCCGGTGGCGGAGCCTCCTGAGCCCGAGAAGACGGCGGCGGCGCCTGCGGTGCCGGCGCTTGAGACGGCGTCACCGCCGGTTGGCCCGGCAGGTGCTGATTGCCCGGCGGCGTCGTCTGCGCCGGCGCACTGGGCTGCTGTTGGGGGGCCGGCGCCGGCGGGGCCACGGGCGGCAGGGTGAGCCGTTCGTCGGGAATGTCTGGCGGTGGTACCGGGGCCTGGCCGTTGATCAACAACGCGCCCTTGGCGCTATTGAGCAAGGTCGCCCAACCGCCGTTGCCCAGGGTCGCGCCGATGCTGCACGCCACCTCGCGGCTACCCGCCGCCCAACTGGGCATCGACACGGTGGGATAGATCAGCGTCAGGGTGGTGGTGCGCAGCTTGATGGGCGCAAGGTAGGCGTCCGTCATCTTGGTGCAGGAGTCCTTGATGAACCCGTCCTGGTCGGCCTCAGTCGGCAGGGCGTTGGGGAACTTCGTGCCCAGGTTGACCGTGCCGGTGACCTCCATCGCGTGGGGCGCGGCGCAGTCGACCGCAACGTCGATCGGCTGGTTGGCCGCGGGGTCGATGCCCAGGCAGGTGCCGGCCGGCCACACCTTGGACTGGTCGATGTCGGCGACCTTGCCCTTGTAGGCGACCTGTTGGTTATTGGGACCGGGCAACTGCAGGCCGCACAGAATGCGGCGGTCGCCGGACTGGCGCCACGCCCGGTCACCGGACCACAGCAGGCTCACGGTGAACTTACTGTTGGGATCGAATTTGGGTCCGAGGTAGTTGCGCACCGCCGCCTCGCACTGCTCCTGCGTGATCTGCTGAATCCGGGCGGGCGACGGCGGAGCGGCGGTGGGCCCGTACTCCGAGCCGGGGAAGGTCCGCATGTCGACGGACTCGGCGACCTCGAAGCGGTGGTCGTCGGCGCAGTTGACGATCGCGGCGGAATCCGGCGCGCCGTCCGGCCACATCAGGCAGCTGCCACTGCTGGCGCGGCTGAATGTGGGATTGCTCCGGGTACCGGTGCTGGGCACCGGATTGTTGTCCGAATAGCCCGTCAGCCGGCCCGAGGTGGCGACGGAAGGAATCGCGGTGACCAGCCCGGCGATCAGCAGGGCGCCGAGCGCGGTGAGAAGCAGCGCCCGCCTGGTCGCCGTCGGAGCCAAAGCGCGCGGCCAGCGGAACCCGGCCAGCGGTTGCTCCGGCTCTTCGGTGGGCGGGCTGGCCGAGTCGACTTCGTCCTCGGTCGTGTTCGACATCCGCTCCATTCTGACAGGGGGCGTCAAACCACGTTACAAACGTTACAGATGTGATGCCTTACGCCGTGCCCGGCGGGATGCTGTAGCCGGTCACCGCGCGGGCAAAAGTAATCTTGCGGCCGTGATCGACCTGAAGTTGCTCCGGGAAGACCCCGACGCCGTACGCCGCTCCCAACTCAGCCGCGGCGAAGACCCGTCGTTGGTGGACGCGCTGCTGACGGCCGACTCCACCCGTCGGGCCGCGATTTCGACAGCCGACGCGCTGCGCGGCGAACAAAAAGCAGCCAGCAAGAGCGTGGGTGCCGCATCGGCTGAGGAGCGCCCCGCGCTGCTGCACCGCGCCAAGGAACTAGCCGCGCAGGTCAAAGCCGCAGAAACCGCCCAAGCCGAAGCCGGGACGGCGTTCACGGCGGCACATATGGCGATCTCGAACGTCGTCCTGGACGGGGTACCGGCCGGTGGGGAGGACGACTACGCGGTGCTCGACATCGTCGGCGAAACACCGCAATTGCAAGACCCGAAGGATCACCTGGAGCTCGGCGAATCGCTGGGTCTGATCGACATGCAGCGCGGTGCGAAGGTGTCCGGCTCGCGGTTCTACTTTCTGACCGGCCGGGGCGCGCTGCTGCAGCTGGGCCTGCTGCAGCTGGCGCTGCGGCTGGCCGTCTCGAACCGTTTCGTCCCGATGATCCCGCCGGTGCTGGTGCGCCCGGAGGTGATGTCGGGCACCGGGTTCCTGGGCGCACACGCCGAGGAGGTGTACCGGGTGGAAGCCGACGACCTCTACCTGGTGGGTACGTCCGAGGTGCCGCTGGCCGGCTACCACTCCGACGAAATCCTCGATCTCTCCGGCGGGCCGCTGCGGTACGCGGGCTGGTCGTCGTGTTTCCGCCGCGAGGCCGGCAGCTACGGCAAGGACACCCGCGGCATCATCCGGGTGCATCAGTTCGACAAGGTGGAGGGGTTCGTTTACTGCGAGCCCGCCCAGGCTGAGGTCGAACACCAGCGACTGCTGGGCTGGCAGCGGGAGATGCTCGCGCTCATCGACGTGCCGTATCGGGTAATCGACGTCGCCGCAGGCGATCTCGGCTCATCGGCTGCCCGCAAATTCGATTGCGAGGCGTGGATTCCGACGCAAAGGACCTACCGCGAGCTGACGTCGACGTCGAACTGCACCACCTTTCAGGCGCGTCGCCTGGCGACGCGCTACCGGGACGCCAACGGCAAGCCGCAGACCGCGGCCACGCTCAACGGCACGCTGGGCACCACCCGCTGGCTGGTGTCGATCCTGGAGAACCACCAGCAACCCGACGGCAGCGTTCGGGTGCCGGCCGCTCTGGTGCCGTTCGTCGGTACCGAACTGCTGGAGCCTGCTTAAAGGGTCGACCCTGCGCCGACCGGGATGTTGTGCACTTCGGTCGACACGTGAGTCACATCAGCCACAGCAATCCCTACGATGCTTGGCCAGTGGTTTTACAACTCGATATCGCCGGTGATATCGGATTGAAGACCGCAACATGGCCGGCTTTTCTGGTACTCGAGTGACAGACGTTACGAGATCAGCCAGTGCCCGTAACTGACCTCCCGAGGAAGGCCATCAGCCGGGTTGTCGGCGAGGAGCCCGTCGGCGCCTGTTGGGCTGGCCCAAAGCCGCCCGGGCGCCGCAGCACGGCTTCCGGCACCGACTCCACAAGCCCTTGGCATAGCGCGAGGAGGTCGTCGGGCAGTTCGACCAACTGACCTTGCGAGCGGTGCACGTCCCAGCTGTGCAAGGTCAAATCCGAAACCGGGTACAGGAGCGCTCGCCGCAGCGGAACCTCACCCTCCGGGGAGGTTCGCATCGCCTCTAAGTCGGCTGCGGGTAGAGCATCTCGTAATCGAGTCGCCAGCTCGCGCAGCCGGCCCACCGGGTCGTCGCAAATCCAGTCGGCAGGCTGGGATGGGCCCTCCCAGAGCTGTCCGTCTTCGACGAGCGTGACGATCTTCGCGGCGCTGCCGGTTGCGTGTCCGACAAGGTCACGCAAGCTCCACTCGTCTAGGTTCGACGGGTCGTCCCAGCTTCCGGGCGGAATCGTGCTGACCGCGTCGATCAGCAGGTCAGTCGCCTCGACGGCCATCGAGCCAATCCTTGCAGTCGTGCCGTTGTTCATGACCGAATCGTAGGGACTAGGAGTGACATAAATCGGTCTCAGGAAACGCGACCGATCAGATCGTGTCCGGATGTATGTTTCAGCAGCCGGTAGCTGCTCGAAGTGTCCGAGAAGCCTGGTGCACCCGTGCCGGAGAAAAGCGAGTGATCCGGCGACGCAACGCGGCGCGCGGCAGCGTATGGATGTTGTCGAAATTGACCACGCAATCGCTTGGTACGCCGTCGTCGGCGCGGTAAGTTCCAGCTCGGATGCCAGTGCTCGACGGGTGCGGGTCAATGCGGCTACGACGACGGCGCCGATTCGGTCAGCAACCGGATCTCTCGTGAGAATGAGCACGAGCCGGTCGCCGCCGGGTGTCGCGGCGAACCAAAGTTCACCGCGCCGCATCGGCCCAGTCAGCCCAGTCCTCGGCAGGGCCCCAATCGGCGATCTCGGCGAGGGCCGCGGCCGCAGTCGCTTGGTTACCGAGCCACTGAGCGGCAGGGGACTTGCTCGGCTCAGGCGTCCACCCTCGGCACCTCCGACGCACCGGCTTGGGCGTGCCGGTGTTGGCGTTCGATGGTGGCGAAGTAGAAGGCAAACGCGAAGGCGAAGCTGGTGAACAGGCTGGAGACAAAATACAGCCAGGGGCGCCGTAGCCCGCGCCGGTAGCCGTCCACGATGGTAAACAGCGGCAGCAGAATGACGTTCGCGATCGTGTAGTCCTGGCTGGCCGAACCGGCCGCCGGGTTGGTAAACATCAGTCGGATGTAGTCCGCCCAGCTGCCGGGGCCCCAGATCGGGTTGGTCGACCCGTGGGAGTATTCCCGCACGAAGCGGATGTTGAAGTACCAGCCCAGCCCGATCGAGGCGATGCCGACGACGTAATACACGCATTCCAACGGCGAAAACGCCGGTCCGTTGGCCGGTTTGGCGAAGACCTGAGGATTCGACTTGACGATGAGGCCGATGACAGTAAGCCCAAGGACTGCGTGGACGAGAAGTGAGACCATGGCCGCAGTCTCACTCGCGGCTTGAAGTTTTGTCAATATTGACACAATATTTCTTGCTACCTTACTAACCATGGTCAGGCCCGCGCAGACCGCGCGCAGCGAACGCACCCGCGAGGCGTTGCGGCAGGCGGCGGTGGTGCGATTCCTGGCTCAGGGCGTGGAGGACACCTCCGCCGAGCAGATCGCGGCGGACGCCGGAGTCTCACTGCGAACCTTCTATCGCCACTTCACTTCAAAGCACGATCTGCTGTTTGCCGACTACACCGGATTGAACTGGTTCCGCGCCGCACTGGAGGCCAGACCCGCCGATGAATCCGTCATCGACTCCGTGCAGTCGGCCATCTTCGCATTTCCATATGACGTTGAGGCCGTTACGAAAATCGCCGCCCTAAGGGGTGGCGAGCTCGACCCGGGCCGCATCGTCCGTCACATCCGGGACGTCCAAGCTGACCTCGCCGAGGCCATCGAGGCGCAACTGCGAAGGCGTAGCTGCAAAGAAGGGCACACACCGGATGCTCCGCTGCGAATCACGGTGACGGCCCGCTGTATTGCAGCCGCGGTATTCGGAGCGATGGAAGCTTGGATGGTTGGCGACGATCGATCACTCGGAGAGCTGGCGCGGATGTCGCATGTGGCCCTCGAATCGCTGCGGCATGGCATCTCCGGAACCTGGGTCACCGCAGTTTCGTCATAATTGACAAAACTTTAGTCGCGTGCCAGCCTGCAGTTCGGGAGGTCACATGTCTGAATACGACGCGATCGTGATCGGCGCCGGTCACAACGGGCTGACCGCGGCGGTCCTACTGCAACAGGCAGGGCTGCGGACAGCATGCCTGGACGCCAAGCTCTACGCCGGCGGCATGGCCTCCACGGTGGAGTTGTTCGACGGGTACAAGTTCGAAATCGCGGGATCGGTGCAGTTCCCGACGTCGTCGGTGGTCATCGAAGCGCTGGAGCTGGACACGCTGCCGACAGTCGACTTAGAGGTGATGTCGATAGCGCTGCGCGGCGTCGGGGACGATCCGCTGGTCCAATACACCGACCCGATGAAGATGTTCAGCCACCTCAACGAGGTACACGGAGCGGACGCCGTCACCGGAATGGCCGGCCTACTGGCCTGGAGCCAGGCGCCGACGCGGGCGCTCGGCCGCTTCGAGTCCGCTACGCTGCCCAAGACCCTCGACGAGATGTATGCCTGCGCCACAAACGAATTCGAGCGGTCCGCTATCGACGACATGCTGTTCGGCTCGGTCACCGACGTATTGGACCGCTACTTCCCCGACCGCGAGAAGCATGCCGCCATCCGTGGCTCGATGACCGTGCTGGCCGTCAACACCATCTACCGCGGACCGGCGACACCGGGCAGTGCCGCCGCGCTCGCGTTCGGTCTCGGCATCCCCGACGGCGACTTCGTGCAGATGAAGAAACTTCGCGGCGGCATCGGCGCCCTCACCGCCCACCTGTGCCGACGGCTCGAGAGCGATGGCGGCGAAGTTCGGCTGCGCACCAAGGTGACCGAAATCCTCGTCGCCGACGGCAAAGTCAACGGAGTCCGCACCGAGACGGGGGAGACCCTGACCGCCCCGATCGTCGTCTCCGGCATTGCGCCGGACGTCACCCTCAACGACCTGATCGACCCGTCCGCGCTGCCCGCCGATGTCCGCGAACGGTATTCGCGTATCGACCACCGCGGCAGCTACCTGCAAATGCATTTCGCCCTGGACGAGCCGCCCGAGTTCGTCGCCCCCTATGAAACGCTCAACGATCCGTCCATGCAGGCATCGATCGGTATCTTCTGCACACCCGAAGAAGTCCAGCAGCAATGGGAGGATTGCCGCCGCGGCATCGTGCCGGCCGACCCGACGCTCGTGTTGCAGATCCCCTCGGTGCACGACCCGGATCTGGCTCCCGCGGGCAAGCATGCCGCGTCCGCGTTCGCAATGTGGTTCCCGATCGAAGGCGGCGCCGACTACGGGCAGGCGAAGGTGGAAATGGGGCAGCGGGTGATCGACAAAATCACCCGATTGGCACCGAATTTCGAGCGCAGCATCACCCGGCACACCACCTTCACGCCCAAGCACATGGGGGTGATGTTCGGAGCGCCGGGCGGCGACTACTGTCACGGGCTGCTGCATCCGGACCAGATCGGCCAGAATCGGGCCGGTCCAAAAGGATTTATCGGACAGCCGATCCCGGTCGACGGACTCTACCTGGGCAGTGCGGGATGCCACGGCGGGCCGGGGATCACCTTCATTCCCGGATACAACGCGGCCCGTCAAGTGCTCGCCGACCGCAGCGCATAGTTGGCGAATAATTTCGTATTGGGCTTGCTGAATCGCTAGCATTCTGGTCGTGGCGGGGCAGGCTGCGGGTGGATGAGGTCGCGTTTGGGCGTTATCGGCTGATCGATCTGATCGGCGAAGGCGGCATGGGCAAGGTATACAAAGCCCACGACACCATGATGCAGCGCAATGTGGCGATCAAGGTGCTGTCGCCCGAACTGGCGAGCGAACCGGGGTATGAGGAACGGTTCCGGCGGGAGGCATACACCGCCGCCCGGTTGACCGAGCCGCACATAATCCCGATCTATGAGGCCGGCGAAATCGACGGCCGGTTGTATCTGACGATGCCTGTCATCGACGGCATCGACGTGCACACCCTGTTGCGGCGGGAGGGCCCGATGAGCCCGCAACGGGCCGTACATGTGGTCGATCAACTGGCTGCGGCGGTGGATGCCGCCCATGAAGCCGGGCTGGTACACCGCGACATCAAACCGTCCAACGCGCTGATGGCCCGTCACGACTTCGTGTATTTGATCGACTTCGGTATTGCGCACGACGCCTCGGCCAGTCGGCTGACGAGCACCGGGATGATGGTCGGGACCATGGCCTACATGGCGCCGGAGCGGTTTATGACCGGCAGCGCCGACGGCCGCGCCGATGTGTACGCGCTGGCGTGTGTCTTCCATGAGTGCCTGACCGGCGCCACGCCGTATCCGGGCGACAGCATGGAACAGCAGATTGCCGGTCACCTGACGCTGGACCCGCCGCGGCCAAGCGAGCATCGACCCGAAATACCTGCCGGGTTTGATGACGCCATCGCCCGCGGCATGGCCAAAAGACCCGAGGAGCGTTATCAGAGCGGGCGTGAACTGGCCACCGCCCTGCACGGCGCCCTCACCAACGCGCCACGTCACATGCCGCATAGCGCACCAATTCGGCATAGCCCGCCCCAACCCGCACCGGGGTGGCAACGCCCCGAATCCCCGACTTTCGCTGCGGCTCAACCAGGCCCACCCAGCTGGCCGCCGCTCCCACCATCCCATTTGCCCGGCCAGCCGGGCGGCTGGCCGGGCCAGCGGCCACTGCCGCAACAGCCGGCCCCGCGAGCCGGCTCCAACCAACGTCTGGTGCTGGGCATGGTCGTCGTCGCCCTGATCGCGGTGGTCGCTCTGGTCGCCGCCGGCGTGTATCTCGCCAACAAATCGAGCAAGCCCGAAGCGACCGGCACCACCACCAGGTCGACCGGGACTTCTCCGACCTTCACCCCCACCACCACGACCGGCCCGCCGCTTGTCGCGGAGACCGCGCTGGACGGGCTGCTGCTCAGCCCTGACCAAATCGACACCGCGACGGGCGCCAGCGGGGTGACCATCGCGAATTCCAGTAGCGCGATGTACGACACGAGCACCGACGTTCCGGACAAGGCCTGTCTGCCCGCGGTGTTCCCGGCGGAAATAACCGCGTATAGCCGCGCGGGGTGGAGCGCCATGCGCTCACAGGAGCTGCACGAAAACGTCGCCAAATTTGCTCATCAGATCGTTCAGGCTGTGGTGTTGTTTTACAACGTCAAAGATGCGAACGCGTTCTTCACCGCCTCCATCCAACAGTGGCAGGCCTGTGCCAACCGAAAAGTCACCCGCACCGTGGCCGGCAAACCCGATTATGTGTACAGCGTGGGGGCCGTCTCCAACGCGAACGGCATGCTAACCACCACGAAAACCATCGGTGGCGGCAATCAGTCCTGGACGTGGGATTACTATGCCTGCCAGCGGGCGCTGACCGTGGCCAACAACGTCGTTATCGATATCAACCAGTGCAGCAAAAGCCCGTCCGATTCCGCGGTCACCATCGCCCGTCAGATCGCCGCCAAAGTAGCGGCCTGACACCCGTTGTGCACAGCTAACCGCGCTGATTCAGCAGCTCGTCCAGCAATGCGGTGAACTCGTCCGGGCGTTCCGGCGTGAAGGCGGGGCGCCACCGACTGCCCGGTACGTCCAGCGTGATCAACGTCGACCTGAACGGCCGGTGCACGTCCAGCGGCAGCCAGCGACGGAAATCCGAAGTCCCCCAGATGCGAAACCGCTGCACGAACAGGCCCAGCGACTCGGCCTGGTACCCGCGGATTGCGTCCAGCGAGATGAGTTTCGATGTACCGTCGGGAAAGTGGTAGCGGCGCAACGTGATCGCTTCGCGATCCAGTTGGACCAGCCCGTCGTCGTAAATCTCGGTCATAGTCGGGTGCTCCGTAGTTCATGGCCCCGCGATGTCAGGCAGCGGCCGTCATCCAGCCGCCACTGCCACCCATGCAGGTTGCAAGTCAGCGTATTGCCCTCCACCACGCCGAATTTCGACAGGTCGGCCTTGAGGTGGGGGCAACGCCGCTGAATCTCCCAGCCGTCCAGGGTGATCGATGCGGAGTCGTCGTGGGTCTCGGCAAACCAGCCGTCGGCGTAGGCGATCCGCTCGTCGGTCAGGCATTTGAAGAACGTGTACAGGTATTCGTTGTATCCGCCGACCCGCCAAGCCCGGAATCGGGTGGACAAGAAGATGGTGTTGACCCAGTCTGGTTCTTGATCGCGCAGCACGGTACGCACCAGTTCCGGCGCAATCGCAAACCCGTAGCGGACCTTTTCGTCGGGAATCCGTTCGCGCACCGCTCGTTTCGGGAAATCCAGGACGACTATTTCAGGTCCGATCACGAGTTCGACGGGGTAGCCGATGCCGTCGCATATCTCGTCGCTCTGCAGCATGATCGGCTCGAACAGCGCACGCAGCGGCTCCAGCAGCGGCTCACCGGTGGCAGGAGCCCAGCTCGCCCGCTCCGCCGCCAGCACGGGCGCCATCCGCTCGGCATAGTCGGCGATGTACGCCGACTTACCGGTAGTGAAGATGGCCTCAACCTGCTCGGCGGGCAGCGGATGACGCAGCGAATTCAATGTCGTACCAGTGAAGTCCGCGGTGGACCCGGGAACCAGCAGCAAGCCGCGGTCGTGGCCGTGGGTACGCATCTGGTCCAGAAACACCATTTGGTCGGGGAAGATGTTCGCCGGGTCACCGCTGTCGTCGTTCAGGTGGCGCAACTCCGGATCCAAAAAGCACGGCGGTCCGGCCGACGGCACCACCCAGGTCGCGCCCACCTGGGCGATGTACTGGCGAGCGCGGTCCATCTGGCGTTGCCGTTTCTGGGTGGCGAAAGCCTCCTTGGCGCGCGCCGGCATGTCGTAGACCATCGGGTACCAGATCGCGCCGGAGTACTGCAGCAGATGCACGTCGACGTGACCGAACTGCGACGTCAGCGGCTCCAAATCGACCGGGCGAGCGTCGTTCATGTTGAAAAGCGTTGTGGCGCCGTCGGAAACCACCAGCGCCGAGTCGCCGATCGGGCCGTCGGCGGGGGCGCGCAGCGCGATGACCATGACGTCGAGGTCACCCCTGGGCCCGCTGATCCGGTGCTTGACCGAGTCAGTGGTTTCAAAAAACCGGTGAAACCCTAACTTCTGCAGTGCGTTTCGCAGATCAGGCACCGGGTAGTCGGGCAGCAGCACCACCGCGTCCTTGTTGACGTGCGCGGCCAGCAACTTTGCGTCGAAATGATCCTTGTGCAGGTGGGAGACGTACAGGTAGTCGCAGTCTCCCAGGCGGTCCCAATCCAGCGTGCTGTTGTCTGGGAAGGGAAACCAGGAGGCGAAGTAAGCCGGATTGACCCAGGGGTCGCACAAGATGCTGCCCGCCTGGGTCTGGATCAGAAAGCCGGCGTGGCCGACGCTCGTGACCTGCACAAATACCTCTCTGGACCGTTTCCGGTCTGTGTTCGAGTCGCCATCGAGCTTAGCGTGAGGAGTCAGCCAACCCCGGCCTGTCGCAGCCTTCGGTAGGCTGAAGTGCTGTGGAACCGGTATACGCGACCGTCATTCAGCTTGCTCGTCTGGCCTTTCGTATACAGGGTTTGAAGATCACCGTCACCGGCGTGGAGAACCTGCCTACCAGCGGCGGCGCCGTCATCGCGATCAATCACACCGGTTACCTGGACTTCATGCTCGCGGGTTTGCCCGCCTACCAGCAGGGCCTGGGCCGCAAGGTGCGGTTCATGGCCAAGCAGGAGGTGTTCGACCAGAAGATCACCGGTCCGATCATGCGCAGCCTGCGGCACATACCGGTGGACCGGGCATCCGGGGCCGCCTCCTACGAGGCCGCGGTCAAGAATTTGAAGGACGGTGAATGGGTCGGCGTCTATCCCGAAGCGACGATCAGCCGCAGCTTCGAGATCAAGCAATTCAAGACGGGGGCCGCACGGATGGCGGTCGACGCCGGCGTGCCGATCATTCCGCACATCGTGTGGGGTGCCCAGCGGATCTGGACCAAAGACCATCCCAAGAAGCTGTTCCGGCCGAAGGTGCCGATCACGGTGGTCGTCGGCGAACCGATCGAACCGACGCTGGCCATCGAGGAATTGAAAGGGTTGCTGCATTCACGGATGCAGCATCTGCTGGAGCGAGCCCAAGAGCAGTACGGACCGCATCCGGCCGGCGAGTTCTGGGTGCCGCACCGGTTGGGCGGCGGTGCGCCCACGATGGCCGAAGCGACCCGCTTGGACGCCGAGGAAGCAGCGATACGGGCGGCGCGCCGCGCTCAGCGGGCCGGAGCGCCGGAGCAGTGAGGCGAGCGTGGAGCCCATTTACCGCACCCTGGTGATCGTGGCCCGCTCGCTGGTGCTGGCGACCGGGAGCCGGATCACCCTCAGCGGCGTGGAAAACATTCCCGGGCGGGGCGGGGCGGTGATCGCCATCAATCACACCAGCTACGTCGACTGGCTGGCGGCGGGGCTGGCCGTCAATCGTCGCCGTCGCCGGATCCGGTACATGATCAAGGCCGAGATGCAACAGGTGAAGGTGGTCAATTTCCTGATCAAGCACACCAAGACCATTCCGGTGGACCGCGGAGCGGGCGCGGGCGCCTATGCCGTTGCGGTGCAGCGGCTGCGCGAGGGCGAACTGGTAGGCGTCTACCCGGAGGCCACGATCAGTCGCAGCTTCGAGCTCAAGGATTTCAAGACCGGCGCGGCCCGGATGGCCGTCGAAGCAGATGTGCCGATTGTGCCGATGATCGTCTGGGGCAGTCAGCGAATCTGGACCAAAGGCCACCCAAAACACCTGGGCCGCAAAAAGATACCCGTCACCGTGCAGGTCGGTGCGCCGCTGCGGGCCGCCGAGGATATCCCGCGGACCAATGCGGCGCTGCGGGAGTCGATGACCGCGCTGCTGGACCAGGTGCAGCAGCGGTATCCGCATCCGGCCGGAGAGTACTGGGTGCCGCGCCGATTGGGCGGTGGAGCCCCGACGTTGGCGGAGGCGGCTCAAATGGATGCTGATGAGATCGCGGCGAAAGCCGCTAGCCATGCCCCGCAGCGGTCGCGGTAAGCGCGGAAGGAAACGACGTGGCAGAGCCGTTCTTCAGGATGATGGAAGTTCTTGTTCCGTCGGTTATGGCGCTGAATGGAAACAAGATCACCTTCCAGGACCTGGAGAACATCCCGGAGCGCGGCGGCGCGTTGATCGCCCTCAACCACACCAGCTATGTGGACTGGGTCCCCGCCTCGATTGCCGCCCACCAACGGCGGCGACGGCTGCGGTTCATGATCAAGGCCGAAATGCAGGATGTGAAGGCCGTCAACTACGTGATCAAACAGGCCCAGCTGATCCCGGTGGACCGCACCCTGGGGGCCGAAGCTTTGGCCGTAGCCGTGCAGCGGTTGCGCGAGGGCGAACTCGTTGGACTACATCCGGAGGCCACCATCAGCCGCAGTTTCGAGCTCAGGGATTTCAAGACCGGCGCCGCCCGCATGGCGCTGGAGGCGCAAGTGCCGCTGATTCCCATGATTGTCTGGGGCGCGCATCGGATTTGGCCGAAGGATCATCCAAAGCACTTGTTCCGCAGCAAGATTCCGATCACGGTAGCGGTCGGAAAGCCGTTACCGCCGCAAGGCGACATCGATGAACTCAACGCGGTGCTGCGCTCTGCGATGAACACGATGCTCTACCGGGTTCAGGAGGAGTATCCGCATCCCGAAGGTGCGTATTGGGTGCCGCGGCGGCTCGGTGGTGGCGCGCCAACCCAGGACCAGTCCAGGGAGTTTCGGATCGCCGAGTTGGCCGAGCGGATGCAAAAGCATGGGCACGACGGCGTGACCCGGTCGCGACGCGAAGAAGGCGGACAAAACTGACGACACCGCCGGCGCTCATCGCGTGCGACGTCGACGGCACCTTATTCGACGACGACGAAACCATCAGTCCGCGGACTCGCGCCGCGGTGCGCGCGGCTGTCGCCAGCGGCGCGCACTTCATCCTGGCGACCGGCCGCCCGCCGAGGTGGGTGCGCCCCGTCGTCGAGGCGCTTGGTTTCGCCCCCATGGCGGTGTGCGCCAACGGCGCCGTCCTTTACGATCCGGCGACCGACCGGGTGATCTCGGCGCGCACGCTGTCCGTCGACACCCTGGCCGAGCTGGCCGAGATCGCGACGCGGGCCATTCCCGGCGCCGGGCTGGCCGTCGAACGCATCGGTGAGCGCGCCCACGACACCGCGACTCCCCAGTTCGTCAGCTCGCCGGGCTACGAGCACGCCTGGCTCAACCCGGACAACACCGAGGTGTCGATCGCAGACCTGCTCAGCGCGCCGGCGATCAAGTTGCTGATACGCAAAAGCGGTGCCCGCAGCTCGGAGATGGCCGCCGAACTGGCCAAGCACGTCGGGATCGAGGGCGATATCACCTACTCGACCAACAATGGGCTGGTCGAGATCATGCCGTCGGGTATCAGCAAAGCGAGCGGCGTGGCCGAGATCGCCCGGCCGCTGGGGATAGCCGACGACGGGGTGCTGGCATTCGGCGACATGCCCAACGACGTGCCGATGCTGCTGCAGGCCGGCCGCGGCGTGGCGATGGGTAATGCCCACCCCGATGTGCTGATCGCCGCCGACGAGGTCACCGCGCCAAACACCGACGACGGTGTCGCCCGGGTGCTCGAGCGTTGGTGGGCTTAGAACCCGACAGCAGGGGTGGTTTTACTATCGCCGAACAGCGCGGCGATGTGGAAGACTGCCGGTCGTGCCAGAAGACCCGTCCGCGGCAAAGGGCCAGCCAGGTAAGGAGCCTGGCGGCTCGGACGAGGAATCCGCGTTCCCCAAGCCGCTGCCGCCGATCCCTGCCTTTGGCGAGCAACCCCAGTCGGTGAACCCGGTGTGGCAGCCTTCTGATTCGGGGGAGGCGGGTTCGGACGAGGACGAACCCGGCAAATTCCTGTCCGGCGGCAGCATGAAGTCCCAGGATGCGGCAAGCACGCGGCCACGTCCGGCGACGCCCGCCGAGTTACGTGCGCGGGAGAAGTACGAGAAGAAGCAGCGGGAGATCGAACAGGCGCGCCTTGAGGCGGAGGAGAAGCGCAAGAAGCGGAACCGACGGCTGATCGGTGCCGGCGCGACCGTCGGGGTAGTGGGTGTCGTGGCGGGCCTCGGGTATTGGGCGCTGTCGGCGCCCACCGTCACGGCCCAATGCGTCCGGGACGACCCGAACGGTCAGCCGGTGATCGTTCCGGACAGTTACTGCACCGGACACAGCCCGGGCCTCAACGGCTTCTTCTTCTACGGCGGGCACCAGTACCGGTACTACTACGGCAGCTCGGGCTTGGTGGGTTCGCGGCCGATCGGGGGAACGACGACGCGGCCTGGCGGCGCAACGATCAAGACGAAGTCGGGCAGCACTATTCAGCGCGGCGGGCTCGGCGGCAAGTTCAGTGGGGGAAGTCGGGGCGGCGGCTCGTGAAGCGCTGCCGAACCGAGCCGCGGCCCAAATGGCGTTCGATCGTGGAATCGCAAGGGCTGGTCTACGGGTCGCCGGCCCGTGACGCGCGGGGCAGGGACCGTCCCTACTGGGACGAGTCGGTCTACTACGAATTCGACATGGACGAGATCCTTGCGCTGGAAGCCGATGTCGAGTTGCTGCACTCGATGTGCCTCAACGCCGTCGAGCAAGTGGTGTTGATGGAGCGGTACGCGGATTTCGGTCTGCCGGAATGGAGTTGGCAAGCCGTAGCCGAATCCTGGCGGCGCTCCGACCCACATGTTTACGGCCGCTTTGACTTACGTTACGACGGTCGCAGGCCGGCGGTGCTGCTCGAGTACAACGCCGACACACCCACCACGCTGCTGGAAGCCGCGATCCTGCAATGGTATTGGCTCAAAGACAAGTTCCCGGACGACGACCAGTGGAACTCGCTGCACGAGCAGTTGGTCGATCGCTGGAAGGTGGTTGGCGATTCGCTGCCCAGCGCCGAGTTGCACTTCACCTGGTCGGGTGTCGAAGCGACCGGCGAGGACCAGATTACGACGACCTACATGCAGGAAACCGCCGCCGAAGCGGGGTTTCAGACCATTGGATTGATGATCGAAGACCTCGGTTGGGATTCGGCGCTGGAGCGGTTCGTCGATCTGGAAGAGGACCAGATCCACGCGGTCTTCAAGCTCTACCCGTGGGAGTGGGTGCTCGACGACGACTTCGGCAAACATGTCGCGGCCAGCCTGCCGCAGACGATGTGGGTCGAACCGCTCTGGAAGACACTGCTTTCCAACAAGGCGATCCTGGCTGTGCTGTGGGAGATGTACCCGGGCCACCCGAACCTGCTACCCGCCTATCTCGACGATCCGCACGAGCTGACCGAATACGTTCGCAAACCCAAGCTCGGCCGGGAAGGCGCGAACATCACCATCGTCGGCGCCGGTCTCGAGACCGCTACCGGTGGGGTCTACGGGGAAGAGGGTTTCGTCTACCAGCTGCTGGATCCGCTGCCCGAGTTCGACGACATGCGACCCGCATTGGGCACGTGGCTCGTCGGCGATTCGGCGGCAGGACTCGGCATCCGTGAGACCGCCGGATTAGTGACCGACGACGGCGCAGCTTTTGTCCCGCACCGGATCCCTTCGAGATAAGTGGCAATGAGAATGGAGTTGATCATCGATGACGACAACTAGCGTTGCGCTGTCGGGCTATTGGGACGCGGGCCATTGGAATGTGCTCGGTCGAGGGGTCGGTGCCATCGTCTTGTATGCGATCGTCGGCCTGGTGCTGATGATCCTCGGGTTCTACGCGATTGACCTCACCACCCCGGGGCCGCTGCGCAAGATGGTCGACGTGGGAAAGCCGAACGCGATCGTCGTTGCCGCCGCCGGCATGGTCAGCATGGCGCTGATCGTGGTGCTCGCCATCTACGCGTCGTCGGGAAAGCTGGTCGAAGGGCTGGTTGGATCTGCCATTTTCGGGATCGTCGGCATCATCGCGCAGGTGGTGATGATGCGGATCGCGACTCTGGTGATCGGCATCGACATGGACACGCTGTTCGAATCCGACGAGTTCAGTTACTCGTCGCTGATGGTGGCGGCCGCGCAGTTCGCGCTTGGAATTGTGGTAGCGGTCGCGATTCTCTGACGGGGGCCGTGGCGGCCGGTCGGTGGCGTCCGGTCACATTTGTCACTCGAGTCCCGTCGCTCAAACATATGTCCTCATGTCCAGCTACGAGCGACAACTTGTGCTGTCGGTGGTTGGTTGGCGGTGGGGGGCGGTTGCGGGCAGTGGGCAAGGGCCGCGGATGCCGGCCGCGTCGAGTGCGTGGCCGTCTAGTGTGAAACGTCGGCTTTCAAAGTGTACTGAGGGCGGCAAAATCGTCGATTCTTCACCGCCACTTCACAATTAACGCCGTGGGTTCACGGTCAACGCCATGGGTTCACAGTCAACGCCGCCGCTTCACAGTCAACGCCGTCGGTTCACGGGCAACGCCGCCACTTCACGGTCAACGCCGCCGCTTCACAGTCAACGCTGCAAGTACACACGCCCCCTACCGGCAACCCATGGCGCGCAGCGCCTTTGGCGGAACGGTAGCAGCGATCAGCGATGCGGCGTCGATAGTCTGCGGCTGGTAGGGCAGCGTCGACAGGCGGGCCGACATCGATGCGAGCGGATCCCCATCAAAACCGGCGGACCCGGACAGGCCAGAGAGAAACGCCCACCCGTGCTCGTCGCTGCCGAAATAAACGACTGTGTCGAATGTTTCGTGAAATCGCTGCCATGACCGTTGCAGCGACTCGTTGCGCCACAGGGTCGGGCATCCGGCCTGGAAGACGACCACTCGACCGATATTGCGGCACCTCTGCAGAAAGTCGGCCTGGTACAGCCGGTTATGCTGCGCGGATTCAGGACGCTCGTCGGGAAGGTCGACCACGACGATGTCGTAGGCGACGGCAGAGCGGCCGACGAAGCTCCACCCGTCGCAGTAATGCACAGCGATCGGGCCGAGTCCGCTTTCCGCCCTGCGTAATTCGTCTGTCGAGTAGCCGTAGGGCAGATGCTCCGCGCATAGCCGCACGGCTTCACGGTCGATGTCGACGTGGTCGACATGCGCGGCGCCGGCGGCCACCGCCAGCTGGCTCACCACACCCTCGCCGGAGCCGATGACGAGCACCCGCTCGATCTTGTCTGTCAGCAGCATCGCCGGCACCAGCAGCGCCTCGTGGTAGACGAGCTGACTGAACTCGGTGCTCTGTCGTTCATCGTCGCTGAACAACGCCACACCCTGTGCCGTGCGGCCGATCACCAGATGCTGGAACTCGGTTCGCACGTCGCAGATGACCTCGGATACGCGCCAACTTCGGGTGATTCCGGGCGCCATCGGTTCGACGATCGTCCGGCCCGCACCGCAGACGCCGGATCGCTGCACGAAATAGGTTGGTAGCGGCAGGAATCCATTGAAAGCCACGGATGCGTAGCTGGCGCTATAGGCGCCGGCATCCTCGATTACGACACGGTCGCCGGCCCGTAGCGTGACCGGAAGCGAATACCGTTGGTAAAGAACATCGTCGCCGTCACAGGTCGGGCCCGCCACTACCGCATCGTCGACGGGGTCGTCATCACGGTCGGTGCGCAACCGGTACCGAATGTATTCGTTCTCGGTTTCGGCAAGGCCGCCGTAGCGACCGATGTCGAGGTACACCCAGCGCCGGCCGTCGGTGCCGGCGCGCACGCCTATCACCTCGCAGTAGATGGTGCCCGCGGATCCCACAAGCAGCCGTCCAGGTTCCACCACGAGGTGTGGTGGATTCGGACCGAAATGGCGTGTCAGGGCGGACATGATCGTGTCGGCCACCACCTCGATGTGCGGTGCGCCGGTCGCATACCCAAGCGGGAAGCCACCGCCGATGTTGATCGCGGCAAGGTCGCCTACAGCGTCATAGATGGTTGCCGCACAACGCATTCCTAGCTCCCACGCGGCCGGGTCCAGCTGTTGCGAGCCGACATGGAAACAGAGCCCTTCCGGACGCAGTCCCAGACCTCGGGCATGATCCAGCAAGGCTACGGCGTCGCTGGGAGCGCACCCGAACTTGTGGCCGAATGGAGTCACCGACGACGGAAACACCGGTGCGATACGGCATTCCACACTAGATCCCGGAGCATGCGCGGCAATCGAGGCCGCACCGTCCGCTGTGTCGAAGGCGAACCGACGCACTCCCTGCGAGTACGCCGCAGCTATCTCCGACGGTTTCTTGACGGTGTTACCGAATGTCAGAAGGTGGCCGTCGATACCGGCCGATGCGCACACGTCGATCTCGCCGACCGATGCGACGTCAAATTCCGTGCCCTCGGCCGCGAGAACCCGCAGGACAGGTTCGGCCGGATTCGCCTTGACCGCGTAGCGGATCCGCGCGTCGGGCAGCGCGGCCTGCAGCTTCCGGAAGTTCTCTCGCACCCGATCGAGATCGATGGTCAAATACGGCGTCTCGGGCACAGGTCGCAGAGTAGTACGCGCCGAAACGCCGGGCCGCCCAGCCTAGCCGACCGGGTGCGTCGGTACCGAGAAGTGTTCGGATGGGACCGTCGGGCCGCTCGGGGATTGCGTCGACAGCGACGTGGTGATGCCGTCGACGACCTCGGTGACGTTGCCGTTGAGACGCTCGAAGTTCAAGGTCCCATGCTGGAAGTTCTGAGTGATCCGCAGCGGCTCCTGTATTTCCGCGCTGGTCGGCAAACCGAGTGGACCGCGTTCGTAGCTCAGCGACGCCCAGGCGTCGTAAATCGCCCCGGTGACCGGTTCGGCGCCGATTTCGGGCGACCAGTACATCGCTCCCTTGGCGAAGGTGACGTAGCGGGTCGCGCCGAGTCCGCTGGCCTCCGTAGAAGTCGGCGCTCCCAGAACGCTGTTCATGCCCCCGATTGTCTGCCAATGTTCGTAGATGACACCACCCTGCAGCGCCCGGATCAGCTCCTCGGGCGGATCGTTGAAATGCGATGCGATATCCCGGATCTCGTCCATAACCGCGTAGGCGGCATTGCCCGGGCAGTCGGTGTTGCCGACGTCGCGGTGGGTGAAGATGGTAGGCAATTTCGCCACAGACCCCGCCGCAAACGTCGTGAAATGGCTGCCCGCGGACTCCAGCGACACCGTTGCCTTGGGGTCGACGTTGTCCATCCCCAGGCGCCAGCCCAGCAGTCGGCCCATGGTGCGGATCTGAAGCGGTGTGGGCGGGACGTCGTCGAAGTTGCCGATCATGGCCACGCCCCAGGTGTCGCGGTTGAATCCGCCGGTATGGAATCCCTCGACCGGTTTGGTGAGCCCACCGGCGCTGCCCTCGAACACCTGGCCGTATTTGTCGACGAGCGCGTTGTACGCGATGTCACACCAGCCCAGGGTTTTGCTGTGGTAGGTGTAGATGGCCTTGACGATTCCGGCTGACTCCTGCGGCGAGTAGTCGTTACTGCCGGCGGTGTGGTGGACTACCGCGGCACGAATTCCGTTGTCGTACTGCGGAGTCCCGCATCGCAGCGACTCGTCGGCCCCCCACTCGGCGCGGCTGATGATGCTGGGGGCTTGTCCCGCCAGCACGACGCCGGTCGGCGGCGTCCAGTGCGTTTCGACGGGTGCCTGCGGTGGGGAAATGAGTATCGCCGAAATGTTCTGTCCGAAGGGCTCTTCTTTGGTGGCCGGCTTGTAGCCGAGACCCGGCTTTCCGTCGGCGGCGTCCGGCGGCCTGGCCGGTGCCCCGGTCACCGCCGCATCGATCGGGCGGGTGATCGCGATCTGCACGGTCTTGGTGGTCCCGACGAATACCGGATCTGTGCTGCGCGGCCCGCCCTGCGGTCGCGGGTCAGGCGCTCCGGTTTGGTATTCGGTCTGATACCAGGGTCCCCAGGAACCGTCGTGGCGCTGTGCGCGCACGCGCGCCGAGGTACCGGTCAAGTCGCCGGTCAACGCGACCAGAGAAAACGGCGTCTCCTGAGTGAGTTCGCGAACTGTCACACCGCCACCAAGCCCGACCAGCGGCTGCTCGGAGAGCCGGGTGTCGGCAGCCGGCGGTGTGACCGGAGAGCTTTGGCGGGCCGGATTTACCAGCCAGGTGACGATGACGATGGTCGCCGCGATCGCGGTGAGCAACATCGTGGGTGCGCGGCTGCGGGACGGCACCAGGTGATGTTACGCGTGTGTCTATTGTTATTTGTGAGGCGACACGGCGCATGTGCGCAGCTATTGGCTGGAGCGGTTTCGACGGCACCGCAGAGGTTGCTGTGCGGGCTGCTAGGTCCCGGCTTCAGTGCGACTCTGCGGTGCCGTCAGGTGACAAGTTCTCCGGAAGCCCTAGCCGGTGGGTAGGGCTTCGACCGGTGCGGCCGTCAAGGTCGGCACCGCTCCAGCCGCGGGTACGCCGGCAGCCGCGGGCGCCAGCGCGCCTGGGACACCCGTGGCCCCGGGTATCGCGGCGGCCGGAGCGCCGGCTGCGGCCGGTAGTCCGGCGGCACCTTGCAAACCCGCCGGTAGCGACGGTGTCGGGATGCCACCGGCCGGTAGACCGGCACCCGGCGCTCCCGCGACAGCCCCGGTGCCGCCCTGCATGCCCTGCGTGATTGCCGGCATCACCATGCCCTTGAGCAGGTCGATGGCCTGACCGGCGCCCAACTGGTTCGCGGCTTGCATCAGATCGTTGACCAGGCCGCCGCCACCGCTCGGCGCAGCCGACGGGGAGGTCTGTCCCAATGCGCCCAGTGACGGCTCGGCACCCAGGATTGGGTAGGTGCCGTCGGCGCCCGGGTCCAACCCGGTAGTCGGCGCGGTGATCGGCACCTCTCCCGGATTGGCGATCGGCGAGCCGATCGCGGGATTGGCGACCCCGGGATTGGTCACTCCCGGTGCGACGCCGGTCGGGCTGGTCAGCCCTGGGTTAGACAGTGCGGGGTTGGCGCCCACACCCGTCGTCGGCGCAAATGTGTTGCTCGGCGTCGTAGGGGTCAAGCCCGGACTGGTCAACCCCGGGCTAGTGAGACCCGGACTGGTCAGGCCTGGACTGGTCAACCCCGGGCTGGTCAGACCCGGACTGGTCAACCCCGGGCTAGTCAGGCCGGGGCTGGTGAGTCCTGGGCTGGTGAGACCAGGGCTGGTGCCCGTGGCGCCAGTCAGGCTCGGCACATTCGGCAAGTTGATCCCGAACTGCGACAACCCCTGGGACAGCGCGCCCATCAGCTCGTTGGGCAGGTCGGTGATCTGCGCCGCATGCTTGAATGCGTGGTGTTCGGTCGGTTTGGTGCTTTCGGTCGATTCGTAGACAAGGAAATATGCGCATGGACTCGCGACTGCCAGGGCGGCGGCCGCGCTCAAGGCTGTAGAAAGCTTGCGTCGGCGTCGGTTCGGCACGGAAGTCTCCTCAATCTGGCCCTCAATCGGGACTATGTGTTGTGCGGTCCGTCTCTGTCTGTCGTGCGCGACATGAACCTCACACGATTGATGGTACGAGTGTGGTCGCTGTGACTAGAGTGGCGATATCGAATCGTGAGGCAATCGCGACCTTGGCTATTGCGGTGAGATGCGGTGGCTTCGACACCACTTTCGGGCCCTCTGCGCTTGCGGAAGTCCGCCTGCCGCGCGCCGTCAAATCAGGTTTTGGCAGCAAGGTCAGATAACCTAGGCAACCGATGACCGCTCGTTTCGACCTCTTCGTTGTTGGCTCCGGATTCTTCGGCCTCACTGTCGCCGAGCGCGTGGCTACCCAACTCGGAAAGCGCGTGCTCGTCGTCGAACGCCGCCCGCATATCGGTGGCAACGCGTATTCCGAGGCGGAGCCGCAGACCGGCATCGAGGTCCACAAGTACGGTGCCCACCTTTTCCACACCTCGAATAAGAAGGTTTGGGACTACGTGCGGCAGTTCACCGAGTTCACCAACTACCAGCACCGGGTCTTCGCCATGCACAACGGCCAGGCCTACCAGTTCCCGATGGGACTGGGCCTGGTGTCGCAGTTCTTCGGCCGATACTTCACCCCTGATGAGGCACGAACGCTCATTTCCGAGCAGGCCTCCGAGATCAACACCGGCGACGCGCAGAACCTCGAAGAGAAGGCGATCTCGCTGATCGGCCGGCCGCTCTACGAAGCCTTCGTCAAGGGCTACACCGCCAAGCAGTGGCAGACCGACCCGAAGGAACTTCCGGCGGCCAACATCACCCGGCTGCCGGTGCGCTACACGTTTGACAACCGGTACTTCAGCGACAGCTACGAAGGCCTGCCGGTCGACGGCTACACGGCCTGGCTGACCAGGATGGCCGCCGACGACCGCATCGAGGTCAGGCTGGACACCGACTGGTTCGACGTCCGCGAGCAGCTGCGCCGAGAATCGCCGTCGGCCCCGGTCGTCTATACCGGACCGTTAGATCGATACTTCGATTACGCCGACGGCCGACTCGGCTGGCGCACACTGGATTTCGAGGTGGAGGTGCTACCGATCGGTGATTTCCAGGGCACGCCGGTGATGAACTACAACGACCTCGACGTGCCCTACACCCGCATCCACGAGTTCCGGCACTTCCACGCCGAACGCGACTACCCGACCGACAAGACGGTGATCATGCGGGAGTACTCCAGGTTCGCCGACGACGACGACGAGCCTTACTATCCGATCAATACCGAGGCCGACCGTGCCCTGTTGGCCGCCTACCGGGCGAGGGCTAAGTCCGAGACCGCATCATCGAAAGTGTTGTTCGGCGGACGGCTGGGCACCTATCAATATCTGGATATGCACATGGCCATTGCCAGCGCACTGAATATGTACGACAACGTCCTGGCGCCGCACCTGCGCGACGGCGCGCCGCTGATAGAGGAGGACGGCGCAAGATGACCGCCGTGAGCCTGCTGTCCCGAATCATCCTGCCTCGACCGGGCGAACCCCTGGACGTGCGCAAGCTGTATCTCGAGGAGTCAACCACCAACTCCAGCCGCGCACACGCGACCAGCCGCACCTCGCTGCAGATCGCCAAAGAATCCGAGGTGTCGTTCGCCACGTATTTCAATGCCTTTCCGGCCAGCTATTGGCGGCGCTGGACTGTCTGCACGTCGGTGGTGCTGCGCGTCGAGCTGAGTGGGACCGGACGCGTAGATGTCTACCGCACCAAGGCCACCGGTGCGCGTATCTCTGTGGAGGGGCGTCAATTTGTCGGCACCGACGACCAGCCGACCGTGGTGGAGATCGAGGTGCCGCTCAAGTCGTTCGAGGACGGTGGCTGGATCTGGTTCGACATCACCACCGATACCGCGGTCAGCCTCGTCAGCGGAGGTTGGTATGCGACCGAACCCGCTCCGGGTACGGCCAACATCGCGGTGGGGATCCCGACGTTCAACCGCCCGGCCGACTGTGTGAATGCGCTGGCCGACCTCACCGCAGATCCATTGGTGGACGAGGTAATTGGTGCGGTGATTGTCCCGGATCAGGGCACGCGCAAGGTGCGCGATCACCCGGCTTTTCCGGCCGCGGCCGCGGGCCTGGGTAATCGGCTCTCCATCCACGACCAACCCAACCTCGGCGGCTCCGGTGGTTACAGCCGGGTGATGTACGAGGCGCTGAAAAACACCGACTGCCAACAGATTCTGTTCATGGACGACGACATCCGCATCGAGCCGGACTCGATTCTGCGGGTGCTGGCGATGAACCGCTTCGCCAAGGCGCCGATGCTGATCGGCGGTCAGATGCTCAACCTGCAGGAACCGTCGCATCTGCACATCATGGGCGAGGTAGTCAACCAATCGAACTTCATGTGGACCGCCGCGCCGCACGCCGAGTACGAC
This sequence comes from Mycobacterium sp. NGS41, assembly GCF_059812725.1. Taxonomy (NCBI): domain Bacteria; kingdom Bacillati; phylum Actinomycetota; class Actinomycetes; order Mycobacteriales; family Mycobacteriaceae; genus Mycobacterium; species Mycobacterium sp. NGS41. The sequence continues at coordinate 50,587 of NZ_JCALDF010000017.1, forward strand.
CACGACTTCGCCGAATACCCGTTGAATGACAAGAATGATCGGAGCGCGATACTGCACCGGCGCATCGACGTCGACTTCAACGGCTGGTGGACGTGCATGATCCCGCGACAGGTCGCCGAAGAGCTGGGACAGCCACTGCCGCTGTTCATCAAATGGGACGACGCCGAATACGGTCTACGAGCCGGCGAGCACGGTTATCCGACCGTCACGCTGCCGGGTGCGGCGATCTGGCACATGGCCTGGAGCGACAAGGACGACGCCATCGACTGGCAGGCCTACTTCCATCTGCGCAATCGCCTGGTGGTCGCGGCCCTGCACTGGAACGGTGACATCAGCGGCCTGGTCCGCAGCCATTTCAAGGCCACCCTGAAACACCTTGCCTGCCTTGAATATTCGACGGTGGCGATCCAGAACAGAGCTATCGACGACTTCCTCGCCGGACCTGAGCACATCTTCTCGATCCTGGAGTCGGCGCTGCCGGAAGTGCACCGGATGCGCAAGGAATTCCCGGACGCGGTCGTGTTGCCGGCTGCCAGCGAGCTGCCGGCGCCGTTGCACCGGACCAAGGCGATGAAGCCCCCGGTGAACCCGGTGGCGATCAGCTACCGGCTGGCCCGCGGGATGCTGCACAACCTCAAGGTCGCCGCCCCCGCCCACCACCAGCGCCCCGAGTACAACGTGCCGACTCAGGACGCGCGCTGGTTCCGGCTGTGCACCGTCGACGGTGTCACCGTCACGACGGCCGACGGCTGCGGCGTCGTCTACCGGCAACGCGATCGAACCAAGATGTTCTCGCTGCTGTTCCAGTCGCTGCGCCGTCAGCGTCGGCTGGCGAGGCGGTTCGACGAGATGCGCCGGGTCTACCGCGAAGCGTTGCCCGTGCTGTCCAGCAAACAGAAGTGGGAGACGGCTCTACTGCCGACAGGCTCGCCCGCGCACCACGATTCGGGACATGCCTGAACCCGGGGCGCCGAGCGGCGAAGTCGCCGCAATGGTCGCCATCCAGTCGACGCTGGCTGAACGCCCGGGGGTGTTGACCGCGGCGCGCGGACTGTCGCACTTCGGAGAGCACAGCATCGGTTGGGTAGCCGTGTCGCTGCTCGGTGCCGCGCTGGCGCCCCAGCATCGCCGGGACTGGCTGGTGGCCGGGGCCGGCGCCTTCGTCGCCCACGCGGCCGCCGTGCTCATCAAGCGGTTGGTGCGACGCCAACGGCCGAGTCATCCTGCCGTCGCGGTGAATGTCGGTACGCCCAGCAAGCTGAGCTTTCCGTCGGCGCACGCCACCTCGACCACGGCTGCGGCCCTCCTGATGGGCCGCGCTACCGGACTGCCCTTGGCCGCGGTGCTGGTGCCTCCGATGGCGCTGTCGCGGGTTCTGGCCGGGGTGCACTATCCCAGCGACGTTGCCGCCGGGATTGCTTTGGGCGCCGCGGTCGCGGGCACCGTCGTCCGGCTCGACAAAGGGGCGAGGGCATGAGTGACGTGAATGAACACGTGGTGACCGGACCTCCGGGAAATCTGGTCACCGGCGTGATCAAGGCGATCCGTCCGCGGCAATGGGTGAAGAACGTCCTGGTGCTGGCGGCGCCGGTGGCGGCGGCGGGTCGCGGCCACCGCTACGACTACGGCCAGCTGGGAACCCAGGTGGCGGTGGCGTTCGTGGTGTTCAGCCTGGCCGCTTCGTCCATCTATCTGATCAACGACGTCCGCGACGTCGAAGCCGACCGCGAACACCCGACCAAGCGGTTCCGCCCGATCGCCGCCGGTGTGGTGCCCGAATGGCTGGCCTACACCCTCGCCGTCGTGCTCGCCGTGGCGTCGCTCGGCCTGTCCTGGTGGTTGACGCCCAACCTGGCGGTAGTGATGGCCGTCTACATCGTTATGCAGCTGGCCTACTGCTTTGGCCTCAAGCACCAGGCGGTGCTCGACATCTGCATCCTGTCGTCGGCATACCTGCTGCGGGCCATCGCCGGCGGTGCGGCCACCAACATCTCACTGTCCCAGTGGTTCTTGCTCACCGCGGCATTCGCGTCCCTTTTCATGGGGGCCGGCAAGCGTTACGCGGAGCTGCAACTTGCCGAACGCACCGGCGCCGCGATCCGAAAATCGCTGGAAAGCTACACCGGCACCTACCTGCGGTTCGTCTGGACGTTGTCGGCCACCGCGGTGGTGATGTGCTACGGCCTGTGGGCGTTCGAGCGCGACCGTTACTCGGGGTTGTCGTGGTTCGCGGTGACGATGGTCCCGTTCACCATCGCGATCCTGCGCTACGCGGTGGACGTCGACGGTGGCCTGGCCGGAGAGCCCGAGGACATAGCGCTGCGTGACCGGGTGTTGCAGTTCCTGTTCTTGGCGTGGATCGCAACGCTTGGAGCCGCCGTTGCCTTCGGCTAGCCCGGTATCCGCCCGCCTGAAAGCCATAACGGGGCCGCTGCGCCTCGACGGCCTGAAAGGCCTGAGCCCCGCCGTGCTGCGGCGTCGGCCGGTGGCGGTCAGGCGGGCCCTTCGGCCAGTGTTCCGCTACCACCGGGTGGTCCGGGTTAGCCTGTGGGTCAGCGTGGCGGTGGTCGCTTTGCTGTTCGGTTGGGGGGCCTGGCAACGACGCTGGATCGCCGACGACGGGCTGATCGTGTTGCGCACGGTGCGAAATCTGCTGGCCGGCAACGGGCCTGTGTTCAACACGGGCGAGCGGGTAGAAGCCAACACCTCCACGCTGTGGACCTACCTGGTGTACGTGGGCAGCTGGATCGGCGGGCCGATGCGCATGGAGTATGTGGCGTTGTTCCTGGCGCTGATGCTTTCCCTGCTGGGGGTGGCGCTGCTCATGCTGGGCGCGGGCCGGTTGTATGCGCCCAGCCTGCGGGGCCGCCGGGCGATCATGCTGCCCGCCGGCGCGCTGGTCTACATCGCGCTGCCCCCAGCGCGTGACTTCGCCACGTCGGGCCTGGAGAGCGGGCTGGTGCTGACCTATCTGGGCTTGCTGTGGTGGATGATGGTGTGCTGGTCGCAGCCGCTGCGCAACCGCCCGGACAATCGGTGGTTCATCGGTGCGCTGGCGTTCGTCGCGGGTTTGAGCGTTCTGGTCCGGCCCGAGCTGGCGCTGATGGGCGGCCTGGCGCTGATCATGATGCTGATCGCGTCGCGTACCTGGCAGCGCCGGGTGCTGATCGTGGTGGCGGGCGGGTTCCTGCCGGTCGTCTACCAGATCTTCCGGATGGGCTATTACGGCCTGCTGGTCCCCGGAACCGCCCTGGCCAAGGATGCCGCCGGCGACAAGTGGTCGCAGGGCATGACCTATTTGTCGAATTTCAATGCGCCCTATGCGCTTTGGGCGCCGGTGGTGCTGCTGGTGCCGCTCGGCCTGCTGTTGATGGTGGCGCGGCGCCGGCCGTCGTTCCTGCGCCCGCTGGAGTCGCCGAACTACGGCCGGCTGGCCCGGGCCGTGCAAAGCCCGCCGGCCGCGGTGGCTTTCGTCCTGGTCAGCGGGCTTTTCCAGGGGCTGTACTGGATTCGGCAGGGCGGCGACTTCATGCACGGCCGGGTTTTGCTGGCACCGCTATTCTGTTTGCTGGCACCGGTTGCGGTCATCCCGGTGGCCCTTCCCGACGGCAAAGACTTCACCCGCGAGAGCGGCAATTGGCTGGCCGCTGCCGCGGCCGCCGTGCTGTGGCTGGGGATCGCGGGCTGGTCGCTGTGGGCAGCAAACTCGCCGGGAATGGGCGACGACGCCACCCGGGTCACCTACTCGGGGATCGTCGACGAGCGCCGCTTCTATGCGCAGGCCACCGGCCACGCGCATCCTTTGACCGCCGCCGACTACCTGAACTACCCGAGGATGGCTGCCGTCCTGACGGCGATCAACAACACTCCGAACGGGGCGTTGCTGCTGCCGTCGGGCAACTACACCCAGTGGGACCTGGTGCCGATGATCCAGCCCAGCAACGCGCCGGGCAGCCCGTCGACCCAAAAGCCCCAGCATGCAGTGTTTTTCACCAATCTTGGCATGCTGGGGATGAACGTCGGGCTGGATGTCAGAGTGCTTGACCAGATCGGGTTGGCGAATCCGATCGCCCAACACACCGAGCGGCTGAAGCACGGCCGGATCGGGCACGACAAGAACCTGTTTCCGGACTGGGTGGTCGCCGACGGACCCTGGGTGAAGGTGTATCCGGGTATTCCCGGTTACCTCGACCAGCAATGGGTTGCCGAGGCGGTGGCGGCGCTGAAATGTCCCGCGACGCAGGCGGTGTTGAGTTCGGTGCGTGCCCCGATGACCGCTCACCGGTTCGTGTCCAACTTCGTGAATTCCTATGAATTCACCAAGTATCGGATTGACCGTGTTCCGCTCTACGAGCTCGTCAGGTGTGGGCTCGACATACCCGACGCGGGTCCACCCGTGCCTCGCGAGTGAGGTCGCGCCGGCTCTGCGACGCTGCTTCGCCGGCAGATTTTTTTGCCCGGGTTTCGATCGGCCGACTGCCGCCCTCGATCGGTGCGGATCCGAAGATTGACAGCAAAATCACATTCGAGCGCCTACCAGGAGTGCAACAACGGGCGGCCACATGCGGAAACGCCCGTTCCAGCCGCCGATTTCGAGCCGAAAATCACAGTGAACGAACGCTGAATGAAGGTTTGCGTCGCATCCTCGATGCGAGTCGACGCACGAAGTTGTGATTGACTACACGGGCACTGCAGCGCGGGTCGCTTGCAGTCTGAGCTAGTTCAGGATGCGCCCAAACACATTTGGGATGAGGCCTCCGAGGATTACGAGGATAGGAAAGCAACGATGAAGCTTGTTGACAGGTTTCGCGGTGCCGTGACGGGTATGCCGCGCCGACTCATGGTGGGAGCCGTTGGTGCGGCCCTGCTGTCGGGTCTGATCGGCGCCGTCGGGGGCAACGCGACTGCGGGAGCGTTCTCCCGGCCGGGCCTGCCAGTGGAGTACCTGCAGGTGCCGTCCGCGGCGATGGGCCGTGAGATCAAGGTCCAGTTCCAAAGCGGCGGCCCCAACTCGCCGGCGCTGTACCTGCTCGACGGGATGCGCGCGCAGGACGACTTCAACGGCTGGGACATCAACACCCCGGCGTTCGAGTGGTACTACCAGTCGGGCATCTCGGTCGCCATGCCGGTCGGCGGGCAGTCCAGCTTCTACTCCGACTGGTACAAGCCCGCCTGCGGTAAGGCCGGCTGCACCACCTACAAGTGGGAGACCTTCCTGACCAGCGAGCTGCCGCAGTACCTGCAGGCGCAACGGCAGGTCAAGCCCACCGGCAGCGCGGCGGTCGGTCTGTCGATGGCCGGTTCTTCGGCGCTGATCCTGGCGTCCTACCACCCGGACCAGTTCATCTACGCCGGCTCGCTGTCGGCGCTGCTGGACCCGTCGCAGGCGATGGGCCCCTCGTTGATCGGCGTGTCGATGGGCGACGCGGGCGGCTACAAGGCCTCGGACATGTGGGGCCCCAAGGACGACCCGGCCTGGCAGCGCAACGACCCGTCGCTTCAGGTGGGCAAGCTGGTCGCCAACAACACCCGCATCTGGGTGTACTGCGGTAACGGCAAGCCGTCGGACCTGGGAGGCGACAACCTGCCCGCCAAGTTCCTGGAAGGCTTCGTGCGGACCAGCAACATCAAGTTCCAGGACGCCTACAACCAGGCCGGTGGTCACAACGCGGTGTTCAACTTCGACGCCAACGGCACCCACAGCTGGGAGTACTGGGGCCAGCAGCTCAACGCCATGAAGCCGGACCTGCAGCGCGTGCTGGGGGCTACGCCCGGTGGCACCGGGACCCCGCCTGCGACCGCGGCGGCCGGCACCGGAACGGGCGCCACGCACGGCGCGTAAAACAACACCACTGACGGCGGCGACTCCAAGGGGTCGCCGCCGTTGGTCGTTTCGGCGGGACACGTCCGCGGTGTGGTGCAGTTCACTACCCGGCCTACCGCTCCGGGGCCCGAACTGGATAGTGTTCACACAGCTATAGACCATCGAGGGGCTATAGACCATGGAGGTGGACATGAGGGGCATAAGGCGTCTGTCGACGGTTCTGCGGCTGCTCTGCGTTGCCGCGCTGTCAGTGGGGATTGGCGGAGTTGTGGCTACCGCTGTTTCCACCGGCACAGCGAGAGCAGCGGGCTACGAATCCCTGATGGTGCCGTCCGCGTCCATGGGCCGCGACATCCCGGTGGCCTTCCTGGCCGGCGGGCCGCACGCGGTCTATCTGCTGGACCCCTTCGACGCCGGTCCTGATGTGAGCAATTGGGTCACCGCCGGCAACGCGATGAACACGCTGGCCGGCAAGGGCATCTCGGTGGTGGCACCCGCGGGCGGTGCCTACAGCATGTACACCAACTGGGAGCAGGACGGCAGCAAGCAGTGGGAGACCTTCCTGTCTCAGGAGCTGCCCGACTGGCTGGCCGCCAACAAGGGCCTGGCACCCGGCGGCCACGGCGTCGTCGGCGCCGCTCAGGGCGGATACGGCGCGATGGCGCTGGCGGCCTTCCATCCCGACCGGTTCGGCTTCGCCGGCTCGATGTCGGGCTTCTTGTACCCGTCGGAAACCACGATGAACGGCGCCATCCTCGCCGGCCTGCAGCAGTTCGGCGGCGTCGACGGCAACGGCATGTGGGGTGCGCCACAGCTGGGCCGGTGGAAGTGGCACGACCCCTACGTCCACCTTTCGTTGCTGGCCCAGAACAACAGCCGGATCTGGGTCTACAGCCCGAAAGTCAACACGACCAGTGACCCCGCAGGGGTGCTTGGTGTGCCCGATCAGGTGGTGGGCAGCAACCTGTCGTTCTACCAGCAGTACCGGAACGTCGGCGGGCACAACGGCCACTTCGACTTCCCGAACGGCGGCGACCACGGCTGGGGTTCGTGGAGCGGGGAACTGGGCGCGATGTCCGGCGATATCGTCGGCGCCATCCGATAACCGGCGCAGGCCAGAGGCGCGGGTAACAGACGTCGAGCGGGCGGCGACGCGGCCGGGTTGGCTGCGGGCAGCCGGTACCGTGTAGGCAAGTGCAGCAGAGGGCGGGACGGCCCCGTCGCTGCGACCTACCGACTCTGCTAGCAGGAGACCCGTATGGCCAAAAAGGCCAAGAATGCGCGGCGCAAACGCCACCGAATCCTCGCCTGGGTTGCCGCGTGCGCAATGGCGGTAGTCGTCATCGTGGTGATCGTGGCCGTCGTGATCATGATGCGCGCCCCCGAACCCCCGCCCAGCGCGGTGCCGCCCGGGGCTCTGCCGCCGTCCGTCACCGCCACCCCGCATCCGCACAAGCCGCGGCCCGCGTACCAGGACTCGTCCTGCCCCGACGTGCAGCTGATCAACATCCCCGGTACCTGGGAGTCGTCGCTGCTGGATCCGCCTCTTGCTCCGGTGCAATTCCCGAACGCGCTGCTGCACAACGTGGTTGCGACGCTCGCCCAGCAGTTCGGGCCGGGCCGGGTGCAGACATACACCACGCCCTACACGGCGCAGTTCCACAATCCGCTCGCCGCTGACAATCAGATGTCCTACAACGAAAGCCGGGCGCAGGGCACCCAGGCGACGCTGCGAGCGATGACCGACATGAACACCAAGTGCCCGTTGACCAGCTACGTGTTGCTCGGCTTCTCGCAGGGCGCGGTGATCGCGGGTGACATCGCCAGCGACATCGGCAACGGCCGCGGGCCGGTGGACGACGACCTGGTGCTCGGTGTGACCTTGATCGCCGACGGGCGCCGCCAGGTGGACGTGGGCAAGGACATCGGGCCCAACCCTCCCGGCGAGGGCGCGGAGATCACCCTGCATGAGATACCGATGCTGTCCGGGATGGGGCTGACCATGACCGGCGCCCGGCCGAACGGGTTCGGCTCGCTCAACGACAAGACCTACGAGATCTGCGCGCCGGGCGATCTCATCTGCGCCGCACCGGCCGAGGCGTTCAGCATCGCCAACCTGCCGAACACGCTGAACACGCTGGCCGGCAACGGCGCTCAGCCGATCCATGCCATGTATGCGACCACCCAGTTCTGGAACTTGGACGGTGCGCCGGCAACCGATTGGACGTTGAACTGGGCGCACGGACTTCTGGAAAACGCGCCGCATCCCAAGCACGGGTGACCGCCGGGGAGCTAGACAGTACGACCCGTCGGTGTCACGCTCGGGCGAAGAGAAGCTGAGTCACAGGACACAGCGTCTGGTGCGCCGATAGCGCGTGCGAACAGCGGTACCTTGTGATTTGGTATGCCGCGCGCCGCCCCTTAACATTAAGAGAAAACTAAGAGCAATTAGAGCATCGTGGTTGATCCATTCGGGGTCGAAGCTGGCACCGATCCGGCACGGCGCACCATGCGCGGTGCGAGGGTCGGCGTGCGTGCAGAAGCAGACGTCGGCGAAGCCGAAGAGTGATATCTGACAGGAGAGGGCGGCATGGCGTACCACAACCCATTCATCGTGAATGGAAAGATCCGGTTCCCGGAAGGGACCAACCTGGTTCGTCACGTTGAGAAGTGGGCCAAGGTTCGCGGCGACAAGCTGGCCTACCGGTTCCTTGACTTCTCCACCGAACGGGACGGTATCGCCCGCGACATCGCGTGGTCGGAGTTCAGCGCCCGCAATCGCGCGGTCGGCGCCCGGCTGCAGCAGGTCACTCAACCTGGTGACCGCATAGCCATCCTGTGCCCACAGAACCTGGACTACCTGATCTCCTTTTTTGGGGCGCTCTATTCCGGGCGGATCGCGGTGCCGCTGTTCGATCCGGCTGAGCCGGGGCACGTCGGCCGTTTGCATGCGGTGCTCGACGATTGCGCCCCATCGACGATTCTGACCACCACCGACGCCGCCGAAGGCGTGCGCAAGTTCATCCGCGCCCGTTCGGCCAAGGAACGGCCGCGGGTTATCGCCGTCGACGCCGTACCCAACGAGGTCGCCTCCACTTGGCAGGAGCCCGCCGCCGACGAGAACACCATCGCGTACCTGCAGTACACCTCTGGCTCCACCCGGACCCCGACCGGCGTGCAGATCAGCCACCTGAGCCTGCCCACCAACGTGTTGCAGGTGCTCAACGCGCTGGAAGGCACCGAAGGTGACCGCGGGTGCATGTGGCTGCCGTTCTTCCACGACATGGGCCTGATCACGGCGCTGCTGTCGTCGGTGCTCGGGCACAACTTCACCTTTATGACGCCGGCCGCGTTCGTCCGGCGCCCCGGCCGCTGGATCCGTGAACTCGCGCGCAAGCCCGGCGAGACCGGCGGCGTCTTTTCGGCGGCGCCGAACTTCGCGTTCGAGCACGCCGCCGTGCGCGGCCTGCCCCGCGACGACGAACCACCACTGGACTTGAGCAACGTCAAGGGCATCCTCAACGGGAGCGAGCCGGTGTCCCCGGCGTCGATGCGCAAATTCTATGAAGCGTTCGCGCCGTACGGTTTGCAGGAGACCGCCATCAAGCCGTCCTACGGTCTCGCCGAGGCGACCTTGTTCGTCTCGACCACGCCGATGGATGAAAAGCCCACGGTCATCCACGTCGACCGCGACGAGCTCAACAACCAACGCTTCGTCGAGGTGCCCCCCGATGCACCCACCGCCGTGGCGCAGGTCTCCGCAGGCAAGGTCGGTGTGGACGAATGGGCGGTCATCGTCGATGCGGATTCGGCCAGCGAGCTGCCGGACGGGCAGATCGGCGAGATCTGGCTGCACGGCAAGAATCTGGGCCACGGCTACTGGGGTAAGGAAACGGAGACCAACGAGATCTTCCGCAACATCCTCAAGTCGCGCATCAGCCAGTCGCACGCCGAGGGCGCGGAGGACGACGGATTGTGGGTGCGCACCGGCGACTATGGCACCTACTTCAACGGCCACCTCTATATAGCGGGCCGCATCAAGGACCTCGTCATCGTCGACGGCCGCAACCACTACCCGCAGGATCTCGAGTACTCGGCGCAGGAATCCAGCCGGGCCCTGCGCACCGGCTACGTCGCCGCGTTCTCCGTCCCCGCCAACCAGCTGCCGCAGGAGGTGTTCGACAACCCGCATGTCGGACTGAAGTTCGACCCGGAGGACACCTCCGAGCAGCTGGTGATCGTCGCCGAGCGTGCCGCCGGTACACACAAGCTCGAGTACCAGCCGATTGCCGACGACATCCGGGCGGCCATTGCGATGCGCCACGGCGTTACCGTCCGCGACTTGTTGCTGGTACAGGCCGGCACGATTCCGCGGACCTCGAGCGGCAAGATCGGCCGTCGCGCGTGCCGTTCGGCGTACCTGGACGGCAGCCTGCGCAGCGGCATTGGCTCGCCGACGGCCTTCGCCACCGAATCCTGAGCAAAGAACCACAAAGGTACCCATGTCTGACATAGACGATTCCGCGGAGCACACCGACAACGTCACCTCTGAGGGCACGGCGGGGAACGTGCCCGCCAAACAGTCCGAGATAACGGTCCCCGAGATGCGGCAGTGGCTGCGCAACTGGGTGGGCAAGGCCGTCGGAAAGTCGCCGGACTCGATCGACGAGTCGGTGCCGATGGTGGAGCTGGGCCTGGCGTCGCGGGACGCGGTCGCGATGGCCGCCGATATCGAAGACCTGACCGGCGTCACGCTGTCGGTCGCGGTGGCTTTCCAGCATCCGACCATCGAGTCGCTGGCGACCCGGATCGTCGAGGGCGAGCCGGAACGGGACACCACCGCCGACGACAATGTGGATTGGTCGCGCAACGGCGCGGCCGAACGCGTCGACATCGCGATCGTGGGCCTGTCCACCCGATTCCCGGGCGATATGAACAGCCCCGAGGAAACCTGGCAGGCCCTGATGGAGGGCCGCGACGCCATCACCGATCTGCCCGAGGGCCGCTGGTCGGAATTCCTCGAAGAGCCGCGGCTGGCCGCGCGCGTGGCTACCGCGCGCACCCGCGGCGGCTACCTGAAGGACATCAAGGGCTTCGACTCGGAGTTCTTCGCGGTGGCCAAGACCGAAGCCGACAACATCGACCCGCAGCAGCGGATGGCGCTGGAGCTCACCTGGGAGGCCCTTGAGCACGCTCGCATCCCGGCGTCCAGCCTGCGCGGCAAGGCCGTCGGCGTGTACGTCGGTGTCTCGAACGTGGACTACGGCTTCTTGGCCATCTCCGACCCGACCGTCGCGCACCCGTATGCGATCACCGGCAATGCGACCTCGATCGTCGCCAACCGGGTGTCCTACTTCTACGACTTCCGCGGCCCTTCGGTCGCCGTCGACACCGCGTGCTCAAGTTCGCTAGTTGCCGCGCATCAAGCGGTGCAGGCGCTGCGTAATGGGGAATGCGATGTGGCGGTCGCCGGTGGCGTCAATGCGCTGATCACACCCGCAGTGACGCTCGGTTTCGACGAGATCGGCGCGGTGCTGGCTCCCGACGGCCGGATCAAGTCGTTCTCGTCGGACGCCGACGGCTACACCCGCTCTGAGGGTGCCGGCATGCTGGTGCTCAAGCGCGTCGACGACGCGCGCCGTGATGGCGACCAGATCCTGGCGGTGATCGCCGGCAGCGCGGTCAATCACGACGGCCGGTCCAACGGCCTGATCGCCCCCAACCAGGACGCGCAGGCCGAGGTGTTGCGCCGGGCCTACAAGGACGCCGGCATCGACCCGCGCAACGTCGACTACATCGAGGCGCACGGCACCGGCACTGTCCTCGGCGACCCGATCGAGGCCGAGGCGCTGGGCCGCATCATCGGCCGGGGGCGTCGCGCCGACCGGCCGGCCCTGCTGGGCGCGATCAAAACCAATGTGGGACACATGGAGTCCGCCGCCGGCGTGGGCAGCATGGCCAAGGTGGTGCTGGCGCTGCAGCACGACAAGCTGCCGCCGTCGATCAACTTCGCCGGGCCGAGCCCCTACATTGACTTCGACGGCATGCACCTGAAGATGGTCGACACCGCCACCGACTGGCCCCGCTACGGCGGCTACGCGCTGGCCGGGGTGTCCAGCTTCGGCTTCGGCGGGGCCAACGCGCACATGGTGGTCCGCGAGGTGCTGCCGCGTGACGTCATCCAGCGTGAACCCGAGCCCGAACCGGCGGCGCCCGCTGAAGCTGAATCCGCCCCGGTCGCGGTGGGCGGTTTCGAAGGCCACGCGCTGCGCTTCGACGAGTACGGCGAAATCCTCACCGACGAGCCGGGAGCCGAAGAGGCGGAGCCCGAACTTCCGGGGTTGACCGAAGAGGCGTTGCGGCTCAAGCAGGTCGCATTGGAAGAGCTTGCGGCGCAAGAGGTTATCGACGGGATTCCCCAGCCGCTGATTCCGCTGGCGGTGTCGGCGTTCCTGACGTCCCGCAAGAAGGCCGCCGCCGCCGAGCTGGCGGACTGGATGGAAAGCCCCGAAGGCCGCGCTTCGTCGCTGGAGTCGATCGGCCGGTCGCTGTCGCGACGCAACCACGGTCGCTCGCGCGCGGTGGTGCTGGCCCATGACCACGACGAGGCGATCAAGGGGCTGCGCGCGGTCGCCGCGGGCAAGCAGGCGCCGAACGTGTTCAGCGTCGACGGCCCGGTGACCAACGGCCCGGTGTGGGTGCTCGCCGGATTCGGCGCGCAGCACCGCAAGATGGGCAAGAGCCTGTACCTGCGCGACGAGGTCTTCGCCGAATGGATCGAAAAGGTCGACGCGCTGGTCCAGGACGAGCTGGGCTATTCGGTGCTCGAGCTGATCCTGGACGACTCGCAGGACTACGGCATCGAGACCACTCAGGTCACCATCTTCGCGATCCAGATCGCACTGGGTGAGCTGCTCAAGCATCACGGCGCCAAGCCTGCCGCGGTGGTCGGCCAGTCACTGGGCGAGGCCGCGTCGGCCTACTTTGCCGGCGGTTTGTCGCTGCGGGACGCCACCCGGGCAATTTGCTCGCGCTCGCATCTGATGGGCGAGGGCGAGGCGATGCTCTTCGGCGAGTACATCCGGCTGATGGCGTTGGTGGAGTACTCCGCCGACGAGATCAAGACGGTGTTCTCCGACTTCCCGGACCTGGAGGTGTGCGTTTACGCCGCTCCCAGCCAGACCGTCATCGGCGGCCCGCCCGAACAGGTGGACGCGATCATCGCCCGCGCGGAATCCGAGGGCAAGTTCGCCCGCAAGTTCCAGACCAAGGGCGCCAGCCACACCCAGCAGATGGATCCGCTGCTCGGCGAGCTCACCGCCGAGTTGCAGGGCATCAAGCCGATGAGCCCCATGGCCGGGATCTTCTCGACGGTGCACGAGGGCCGCTACATCAAGCCCGGCAGCGAGCCGATCCATGACGTCGAGTACTGGAAGAAGGGCCTGCGGCATTCCGTCTACTTCACCCACGGCATCCGCAATGCCGTCGACAGCGGACACACCACCTTCCTGGAGCTCGCGCCCAACCCGGTGGCGCTGATGCAGGTGGGCCTGACCACCGCGTCGGCCGGCCTGTTCGACGCGCAACTGATTCCGACGCTGGCCCGCAAGCAGGACGAAGTCGAGTCGATCACGTCGACGATGGCGCAGCTGTACGTGTACGGCCATGACTTGGACATCTGGACTCTGTTCACGCGAGCCGTAGGACCTGAGGATTTTGCGGACATTCCGCCGACTCGGTTCAAGCGCAAGGAACATTGGCTTGACGCACACTTCTCCGGTGACGCCGCGGTGCTGATGCCCGGCAGCCATGTCGCGTTGCCGGATGGCCGGCACGTATGGGAGTTCGCGTCCCGCGAGAAGCCCGATCTCGCGGCGCTGGTGCGAGCCGCTGCCACGCAGGTAATTCCGGATGCCCAGCTGACGGCATCGGAGCAACGCGCGGTGCCCGGCCTGGGTGCCCGCTTGGTGACGACGTTGACGCGGCATCCCGGCGGCGCCTCGGTTCAGGTGCACGCGCGAATCGAGGAATCCTTCACGCTGGTCTACGACGCGCTGGTGGCCCGGGCCGGTTCGGAATCGGTGTTGCCGACGGCGGTTGGCGCCGGCACCACGATCGCGGCTGGGACTTCTGGCGCCACCACACGCGTCGAGGAGGCTCTTGCCGAAGAGGAAGAGGCCGAAACGCTGTCGGACAGCCTTACCAGCCGCTACATGCCGGCCGGCTTCACCAAGTGGTCGCCGGATTCCGGCGAGACCATCGCCGACCGGCTGGGCAGCATCGTCGCGGCGGCCATGGGTTACGAGCCCGAGGACCTGCCGTGGGAGGTGCCGCTGATCGAGCTCGGACTGGACTCGCTGATGGCGGTGCGGATCAAGAACCGCGTCGAGTACGACTTCGACCTGCCCCCGATCCAATTGCAGGCGGTCCGCGACGCCAACCTCTACAACGTCGAGAAGCTGATCGAGTACGCGATCGAGCACCGCGACGAGGTGGAGCAGCTGCACGAGCACCAGAAGTCTCAGACGGCTGAGGAGATCGCGAAGGCGCAGGCGGAATTGCTCAGCGGCGCAACTCCTTCGACGGTGCTGGCGCCGGCGCCCGACCCGCAAGCCGAGCCGGAAACCCAGCCGGAGCCGCCGGCCGAGCCGAGCCAGCCGTCGGCGATGGAAGGGTCCATCCCGCCCCCGCCGACCGACCCCTCCGGCCCGTCGCGCGCCTCCATTGCTGGGGGTAATGGCGCGCAGCCGAACCTGGCCGCCGCTGCCGAAGCACTGAACCAGCAGGCCGTCGCCGCGGCACTCAACTCCGACGTCCCGCCGCGCGACGCCGCCGAGCGGGTCGTCTTCGCCACCTGGGCGATCGTCACCGGCAAGTCGCCCGGCGGCATCTTCAACACACTGCCCAATCTGGATCAGGACAGCGCCGCGAAGATGGCGCAGCGACTCTCGGAGCGCGCCGAAGGGCCGATTACCGCTGAGGACGTGCTGACCTCGTCGAACATCGAGGAACTGGCCGAGAAGGTGCGTGGCTACCTCGAGGCCGGCAAGATCGACGGCTTCGTCCGCACCCTGCGCGCCCGGCCGGAAGGCAGCTCGAAGGCGCCGGTGTTCGTGTTCCATCCGGCCGGCGGCTCGACCGTCGTTTACGAGCCGCTGCTCAACCGGCTGCCGTCGGACACGCCGATGTACGGCTTGGAGCGGGTGGAAGGCACGATCGAAGAGCGTGCGGCGGCCTACGTCCCGAAGCTGATCGAGATGCAGGGCGACGGGCCCTACATTCTGGCCGGCTGGTCGTTGGGCGGCGTGCTGGCCTACGCGTGCGCGATCGGGCTGAAGCGACTGGGCAAAGACGTCCGGTGGGTCGGATTGATCGACGCGGTGCGCGCGGGCGAGGAGATCCCGCAGACCAAGGAGGAGATCCGCAAGCGCTGGGATCGCTACGCCCGGTTCGCCGAGAAGACGTTCAACGTCACCATCCCGGAGGTCCCGTACGAGCAGCTCGAGGAGCTGGACGACGAGGGCCAGATCCGGTTCGTGCTGGACGCCGTCAGTCAAAGCGGTGTACAGATCCCGGCCGGCATCATCGAGCACCAGCGCACGTCGTACCTGGACAACCGGGCGATCGACACCGCCGAGATCCAGCCGTACGACGGCCATGTCACCCTCTACATGGCCGATCGCTACCATGACGACGCGATCATGTTCGAGCCGCGGTACGCCGTCCGGAAGCCGGACGGCGGCTGGGGTGAGTACGTCTCCGACCTCGAGGTCGTGCCGATCGGTGGTGAGCACATTCAGGCCATCGACGAGCCGATCATCGCCAAGGTGGGCGAACACATGAGCCGCGCGCTGGACGACATTGACGCTGAGCGGCAGGCGGCCGATTCAGAACAGGTGAGGTAGGCAAGTAGTGACGGATTTAGCTCCCGACCCAGCTATCGTCGTCCACTCAACAGCCGAAAAGCTGGCCGAACTGCGTGCCCGGCTGGAGTTGGCCAAAGAGCCCGGGGGTGAAAAGGCCGCCGCCAAGCGCGACAAGAAGGGCATCCCGAGTGCCCGCGCCCGTATCCACGCGCTGGTCGATCCGGGCACCTTCCTGGAGACCGGTGCGCTGGCGAAGACCCCGAACGACCCCAACGCGCTCTACGGTGACGGCTGCGTCACCGGCCACGGCCTGATCGATGGCCGGCCGGTCGGGGTGTTCTCCCATGACCAGACGGTGTTTCAGGGCACCGTCGGCGAGATGTTCGGCCGCAAGGTGGCCCGGCTGATGGAGTGGTGCGCGATGGTCGGGTGCCCGATCATCGGCATCAACGACTCCGGTGGCGCCCGCATCCAGGACGCGGTCACCTCGCTGGCGTGGTACGCCGAGCTGGGCCGCCGCCAGGAGTCGCTGTCCGGAGTCGTGCCGAGAATCTCCCTGATTTTCGGCAAATGCGCCGGCGGGGCGGTGTACGTGCCGATCCAGGACGACCTCCTGGTGTCAGTGCGCGACCAGGGCTACTTCTTCGTCACCGGGCCCGATGTGATCCGGGAAGTCACCGGCGAAGATGTCACCCTTGACGAGCTCGGGGGATCCGACGCGCAGGCCCGCCACGGCAACATCCACCACGTGGTGGATTCGGAGGCCGCCGCGTTCCAATATGTCCGGGACTACCTGTCGTTCCTGCCATCCAACTGCTTCGATAAGCCCCCGATCGTCAACCCCGGCCTTGAGCCCGAGATCACTCCCACCGACCTGGAGCTGGACTCGATCGTTCCGGACTCGGACAACATGGCCTACGACATGCACGAGATCCTGCTGCGCATCTTCGACGACGGCGACTTCCTCGACGTCGCCGCGCAGCACGGGCCGGCCATCATCACCGGGTTCGCTCGGGTCGACGGACGTGCGGTGGGCGTGGTCGCCAACCAGCCCATGCACCTGTCCGGGTCGATCGACAACGAGGCCTCCGACAAGGCAGCGCGGTTCATCCGGTTCTGCGACCAGTTCGAACTCCCGCTGGTCTTCGTCGTGGATACGCCCGGCTTCCTGCCCGGCGCCGAGCAGGAGAAGAACGGCATCATCAAGCGCGGCGGCCGGTTCCTGCACTCGGTGGTCGAGGCCGACGTGCCGAAGGTCACGATCACCGTCCGCAAGTCCTACGGCGGCGCCTACGCCGTGATGGGCTCGCGGCAGCTGACCGCCGACTTCAACTTCGCCTGGCCCACCGCCCGCATCGCGGTGATTGGCGCGGAGGGTGCCGCACAGCTGCTGATGAAGCGCTTCCCCGACCCGACCACGCCCGAGGCGCAGCAGATCAAGAAGGACTTCATCGAGGGCTACAACCTCAACATGGCGATCCCGTGGACCGCCGCCGAACGTGGCTTCATCGACGCGGTCATCGACCCGCACCAGACCCGGCTGCTGCTGCGCAAGTCGATGCATCTGTTGCGGGACAAGCAGCTGTGGTTCCGCGTCGCGCGCAAGCACAGCCTGATCCCGATCTAGTTTCTACGCCGAGCATCCCCTCGCGCCGAGTGTGAAATCCACGACGCGACACGCCGTTTGTGCGTCGGACAGTTCACACTCGCGGCGCGAACGCCCCGTCCACCAGCTCGTCGAAGTGCTCCAATGCCTCGTCGGAGTCGGCGTCGATGCCGCGCAGTGGCCCGCGATCGGCCAGATACCGCTGCGCGTATAGCCGCGCGACCAGGCCCTTACGGTCGGTGCCGCGCGCGGCCCGCTCCCACGCCGCCTGCTCGGTGAGCAGCGCGCCGGCGTACACGTCGCCCATGAACACCGTCAGCGGGAATAGCCGCGCCTCGGCCACTGGGCCGTCGAGCTTGGCCCAGGCCGTCGTCGCCGTCTCGAGATCATCGATGCGGTCGGCAACCAACCTGGTGGTCTCGTCATCGTCGGAGACTGACACCGCGTCGCGCATGCGCGCCAACAGCGTCTCGTGCGCCTGCGTCTGTTCGATGCCGCGGCGCACGTCCAGACACAGGATATTGTCTGGACCCTCCCAGATGGTGTTGACCTGCGCATCACGCAAAAGCCTTGCCACCGGCCAGGTTTCGATGTACCCGTTGCCGCCGTGGATTTCGATCGCGTCCGAAGCCGCGGTGATGCCAAGCCGGCAGACCTTGAGCTTGGTGACCGGCACCGCGATTCGCTGGCGCACGGTTCGGGGCTGACGGTGGTTGCTTGCCCCGATGCCGTCGAACACCAGCGCCTGCGCGGCCTCGACGTCGACGATCATCTCGGCGAGCTTGCGCCGCATCAGCGGCTTGTCGATGAGCGGCCCGCCGAATGCCCGGCGCTGCCTGGCGTAGCAGAGCGATTCGACCAGAGCCCGGCGCGCGTTGGCCAGGCCGAACAGGGCGATGCCCAGCCGTGCGGCGTTGGTCAGCTCCATCATGCGGCCCAGCCCCTTGCCGTCGGACGGGCCGGAGTCTCCGGACGCTTTGCCGGAAAGCAGAAACGCCTCGGCGTCGACGAACTCGACTTCGCCCGAGGCCACCGAGCGGGTGCCGAGCTTGTCCTTCAGCCGACGGATCCGCACTCCGTTGCGTGAGCCGTCCCGCCGGGTGCGCAGCACCAGAAAGTTGGCGACGCCGCGGCTCGAGTCCGGAGCCCCCTCGGGTTTGGCCAGCACGACGAACGCCTCGCCGGCGCAGTTCGACGCAAACCACTTGAAGCCGTTCAGCAGCCAGGCGTCTCCATTTTCGCCGCTGACGCGTCGAGCGGTCGTCTCGAGCGCTCCCAGGTCCGAGCCGCCGGTCCGTTCGGTCAGCAGTTGCGCGGTTTCGCCCGCCCATTCGCCGGAGTCGAACTTGGCCAGGACGTGTTCGCGTACGTCGGCGGGCGCATAGGCGGCCACCAGCGACTGCACCATGCCGCCGCCGGTGCCCAGCGCGCACCCCATCCCGATATCGGCCTGGTTGAGCAGGTAGTTGGAGGCGAACATGGGCAGCGACGAGCTCAGCCCAGCGCTGCGTGCCTCAGCGCGCAACGTCCGCTGGGCGTCCAGCACCGCGCGTTTGGATGACGTCAACGAAGTGGGCATGACGACCTGGCTGATGTCGTGTCCCCACCGGTCGTAACGCTCGAGCCGCGGCGGGTTGCGGTCGGTTTCGTCGGCCCACCGCGCCACCGGACCGCCCATCAGCTCGCCGATGCGCGCCAGATGTGGCTCCGCAAAAGCGACTTCGTCGGGTCGCAGGTAGTACGCCATGATGAACTGCAGCGTCGGATCGGTGAGATACCAATTGAGGCCCACGGCGCCGCGATAGTTGTCGGTCGCGTATCGCTGTGCCTTTTCCGGGGTCGAGAAGGGCAGCCGATCCACGGCCTCCAAGTCGTACTCACTCATCCCGCGACGGTATTACAGCCGCCGCGGTGTTTTAAGTAGGAACCACGAACTCAGAGGTGTAATACTCGGCCGGATCTTGGGCGTGTGCATTCGGTCGTTCGATAATCACCCAGACCCCCGTCGTGCCTGGCCGAAGCGTGTCTTGAATGGTCACCGTTCCATTGCCGCCCCCATCGGTGTCCATGCCGGTGAAAGACGTGCCCGGCGCCCCGGGCCCGCAGCTCGCCGACGACGGCCGCGGTTCCTGGATCAAGCCGACGGTGAAGTGGGTGTTCGGGTCGGGGGCATCCGCCAGATGCACCTCAGCGACGGCTGTGGACCCCGTTTTGTGGATGATGGCCGACCCGGTCGCCAAAGACGGCTCCAACTCCAGGGGTGGGTAGGCCACCAGGCTGAAATCGCAGTTTCGCAGCTTCGAATCCAGAGCCACCGTTGTCACGCCCGGGTCAGCAGAAGCGACGGCGATGCCCGCCGCAAATGCCGCAGAAGTGACTAGAGTGATTGCCGCAACGGATTTCGCCATTGTTGTACACACGCGCATTTGCCCCACCGTTTTACTGTTGATTGAATTCCCACACCCGCAGCCAAGTATTGACCACATTCGGCGGAACTAAAACCTGGTCAGGCGCATTTTCTTTGAATTTAAATTTGTTAGTTAGCTGAAGAAATTCAACGGCAGGGTGCGGCTGACATCGTTTTGTAGCCAAAGGTATTGGGGTGCAAAGGAATAGCAGGCCGCTTCAACAACGTCCTGTGGCCGAAGAAGTCGATCCATTTCTCTATCGCGAGTTGTCGTTACTCTGACCGAGCCATCAAGCTTGGGCTGCAAGTAGTCGAAATCCGGCCCAGCTGAGGTTGCCGATATGTGGTTGGCCAGACGCCGACGCACATCGTTGGCAACCGAGCTGAAATGCTGATAACAGTGATATCAGAAGGTGGGCGATGCCGGATCTACTCATTCGACGCTTGTCAGAACCCGCCATGGCCCGCATCGATGCCGATTCAGCTGACCGATCTAACACTGCCCGGTCGAGCAGCTTCGCCTGTAGAGACGCTCGCTCTACGGCTTGATCCGGATCTTCCCCGGCGACCACAATCCGCTGCGGGTCGCGGTTCCCAATTGCAGCTGGGCCGGCCCCGCATCCACCAGCGTGTCGAACTTCCGCAGCGAGCCCCAGTCGCGGCCCCAGTCTCGCGACAGGTAGGTCGACATGACGTGGGCCCGCAGCAGTAGATCGGTGATGCCCAGCAGACCGCCGTTGACGCCGTCCTGCCAGGTGTCGGTGTCCATCTTCTTGGCCGTGTAGTCCGGCGTGATGCGGAACCGCGGGATCTCGGTGACGCCGTTGACGTGCAGCATCGGCTGCTGGCACGGGAACGCCAGCCCGACCGCCCAGTCCATCAGCACCGGCTGCGACGAGCCGACATACTCCTGCAGCGAACGCAACTCAGGAACCCGCGGCGGAGTCACCGCGATCCAGTCTTCCGGGGTCAGGGACAAGTCCTCGGCCACCACCCGAACGGCAACCGCGTTCGCGGGCATGTCGGCTCGCGCGAAGCGCAGGTTGCGCCAGGCCTTCGGCTGCTCCCCATACAGGTCGTAGGGCACCAGCCGTCCGGCCGGCACCACGTCGCCGCCGGGACCGGGCTTGCCGTATTCCAGCACCACGGTCTGCCCCGCGGTGTGCGCATGCAGCACGCTGTTGCCGGTGATCTTGCCTGCGGCGGTCACCACCACCAGCGGATGCCCGGCGTCCGGCGTGGGCAGCTGATACCACGCCGACGTGAGCCTGCTCTGCTGCTGCGCGCCAGTGGTGTAGCTGGCGGCCAGTGGAACCTGGTCGGGATTGAGGCCGTAGGGCAGCGGCACCACCGACCCGTTGACGCCCGGCTTCTTCAGCTTGGTTGGCGCATCCCAGTCGTAGTCGGTGCCCGGCTGGTTGGGTGTCATCCGGATCGCCTCGGCGACAGTATGTTCCGGTACTCCGTTGGGCGTGAAGCCGACCGGGTTGATGCCACCCAAGGCGCCCAGCGCGCCGTAGTCGCCGGGCATCGGCGTCATGAATCCCGCGTTGCTGTCCGGCTCGACGAGGACGTCGTCGGCCAGCCCGCAGCCGCCGGTGAAGGCCCGCACATTGGCCCAGCCGTTGGAGTAGGTGGGGTACTGGCGCACGATTCCGGCCACCATCGATGCGACGAACACCAGCGCCATGAATCCGGCCGCGATCGGTACCGGCGCGCCAGTAACCGCCCGGGCCAGACGACCTTCGCCGTGATCCCTGGATGCGAAGTGCAACCACGCCGCGTACAGCGCGGCGATTGCGAACAGGACGAAAAAGACTGTGCTGACGGTGATTCCGCCGATCTTCGGCATCGTGCTGTTGAACGGCACACCATAGCTGGAGACATACCACCAGCCGTTGGTGGTGGCGAAGCACAGCGCCAGCATGAACATCAGCGCCGCCAAGAACGCCATCCGGTTGCGCGACCAGCGCAGCACCGACGGCGAGACCAGCACCGTCGTCAGCGCCGCCATGGCCGCGCCCACGGCAGCGAACAGTCCGAAGTGATGCACCCACTTGGTGGGGGTGAACATCAGGAAGAACATGGTGCCAAAGATGACGCCCATCAGCCGCCACGCCGGACCGCGCGCCACACCGGGAATCCGCTTGCGCCGCAACATGATGAACACCGCAGTAAACAGGCACAGCGCGGTGATCAAGAAGCCGAACCGGCGTGACAGCGAGCCGTCCACCGTGGGCAGGATGAGGTAGTAGTAGCGCAGGTTCTCGGTGTACCACGCCTGGCTAGGCCCGATCGCGGTGCGAATCCTGGTGGCTTCCAACACCGTTGACAGCGTCTGGTCGGCGAATACCACGGTCAGGATCACCGACCCGGCCGCCAGCATCGGGGCCACCAGCGGCAGCGTGCCGACCAGGCGGTGACGACGCACCAGGATCCGCAGGATCGGGCGACCGCCGGCGACCAGCGCGGCCACCGCGATCAGGCCGGTCGGCTGGACCCCCAGGGTGAACGCGGCGGTGATGACCGCCAGAGCCGCCGGCGTCAGCCGGCTGTAGCGCATCGATCGCTCGATCAGCACGTAGGTGACCAGCGAGCCGAGCGCGATGATCGGCTCGGGCCGCAGGCCGTTGTTGAATGGCATCCACGCGGTCAGCAGGACCATGCCTGCCGCCCAACTGGCGGGCTTGCTGGCCGCCACCGCCGGTCCAAGTCGGGGCAGCACCTCGCGCGACAGCAGCAGCCAGCACACCAGCCCGGCGAACAGGTCCGGCAGCCGCATCCACAGGCTCGCGTCGCTGACGTGGGTCATCAGCGCCAGCAGGTTGTAGTACCAGCCGAACGGGTCCTCCGGGCTGCCGAACCAGCGGAAGTAGTTGGACATGTAGCCGGCCCGGTCGGCGACCCGCGCCATGCCCAGGATGTAGCCGTCGTCGGAGGAGTTGGCCCCGATCACCCACCACAGCAGGAACCCGAATATCACCGCGGCGTCGGCCAGGGTGAACGTGCGCCAATTGGCCGGAAGCAGTCGCCGCATTCGGTGTCCGTCCAGCTGGTCAAGCCGCCACAGCGCGATCAGCGCGATCACGGTGGCCAGAATCGCGCCCACGATCGCAAGCAGTTTGAGCGTCGTCGGGGTGGTGGAGAACCTGGTGTCGATGGTCGCCGACAGCTTTAATCCGGACGGAGCTGGGCCGCTGAGGTCGGTGAACACCCCGACGATCTGAGGGCGCAAATTCGGGTCAGGGTAGCCGCTGCGCAGGGGATTTCCCGCGGGATCCTTCAGCCCAACGAAAGTGGCGAAGGTTCCGGCGCGGGTCGACGTGATCTCGATGCTTGAGCATCCCGGCGCGTTCGCGCCGCCGGCCACCAGGTCGCGCGGCACGCTGCGGATCACCACGTTGCGGTCGGTGACGTCCACCCGCTGGCTGCTGACGACCACGAACATCGCGTTGAGGTTGGCGTCCTTGGCGTTCTTGGGCGCGGTGCCCAGCACCACCCCACCCGTCGGCGGCATATCGCGCACCACGCTGCACGGTACAGTCGCGGTCAGGTCGACGGGCGTCAGCGAGATCAACGGCGCTGTAACGCTGTTCAGTTGGCCGTTCTGCGGCCAGTTCAACATCGCGGTGGTCTGCACGACCGGCAGCAGCGGCGTGGCAACCGACAGCACGAAGCCGATCAGCCCGGCGACGATGGCCGCCCAGCGCGTCACCTGGACCTGGCGAGCAGACGCAAAAGCGCCCGAAATGGCCCCATTTTGGGCGCTTTTGCGTCTGCTCGCGCCGGTTGTCGTCATGGCAGGGCTCGAATCGGTCCTTGCCGGCTCCAGCCGGGCACGGTGATCACACCCTGTGCGACAAGGGCGTTCGGCGCTTGATCGGTCGGCACCAGCGGGAGGTACTGCTCGACGGATCCCCAGTCGCGGTACCAGTCGCCGCGGAGGTACGTCGAGACCGTCGAGGTTCGCAGCAGTCCCTGGGTGAACAGGAACGGACCGCCGGCCGAGCTCGCCTCCCATAGGTTGGAAGACACCGCGGTCTGCTTGTGGTCGGGCAGGATCCGGTACTGCGGAAGTTCGGCGATGCCAAGGTGTTCGGAGAACGGCCGCTGGCACGGGAAATTGGCCGCTGTCGCGATATCCATCAGCACCGGGGTCTGCGATCCAATGAGCTGCTGCAGTGTTTTCAGTTCCGGTACTCGCGGTGGTGTGAAAGCAAACCACTGCTCAGAGCTCAAGTTCGGGTCGTAAGCGACGATCCGCGCCACATTCGCTTCCGGTGGCGCCCAGGTCAGTGGGAAGCGCAAGTTGCGCCACGCGGGCTGCGGCCCGAGGTCGATGGGATAGACCTCGCCGAGCGCCTGAATGCTGCCGTCGGGCCTGGCTACGCCCCATTGCAGTTTCAGGGACTGCCCGTACATGAAGTCGCCGTCTTCTTTGTACGACCAGATGGCGCCCGCGGCAGCGACCGCCACGATCTGCCGGTCCGGGCTGCGGGGCGGCAGCTGGTACCAGGCCGAGGTGGCCGTCGCCGCCAGGTTGTTCTCGCCGTAGCTGCCCATCACCGGGGTGCGCGCGGGGTCCAGACCGAACGGCAGAAACGCGTGCGAGCCATTGACACCCGGCGGGCCCTTGCCTCCTGCGGTGCCAGCGGAGTCGCTGATGGCGGCGTTGGGTTTGTTGGGCGAGGCGTCGGAATTGACCACTCCGGGCTTGCTCACCACCGGGTCGGACTGCAGGTCTTCGCCCACCCCCTCGGGTTTGAAGCCGACGGGGTTGATGCCGCCCAGCGGCCCGTCGGGCCCGAAGGTCTGTCCCGAAACGGGTTGCAGCATGCCGACATTGGGGTCGGGTTCGGTGAGCACGTCGTCGGCCATGGCGCAACTGTTCGGCGACAGCCCGCTGCTGAGCGCGGCCAGGTTGGCCTTGGCGGTGGTATAGAGGGGGTAGCGGAACACCGCGCCCTTGGCCAGCGACCCGACCTCGCCCAGCACCATGATCACGGCGACCACCAGCAGCGGGGTGGAGGCCAGGACGCGGTTGCGCCGGTTGTTTTTGACCTCGGTGTGCCCGGCGTAGTCCATCCGGAAGTGGTACCAGGCGGTCAGCAGTCCGGTGAAGATCGACAATGCCAGGAACATCGACGTCACCGGATGGCTGGCGACGACGGGTTGGATGTCGTACCACGGCACCCCGTAGTTACCGACGTAGAACCAGCCGTTGATGCCCGAAGTGGCCCACGCCAGCACGAACAGCAACGCCGTCACGTAGAGCGCGAGGTTGCGTCGGCTGTGCAGGCCGATCCGGGCGAAGGTGAACGCGGTCACCGCCCCCAGCGCCCCCGCGAGTCCAGCGAACGCCCCGAACTGGATGGCCCACTTCGTGGGGGTGAAGTGCAACATCAGCAGGCCGACCGCGGTGGTGCCGATCAGCCGCCAGGCCGGGCCGCTGGCCAGCCCCGCTACCCGCCCGCGCCGCAGCAGCACGAACAGCATCCCGAACATGCAGAGCAGCAGCACCAGCACGGCGAATCGACGCGTCATCGATCCTCCGGCGTTGCTCTCGACGGTAAGGAAGTAGTAGCGCAGGAAGTCCTGGTACCACGCGATCGTCGGCCCGACTTTGTATTTGATGCGGGCCGATTCGGCCACCGTGGCCAGCGTTTGCGACCTGAACACCACGACGGTGATCAGCGACAGCGACGCTGCCAGCACCGCCAGCGGTGCCAGTAAGCCGTCGGTGGCCTGACGCCGCCGGATCGCCGCAGCGATGGCCCGCGCCCCCGTCAGCAGCGCGGCCAGCGCGATGAGGCCCTGCGGTGCCAGCGTCGCGGTGAGCATCGCGACGATGATCGCCAGCGCGGCCGGGACCAGTCGCCGCAGTGCGATCGCGCGTTCCACCAGGATCCAGGTGACCAGCACGCCCAGCGCGATCAGCGGCTCGGGTCGTAGCCCGTTGTTGAACGGCAGCCAGGCGGCCACGAACACGGCGCCCGCGGTGTAGATCGCCGCCCGGTTGGACGCCAGACCCCCCTTGCCGGGACCGAGTCGTCGCAGCACGCAGTGGCTGATAAGTAGCCAGCACGCGATCCCGGCCAACGTGGCGGGCAACCGCATCCACACGCCGGCAGTGCTCACCGACGCCATCTTGGACAGGACGCCGAAGTACCAGTCGAACGGCGCATCGGTGGTGCCGAAGTAGCGGTAATAGTTGACGAAGTAGCCGGCTCGAGGTGCGACGCGGGCGATCGTCAGGTTGTAGCCATCGTCGGACGAAGTGGCGCCGATGACGTGCCAGAGCAGCAGCGTCCCGGTCACTGCGGCATCGGCGATCCAGGTCGTCAGGCCGACCCGCCACCACGATGGCCGGTGCACGCTCGGGCGGTACCGAGACAGCCAGGCGATCGGGGAGCGCCAGTCGCGCAACGTGTCGCCGCCGCGGCTGTGGCGGTCCAGCACGGCCATCGCGACGATGGCGACCAGGACCGCCAGCGCACCCAGGAGCATCACGATCGTCTTCAGCGCCGTCGGCGCAGTGATGAACCTGGTGTCGACGTCGATGCGGGCCGACAAACCCGGCTGTGCGGAGATTTTCAGGTCGGTGAAGATCCCGCCGACTTGCGGCTTCTTCTCTGGGGCCAGGATCCCTCTGGCTCCGGGGATGCCGACGAAATCCGCCCCCGCGGCACCGGCGTCGGCCCAGATGTGCAGCACGCTGCACGCGCCCGCGGCGACCGCCGAGCGTTGCGCCACTGCGGCTACCGAATCCCGGAACGCGACGACGATCACGTCTTTACTGGCGCGCACGAACAGCGCGTGCTTGCCGGCGTCCATGCCGCCGGACGGCAGCGTGGACAGCACCAGGCCGCCGTCGGGGGGCAGGGTGGCCATCGCCGGGCAGGGGATAGAGATGTCCAGTGCGCGCGGCGCTCCGGAAACCAATGGAGAGGTGATCTGGCTGACGTGACCGTCCGCGGTGGTGCCTTGAGGCCACAGGATGGTCGACGTGGTCTGTTTCACCGGAAGCAATGGAACGAGGCCGCACAACAACAGACCCACGATGCCGGCGCCGGCGGCCACCAACCGCGGGATGCGCTGCGGTCGCTCATTACCGTCGGGGGGCACGAGGGTCGATCGTAAGCGACGCAGCTTTGTCGGGTGAGGATGCAGGGCCGCGCAGCCGGCTGGCCGAAGATCGGCGAGGCGCTGGCGATCTCGTCACACCTGCCACTCGGGTACCAAAAGGGCAGCCATGTTGCTGGTTTGAAAGCGATATCGCCGGTGATATCGCGTTGCACGCTCGGGTGTTTGGGGTGGAATTCTGGGCTTCGCGCGTGCAGCCTGGGCTGAACCCGAGCGCCGATCGCCGTCCCATACTCACACCGAAAGCCGTCAACCGGCGCCGCGTGGATTCGCCCGATTGTGGCCGCGCATGCCGTCACAATGGGATCGACGGCTGAGGCCCTCGACAACCCAGGAGGCTGGCGGCGCAATGAAGAGCTCGGGACTCGGGTTCGGCGTTCTGGGCCCGCTGCTGATGACTTCGCACGGCGTCCGGTTCCCGCTGGGCGCGCCTAAACAGCGAGCCGTCTTGGCCATGCTGGTGATCAACCGCAATCGTCCGGTGTCGGTCGACGCGTTGATCGACGCGGTGTGGGACGAGGACCCGGTACCGGCAGCGCGGACCAGCATCCAGTCGCACGTGTCCAACCTGCGCCGACTGCTGCGCACCGCGGGGGCCGACCCGTACCAGATGCTGGCCAGCGCGCCGCCGGGGTATCAGCTCAGCATCGCCGACATCGAGTGCGACGTCGGGCGTTTCACGGCCGAAAAGGCCGCCGGTATCCAGGCCTCCGCAGCCGGACGATTCGAGGATGCCAGCAGCCATTTGTCCGCCGCCCTGAGCGAATGGCGCGGACCGGTGCTTGACGACCTGCGCGACTTTGCCTTCGTCCAGGCGTTCGGCACCGCGCTGGTGGAAGAAAAGGTGGCGGCCCACACCGCGCACGCCGACGCCGAGATCGCCTGCGGCCGCGCCGGCGCGGTGATTGCCGAGCTCGAGGCACTAACCGCCGAACACCCTTATCGGGAACCGCTGTGGGCGCAGCTGATCACCGCCTACTACGTCACCGAGCGCCAGTCGGACGCGCTCGGCGCCTATCGGCGACTGAGAACGGCCCTGGCCGAAGGGCTGGGCATCGACCCCGGTCCCACGATCACCGCGCTGCACGAACGCATCCTGCGTCAGCAGCCGCTGGCCGTTAAGCGTTCCGATTCAACCACCCGCAGGCTGAGCGCCTATCAGGGCGATTCGGGCGTTGCGGCGCCCGCGGAGTCCGCCGACGCGTGGCTGCATGACCGGACCGGTCGCCGCTACCGGTTGAGCGGCGCGACGACCCGGATCGGGCGGCTTGACGACAACGACATCGTTATCGCCAACGACGAAGACGTCAGCCGGCACCACGCGGTAATCATCGACACCGGAGCGGGTTTCGTGATTTACGATTCGCGGTCGACCAACGGTGTCGAGGTACAAGGCCAGCGCATTCGAGGCAGCGCCAACCTCGCTGACGGCAACCGTATTCGCATTGGGACCAGCGAGTTCGTCGTCGAGATCAGGCCGAGCTGAACGGATCAGCGCAGCCGCGAGGCCAACGTGCCCACGCCTGGGCCGGTGAGATCGGCGAGGGCCGCGGGGCGGCCGGTCATCGCCATGAGTAGCGCCTCGCCGGAGCCGGATACCTCGGGCCCGCTGCCGTGTTCCCAGTCGACATCGGTGGCGCGCAGGTGCAGTCCCCTGATCCGGCGTCCGGCACCGAGTCTCGGGTTACCGGGCACCAGGCCGAGGACCCTTACGAGTCGATCGGCGGGGATGGTGCGACGCTGGCCGAGCGCGCGCCGGATGTCTTGGTGATGGACTGTGCCGTCGACCAGCGCGATCATGCCGCCGAAGCCCGCGGTGAGCCCGCTGGGCGTGAGGTGATTGCGGAGAAAGTCCAGCAATTCCTGCGGGCTCAGGGTCTCGAAGTCGTCGACGCCGACCTGGTTGGCCCGCACCATCCACCCCTTCGCAAATCGTTTGACCAGCCCGAGAGTGCCCAGTTCCTCGTAGCTGATCACATGGGCGACAACGTCTTTCACGCTCCACTTGGTGCACAGGCTGGGTGCGGCCCACTGCTGCGGCGTCAGGGTGGCCAGGAACTCCGCGAGGTCGGCCCGCTCGGCGCGGGCCATCTCCATCAGGTCTGTCGTCATGGCCGTGCCGCCACGCTGAACAGGCGACTGTAGCGGTCCAGATACAGTGGCCAGCCCGCGTCACCGTCGACGCCGTCAGCGACCGACTTCCAGCCTGGTCCGTGTCGGTCCAGATGCCGGTGTTCGAGCTCGACGAGCGTGCGCTGGTCGGACTCGGCGGTGAAGCGCACTTCGACTTCGCTGGCTTTGGACGGGTCGCTTTCCAGCTGCCAGGTCGGGCCGATGTCCCAGGTGAACACGACACGGGTGGGCGGCTCGTAAACCAACACGCGCGCCCACCGGCACACACTCCCGTCGACGCCGCGGTCGTAGATGTGTCCGCCTACCCGCGGTTCGAATACCGACTCGGCGATGGGGACGGTGAGCAGGTTGTGCTGGCGCGGTTTGAAATTGCCGAACTGTTCGGTGAAGACGGCGAAAGCGCGCTCGATCGGGGCATTGACGACGATGTGGTGACGCACGTTCGGTGTTGTCATTCAGCTTCTCCTGTCTCATCCAGACTTTGTGCGTATGTGGCCAGTGCCTGCATCCAGAACCGGTCAAGATCGGCGCGCAATGCCTGCAGACCGGTCGGGTCGAGTTGGTAGACGCGACGCGTTCCCGCGGCACGGTCGCGCACCAACCCCGCGGACTTCAGCACCTTGAGGTGTTGCGAAACGGCTGGCCGGCTGACGGGTAGGTCACGGGCCAGTTCGCCGACCGCCAAGGGCCCGTGGGCAAGGCGTTCGACAATCGACCGTCGCGTCCCGTCGGCTAACGCCAGCCACGCAGCACCATCTTGGTAAGTGGCCACGAACGGTAAGTGTACGCTTACGGACGGACAGAAGAAATGGGCACTACTTAGGGGAGTGCGATGCGGAGTGCTTTGCTGATCTCCTGCATTGTCGGCGGAGATAGGGCACCAAGTGATTCGCTCAGTTCGTCGTGGTAGAGCTGCACAATGTCGTCCACCAGGACGAACCCGGCAAGAGGATCGGCTGCGGTCAATGGCACGACCGTCGGTACGTGTGCGTTCTTGCTCGTCGTCGTGATCCGAGCCGCCAACACCGTGTCCAGGTTCCTGTTCCGCGGATTGTTGCTGAGGATCACCCATGGCTTCGAGCCGTACCCGAGGTCCACTAGGTATGTCTGACTCCGCATCCCTCGATTCACCGGCTGGCCTCGGACCGGCGCACGTAGCGGTCCCTTGCCGCCTGCCGCTCGGCGCGCGCAGGTTCGCTGTTGAACTCCTCCGCCAATTGGACGTATCCGGCATCGAGGACACGCTCACGGAGCGCTTCGGCGCCGGCCTGGAGCAGTACGCGGAGCGCGCCGGCCTCCGATTTGATGTCGCTCTCGCCCCGTTGATTCGCCCACTCGCGCAGTACCTCGAACGACTCGGATCCTTCGCTGAGGTACGGCGCGATCACCGCTTCATCCGCGTCTTTGAGGATCAGGCTCACTCGCTTACCCATGGCGCAGAGTTTACGCTGAAATTGAGTGCATAACCAAGCGCATACGGCGGTGCGGCGATCACCGCCCCCGGGCCCGAACTGGTCGAGTCGCAGCGGATCTTGCCGCTTCAGCTGATCGTTGGGCTATCAGCCGATCTCGTATGCCTTCGCATTTACTCCTCCTGCCACGCCGTTCAATCGCCGGTGCGTTCGAATTTCACCGCTTGGTCATACGAGCCGACGCAGGAGGTGTTGCCGGTTACCTGCGTGTGTCCGCGGCCAGTCAACAACGTGATCGGATCTTGCGGCGGCTGCGGAAGTGGAAATTCCCAATGAACTTTTTCTGGACCAGTTCCACCTCCGCTGCATCGGGTGATGCCACCATCAAGGTTGTAAACCCACTTTCCGTCCGCGAAGACATAGCCAGCTCCCGTCTTGCTTGGGTCCATGCTGAGGCAGCGTTCGCCCGTCCGAAGGCAGTCGGTCTGGATGCTGGTATCCCACGAGGATGGCTTAAAGTTGGCCGTGACAGCTGTTTTCGTTCCGTGGTAACGCCCGTGCCACGCGGCGGCCGGGGACACAACGCGTGGCGGTTGGCTGGCCGGATCCGGAAGGCTGTTGAGGTCGACGTCTCCGATCCGGGTGAAGGTGACGGTTCGCTCCGTCTCGCAATCGGGAGGGCCCGTTGCGCGATATTGGCCGGCCAGTGTCCCGTCGGGCCGCGGTTGCAACGTGATGACGGTCAAGTATTCGCCGGGGATGCAGCCGTCAAACCCCGTCACGCCCGCTGGGAACGACGCCACTGAACCTAGGCTGACCGCATGCCACTGTCCGCCAAAGTCATCGATCACGAAGGCCGACGGCAGGGTAGGCCCGCCCGTAGACGTCGCTGTTGCCACGCAGCCGGTGGTTTTACACACCGAACGCACCGCCCACTGCCCGGTGGACGGGGTCCCTCCATCGTCCGGTTTCCCATGGGTGGCGGAGGGGCCGAAGTCGGCGCGGTATCTGCCGGTGAAGGGCCCGGTGTTCGGCGGTGCCGTGCTGGTTGGGGCGGCGGGCGTCCGATGGGCGCCTTTGTTGCCGTTGGTGAACACCATGGCGAGTACAACGACGATTGTTGCGAGCACCGCTGCGCCTCCGACCAACGCGATCCGGCGGCGTCTTCGGCTTTTTTCATCACCACTCGGCCGACCCAGTAGCGGTGAAAGCGAGGTGGGGCCGCCAGCCGAATCGAACTGAGTGGGGGCTGACGGTGAGACGAAACCGGCTATGGGTGTGCGCTGACCCTGCTGTGAGCCGGTCGGTGACACCGGATGGGGTCGCTGAATCGGCTCAGTGACCGCCCCGCACGCCGCGTCCGACAACTCGATGGTCGTCGCATACCTTTGATCGGGGTCTTTGGCCATACCAGTGGCGATGACCTCGTCGACCGCTTGGGGAACCTCGGGCCGGTTGATCGACGGACGAGGCGGGGGCTTGCTCAAGTGTGCGGCAACCAGGCGCGCCATCGTGTCGCCCTCAAACGGCGGGTCTCCGGTCAGGCATTCATACAGCACACAGGCCAGCGAGTAGATGTCGGCGCGGGCATCTTCTGTTCCGCTATCCAGACGCTCCGGCGCGATGTACTGAAAAGTACCGATCATGTAGCCGGACTTGGTCATTCGCGTCTCATCAGCCACCCGGGCGATCCCAAAATCGATCAGGTAGGCGAAGTCGTCGTGGTCGAGCAGGATGTTCGAGGGCTTGATGTCGCGGTGCAGCAGGCCCACCTGGTGGGCTGCATGTAGCGCCTTGGCGACCTGTTCGATGATGCGCACCGCCCGCCCTGGCTCCAGCGGCCCGTCGGCCAGCACGCTACCGAGATCTCGCCCCTCGACAAGCCGCATATCGACATAAAGGCGGCCATCGATTTCGCCGTAGTTATGGATCGGAATGACGTGCGGGTTGTTCAATCGCGCCGCCGCGTGGGCTTCCCGTCGGAATCTCTGCTGAAAATCCTTGTCCTCAGACAAATTCGCGGGGAGAACCTTGATGGCCACAATCCGGTCGGTGTCGGTGTCATGCGCCCGCCAGACTTCGCCCATGCCGCCGCGGCCCAGTAACTCCACTAAGCGGTAGCGCCCAAAAGGCGTGCCGTCCACGTCAGCCGACATCGCGGAACTCCCATCACGTCAGTTCGCGACCGTGAAAGTTATGAAGAAGGCCATAAGTATCGCCAATCAGGCCCGGTATTTCCGCGTTTCTGCTAAACGGCCGCCACCTCCGCGGGCAAGCTCGGGGCGCGTTCGTCTACCAGGGCGTTAATCCGCCGCCGAACCCGAAGTGATACGGCAAGACCGGACCGACCAGTCACACCAACCCCGCCGACCCATGGGGACTTGGCCAGTGGTTTTTCCAATGCGATATCGCCCGCGATATCGCATACGAAACCGCAACATGGGCAGCTTTTCTGGTATGCGAGTGGCTGGTGTGACGGGATCGACGGCCTTCCGCGAAAGCGAGCCTAATAGTGCCTGAGCGGCGCCGGGTTCCACAGCCCGCTGCGGGTCACCGTCCCCAGCTCGAGATGGGCGGGCTGGGCGTCGGGGTAGTAGGGCGTCAACTGCTGCAACCCGCCCCAATCGCGGAACCAGTCGTCCTTTAGGTAGCTGGCTACCGTCGTCGCCTTCACCAGCAACTCGGTGATGCCTAAGGGCCCGCCGCCGTTCTTGTCCATCACCGGCGAGTTGGCCTCGGCGCCGAATCGGTCCGGCAGAATGCGCCATTTGGGTGTCTCGGTGACGCCGTTTCGATGGCCGAACGGTCGCTGGCACGGGAACGCCAAACCCACCAGCCAGTCCAGGAACACCGGATCCTTCGAGCCCACAACGTCTTGCAGCGTGCGCAGCTGCGGAATTCGCGGCGGCGTCAACGCGATCCAGTGCTGGGGCGCCAAATCCGAGTCGTCGGCAACCAAGCGGACCTGACTGGCGGTGCTTGGTATCACGGAAAGCGGCAACCGCAAGTTACGCCAGGCCGGCGACGCCCCGACGTCGCCGAACTGGAACGACCCGCCGGCGTGCCCGCTGGCAGCTCCGTCGTCGGTGGCCCACTGCAGCTGGATCTCACGAGGGTCGAAGCGGCCGGCCGCCGAGATCACCAGCAGCGGGCCGGTTTTGTCGCGTTGATCCTTGGTGGGCAGCCGGTACCAGCCCGACCGCAGCATCGCGGGGACCTGGATGCCGGCGCGCCAGCTGCCCAGCACCGGCGTACGGGCCGGATCCAGGTGGTAGGGCAGCTGGGCACGGGAGCCGTTGATTCCCGGCGCGGCGTTGGTCCCGCCTTCGGTACCGGCCTCGCTGCTGGTGATCTTGCTGTCCTCGTTGATGAAACTGCGATCACCCGGGCGTTCCATCACCGGGTCGGCGGAGACATCGGCCGGAATACCGTTGGGCGTGAAGGCTTCTGACAGGCCGGATCCCAGGGCGTCGGCAACCTGAGCGGTTACCGGGGGCAGCATGCCGGCGTTGGGATCCTGCTCTACCATCACGTCTTCGGCCAGTCCGCAAGACTTTCCGGTGAGTGCCTGCAGGTTGGAACGGCCCACCGACCATGCCGGGTACTGGCTCGCCATCGCCGCGGTCAACGACACCACTTCGAAGGTCACCAACACCCAGGTCGCAATTGCCAACGGAGACTGGACAATTCCGGCGGCTCGCGCCCCGTACCGAGTCTTGGGCGGTCCGTTGGAAGTCGCGACGAAGTGAAACCACGCCGACAGCAGCAGCACCAGCACGGTCAGCATCAGCAGCGCCGTGGCAAAGGCATAGTGCCACGCGGGGAACGAATTAGACCACGGCACACCGAAATTGGATACATACCACCAGCCGTTGACGCTGGCGAACGACAACGCGACCAGGAACAGCACGGTGGCAGCAAACACAGTTCGGTTGCGTCGAGAATGCATCGACGCAGCCGTAACCGCCACTGCGGCAAGCGCTCCCAGCGATCCGGCCAGACCGGCGAACACCCCAAAGTGGTGCGTCCATTTCGTGGGAGTGAACATCATCGCCAGGAACGAGATGATCGTGATGCCGATGATGCGGCGGCTCGGCCCGGTGGCGGTGCCCGGAATTCGGCCCTTGCGCAACGACATTGCCACCGATATCGCCAGCGCGAGTACCAAGGCCAGCACGGCGAAACGCCGCGCGACCGAGCCGTCGGGACTGGCCATGAACAGCCGCTCGTAGCGGGTGTGTTCGTCGAACCAGCTCAAGCTGGGCCCGACGGCGCGCTTGAGCATGCTGGCTTGCATCTCTCCGGCCAGGGTCTGGTCGCGGAAGATCAGGATCGTGGTAACGGTCACCGCCGCCAGGATCGGCGACACCAGCGGCAGCAGGCCGAACCGCTTGGACCTGCGATGCAGGATGGTCCGCAGCGGCCCGACCGCGACCAGCAGCGCACCGATAGAGGCGATACCCGTCGGCCCGGAGAACAGGGTCAACGCGCCGATGATGCACGCGGCCGCGACCGGCAGCAGCCTGCTGGTGGCTACCGCCCGTTCGACCGAGCACCAGGTCAGCAGGATGCCCAGGGCGATGATCGGCTCGGGCCGCAGCCCGTTGTCGAGTGGCAACCAGACCGCCAGGAACATGCCCGCCGCGGTCCACGCCGCGGCCCGGTTTCGCTTAACGGCCGCACCTAGCCGAGGCATGACTTCGCGGCTGATCACCCACCAGCAGGTCAGCGCCATCGCCAGGACCGGCAGTCGCATCCAGATGCTGGTGGTGCTGACGTGCGCCCATAGCGCGAGCAGGTCGTAGTACCAGCCGAACGGCGCCTCGGGAGTACCGAACCAGCGGTAGTAGTTGGCCATGTACCCGGCATGCTCCGACACCCGCGCCATGGTCAGGATGTAGCCGTCGTCGGAGGTATTGGCGCCGACGAAATGCCACCACGCCAGCACCGCGATCACCAGGGCGTCCAGACCGCCGATCGACCACCAGCGCGCGGGCAGGAAGCGTCGGTGCCGAGTGCCGTCAGCGGTATCGAGGAAGTGCAGCGCGATCAGCGCGGTGACGGTCATCAGCACGCCGAGGATCATTGCGACCAGCTTCAGCATGGTGGGACTGCTGCTGTAGCGGGTGTCGACGGTCGCGGAGAAGCTCAGACCCGGTGGCGACGGACCGGACAGGTCGGTGAACACGCCGACGATCTGCGGCCGGAAGTCGTAGCCGCTGCGTTCGCCGCGCAGTGGCGAGCCGGGGTGCTCGGCGTTGGGTCCCTGCGTCAGGCCGACGAACTCGGCGGTTACCCGGTCGGCGTGGGCGGTGAACGTCAACCGCTGGCAAGCCGGACTGAGCACCTGGCTCAGCGGGGCAGTCACCACCGCGACATTGCGCACCACCAGCACCAACTCGTCGTTGGTGCGCTGGATCAGCAGGCCACGGTCGACGGCCTTAGGGGCCTGCTTGGGGACGGTCGACAACAGCACCGTCTTGCCCGCGTTCTGCGGTCCGGTCAGTCCTGCTGCCGCCTGACACGGCACGCTGACGTTCAGTTCGGTGGCCACATACCCGAGCAGCGGTGCTTCGACGCTGTTGATGGTGGCGTTCTGCGGCCAGTTCAGTTGGGCGGTGGTTTGCTTGACCGGAAGCACCGGGGTGATGATCGCCAGAAGGGTCCCGAGCAGGCCGGCGACCACCGCAATGAAGCGAGCGATCCGGTGATTTTCTCCCGTGTCGCTCACGGACGTAGATCGTAGTTCTTCGACCGTCTCAGGTGAGGTTTCGGTGGCCATCAGCCGTTATCCCGCCGGCTTGCGGATCGCCAGCACGAACGGGCCGACGCTTTCGACGGTGAACCGCGGGTCGGCGAACAGCGCAGCCGGCAGCTCGACGATGTAGCGACGGACGTTGGGCTGGTTGGGATATACGTCCTCGGCCAGCCGCAGGGTATAGGTCTGGCCAGCGCCACGGCGCATCAGGAACACCGTCGGCGGCGGCCAGGGCAACGTGTCCAGCGCGTGGATGAACTCGTCGGCGGTCTTGAGCTTGGACCAGTGTTTGATCTGCACGGCGCGCTGGTCGAACTGCGCCAGCGGGTTGGCGTAATGTGACGTCAACCCCTGAAAACCCCAGTACGGGTAGTAAGACAGGAAGCTGTAGTCGGCGGTCAGCACCACGGTCTGGTCTGGCGGCTTACCGGTGACGCGCCGGATGGTGGCGTCGATGGCCGAGTAGTACTTCTCGGAGCTCGGCGGTCGCCGATCGCCGCGCTGGCCGTGGCCGTCGGTGTCGGTGTAGGCGATGGTGAGGTCGGGCCGCAGCACGTCGGGAATGTCCTGGCTGAATGCGATCGCCCCGGCCAGCCCGATCGCGCCGGCGACCGGGAGGACGATTCGGCTGCGCGCGGCCAGGGCGCCCGCCGCCTCGACAAAGCCGAACACCCCGGCGGCGACCAGCAGCACAGTCAGCGTCGGCTGCAGCCGGAACGAGAGCAGCGTCGTGCGGGCCAGCGTGGTCAGCATCGACAACAGCGACCACAGGTAGACGGCCAGCACTCCGATCGCCAGGGCACCCGCCCGCACCGACGAACGCGCGCGCACCACCAGCCACAGGGTGCCGAGCATGCAGATCGCTCCCAGCAGGGAGAACTGCAGCATCGGGAAGGTGAGCTCTGCGCCGTCCGCCGGCAGGTAGTGGAAGGCGCTGCCGGTGTTGCTGACCGGGTCATGCAGTATTCGCAGCCAATACGGCAGCCAGGTGGTGGACGCGATCGCCGCTGCGATGACGCCGATGACGAGCAGTCGGCGCAGCGGGTCCAGGGCGGCTTTGAACCCGCCGCTTCGCCACCGCCCGGTTGCCAGAGCCAGCGCCATCAGCGTGACCGTGAAGGCGCTGTAGCCCAGCAGCAGCGTGTACCACGTAGCCGCGAAGCCCAGGAATATCCCGGCGGCGGCCACGGCGGCCCAGCCCGCCGACCCGCCCGCGCGCTCCTCGAGCGTGACGATGCCGTCACGCTCGCGCCCCAGCGTGACTGTGGCGTCACGCTCGGCGGGCTGACGCTCGGCGGCCGCCCGCGCTCCGGCGCGCAGACCCGACCAGGTCATGACCAGTACCGGCGGCAGTAGGACCGTGATCATCGCGGCGTAGGGCTCCGGCGAGCTGTACGCCAGCGTGACCGCCGCGGTGGCGGTGGTGACGATCAGCGCGTATTCGAAGCGGATCATCCGCCACCACAGCACCAGCGCGACCGCGACCGCGATGGTGATCGAGGTGATCGCCCACGGCTTGAACATCTCCCAGGCCGGTGTCCCGGTCAGCGCCGCGATGCGCCCGCCGATCCAGAACCAGCCCGGCGGGTAGAACGGCGGGAGCCCTCGATACGTCATGTCCTGCAGGGCGGGGCTGTCGGTGAGGCGGGTCAGATATTCGGTGCGAAATTGCTGGTCGACGGAGATGCCGAACAGATAGAGCTTGGTGGCCCCCAACGGCATACCCAGGGTCACGACGGTGAACGCGGACACCAGCACCAGCCCGCTCAGCTGCGCCAGCCATCGGAACCGCCCGCGCTGCCATACCCAGCCGGTCGCGATCAGGCCCGCCAGGCAACCGACCTGCCCGACGGTGGTCAGCGCATGCAGCTGGTTCGACGACGGAAAGGCCGGCCACTGCACCTGAGCGATGGCGGTCAGCGACACCGCTGCGACCAGGACGGCCACCAACGCCGCCAGCACCATCTGGCCTAGGCCGGCCAGCGCATTGCGCATGGTCAGATTGGCAACTTGCGGAAGATGCTCCGCGGGATGTGTCGCAACACCATCATCACGTAACGGAATGCTGCTGGCGCCCAAACCAGTTCCTTACCTTTTGCCGACGCCGTCACCGCGAGGTTGGCGACGTACTCCTTGTCGACGGTCAGCGGAGC
The DNA here is from genome assembly GCF_059812725.1 of Mycobacterium sp. NGS41. NCBI lineage: Bacteria > Bacillati > Actinomycetota > Actinomycetes > Mycobacteriales > Mycobacteriaceae > Mycobacterium > Mycobacterium sp. NGS41. The sequence continues at coordinate 88,889 of NZ_JCALDF010000017.1, forward strand.
TTCCTTGACATGCGCGCTCATCCGGGTGCGCACCTGGCCCGGCCGGATCACCAGCACGCGAACACCATACTCACGCAACGCTTCTGACAATCCAAGGTAGAAGCCGTCCAGGCCGGCCTTGGTGGAGCCGTAGACGAAATTGGACCGTCGCACCCGTTCACCGGCCACCGTGCTCATCGCGATGATCTGACCGAAGCCCTGAGCGCGCATCTTCTCACCCAGCAGCACGCCGACGGAAACAGCTGCGGTGTAGTTGATTTCGGCAATCTGCACCGCCTTGCGCTGGTTCTGCCAGAGTTCTTCGGCGTCGCCGAGCAGACCGAACGCGACGATGGCCACGTCGACATCGCCGCCGACGAAGGCTTCGTCGATGGCCTTAGGATGGCTGTCGGTGTCGGTGGCTTCGAAGTCGATCAGCTCGACCGCCTTGGCGCCGGCGGCTTTCATCTGCGCGACGGCGGCGTCACGGCCGGGGTCGTCGGGCATGGCGGCCAACACGATCCGCGCGTGTGCGTTCTGCAGATAGCGCTCACAGATCGCCAACCCGATCTCGGAGGTACCGCCCAGCAGCAAGATGGTCTGCGGGTTTCCTACGGCGTCGAGAACCATTTAGAGCAACTCCAAACGTCGGGCCATGTCGGAGGCGAACACCCTCGACGGATCGACTTTGCGGCGCACCGCAATCCACTCGTCGATGCGCGGATACATGGCATGAAATCGCTCGGCGCTAACCCGCGAATCCTTTGCGGTATATAACCTGCCGCCAAACTCCATGACCCTGCGGTCGAGTTCGTTGAGGAACTCGTTGACGCCGGGCTTGTTCGGAAAGTCCATTGCGACATTCCAGCCTGCCATCGGGAAGCTCAGCGGGGCCCTGTTGCCGGGGCCGAAAAGCTTGAACACGTTGAGGAACGAGTAGTGACCCTGCGTTTGAATCCACCGGATGATGCCCTTGAACTCCTCCATCGCATTGGGCGGAACCAAGAACTGGTGTTGGACGAAACCCCCAGGGCCGTAGGCGTATTGCCATCCGGTCGTCAGGTCCAGCATGTGATAGAACTGTGTCAAATTGACGATCTTGTTCTGGTAGTTCCCGCTCATCCTGTAGAAGGCCTCACCGACCATGCTCCCCGTCAGCTTGTTCATCACGCCGATCGGGAAGACGTTGGGCACCGCGGGCAACTGTGGCGCAGTGAATTGCAGCGGGTTCTTAGCGAGCTTCGGTGGCAGCTGATCAAGCTTCGCGAGGCTGCCCCGGCTGACCGCGGCCCGGCCGAGTTTCGGCGGCGGACTGATCACGTCGAACCACGCGCTGGAGTAGGTGTAGTGGCTTTCGCTGCCGTCGAGGTGAACGGCGACGGTTTCGTCGAGGTCCTTGGTGGCGATGCCATCGGCGATGAAGTATGCCGTCTCGGTCGGCGTCATCGCGATGGTGGCGCGCAAGACGATGCCGGTCAGTCCGTTACCGCCGACGGTGGCCCAGAACAGCTCGGAATCTTCACCGTCGGGAGTAAGGTGACGGATTTCGCCGTCGGCGGTCAGCAGGTCCATGCTGCGCACGTGGTTGCCGAAGCTGCCCGCGCTGTGATGGTTCTTGCCGTGGATGTCGCAGGCGATCGCGCCGCCGATGGTGACCTGACGGGTCCCGGGCAGGACCGGAACCCACAGCCCGAACGGCAGGGCGGCCTTCATCAGCTGGTCGAGGTTCACCCCGGCGTCGACGTCGGCCAGCTTGGTGTCGGCGCTGATGGAGTGGATGACGTTCAGCGCGGTCATGTCGATCACCAGCCCGCCGCCGTTCTGCGCGTTGTCGCCGTAGGAGCGCCCCAGCCCGCGGGCGATAACGCCCCGGCTTCTAGAACCTCCCGCGTCTGCGACTCGCGCCACCGCCTTGGCGATCGCCTCTGGATCGGGGGTGCGCAGCACCTGGGCCACCGACGGGGCGGTGCGGCCGAAGCCCGTCAACCGGGTGGTCGTCGTAGTTGGCTCAGGGTTGCTCGACATCGTCAAAGAGGGTACAGCCTGGCGGGTCGGCTCAGCGGATCCGGAAGATCACGGCTCGCTGCACAATGAAGTTGATCACCGTGGCCGTGCCCTGCGCGATCACGAATGCGACGGGTATCGCCCAGCCCCGATAGTGCAACAGCGCCAGACACAGATGATTGAGTCCGACCTGCACGGCGAAGGTGATGCAGTACAGCACCATGACCGCGACGAACCGGGCCGTGCTCGGTGCCGCTTGAAACGTCCAGCGGCGGTTGATCAGGTACGCGGTGATGGTGCCGGCAAGCCAGCTGATCGCCTTTGCCGGGTCATACGGCAAACCCACCACTTTGAGGAGAATGACGTAGAGCCCGAAGTCGACCACCGCCGACAGGCCGCCGGTGACGACGAAACGCCACACTTGCGTGGTCAGGGTCAGCGGTGGGCGCGGCGGTGCAGCCTCGGGTATCGGGGCAACCATCGGGCAAAGTCTAACGGCCCTTGCGCGGCTACCCGGTGTTGCGCGACCGCCGGTCAGGCGGGCAGCTTCACGTCGATCAACTCGACCTGGCTTTGTCCCTGCGGCGTCGAGTAGGTCACCGTGTCACCCGGCTGACGGCCGGCGAGGGCCTGGCCCAGGGGGCTGCGAGCCGTTAACGTCTCGGCTTCGCGGCCGGCCGGGGTCTCCTCGACGATGGAGATCACGTGCATCGTGACCACTTCGCCGTCGGGGAACCGCAACGTCACCTCGGTGCCGCCGGGCAGCGCTTCCGAGTCGTCGGAGTTTGTGAAGTCTGACGGCCCCGCCCGCAGCCGCCGGTCGAGTTCGTGGATCCGGTCAGCGAGCACGACCAGCTCGTCGGCGCGCTGAATCGCCTCGGCCGCGTCTCCGTGATCGCCGATCATGCCGCGGTCGTTCTTGACCTCGGTCTCCAGGCGATGATGGCGCTGGCGTAGCCGAGCCAGCTCCGCGGCGAGGTTATCCCGCGCCGCGCTCGCCGGTCCCGATGTCTGGACTTTCTTAACCACGTCCGCCGACCTTTCGCGCCAGATTGCCGTATTGCGTGTGGGTACCCGTTTGCCGGATTACTCAGCGGCGGGGAATCCAACTCGTGGCGTTTCAGTGTGACACCACCACGCGCCAGCAGACGCAAAAGCACCCATTTCGTCACGAAATAGGGTGCTTTTGCGTCTTCTCGGCAATGCAGCCGTCACCTCACTGGGTGGCGGGCGGCACCCCTTCGCCGTCGTAGTCGTAGTCGATGACTCCGCCACGCAGGGCGTCGAAGATGGCTTTGCCTTGCGAGACCAGCCCGGTGGCCACCTGGCTGAGGCCCTCGGCGCCGTTGAGCACGGTCACATTCGCACCGGCGAGCCCGCCCGCGGCCTTCTCCACGATTTGCGGCAACTGGTCGATCAGCATCCGGTCCAGCGCCACCCGGTTGTGCGACGCCGCCGCCTCGGCCTGGATCTTCATCTTCTCCGCATCGGCGAGGGCCAGGATCCGAACCCGTTCGGCCTCGGCCTCGGCGGGCTTGACCACCTCGGCGACCAGCTCCTGCTGGCGCAGTTCGGCCGCGCGCTGGGCCAATTCGGTGCGCATCGCCAGCACCTCGCGCTGAGCCTCGGCTTCGGCCAGCGGACCTGCCTGGGCCGCCTCTGCCTGAGCCTTGTCGACCTCGGCCTTGTACTGGGCCTTGACAACCGCGGTCTGACGGGCGAATTCAGCTTGCTGGCGCTGTGACTCCTGCTCGGCTTCGGCGGCTTTCTGGTTCGCCTGCGCCTGGGCGATCTGCGCCTGCTGCTGGATGGCGGCGTTGTGTGGCGCCGACATCGCCGTGATGTAGCCGAGTCCGTCGTCGTCGATGGACTGGATCTGCAGGGCGTCGACATTCAGGCCGATGCGGGCCATTTCCTCCTTGGAGCCGTCGAGCACCTCGGTCGCCAGCTTCTGGCGTTCCCGGATGATCTGCTCGACCGTCATCGAGCCGATGATCGAACGCAGGTGGCCGGCGAAGATCCGGCCGGTGAGTACCGACATCTGGTCTTGCTCGGACAGGAAGCGTTGTGCCGCTGCGATGATGCTTTCGGTGTCGTTGCCGACCTTGAACGCGATCACTGCCCGGACGTTGAGCGTGATGCCCTGCTGGGTGACGCATTTTTCGGCGACCTCGGACTCGCACATCGCCAATGTCAGGAACCGGGCCTTGCGGAAGAACGGGATGACGAAGGCGCCGTGGCCGGTCACCACGCGGAAGGGCGCGTTGCCCCTGCTTCGCGCGCCGGCGATAAGCATCGCCTCGTCCGGATCGGGCACTTTATAACCGAGCATGGTGACTCCTAAAGGGGGTTTGGTTTCCTCGTGTGTTTGATGTTGTGTTTCAGGGGATTTCGCTGGTCAAAACAGCGCGCAATCACTCCAGGGTTCGACGACCACCGTCCTCGCGCCCCGAGCCTCGACTACCAGCACCTTCGTGCCCTTCGGGAGTGGTTCATCGGACCAGGCCAGGAATGCCTCCTTGGTCCCCCGCACACTAAGCAAGACCTCGCCGGCACCACCTTCGCCGCGAGTCCCTACGACCAGCGTTCCAACGCAGCCGATCACCTCGGTCACGAACGAATAATGCCCCTCGGAGCGGGCCGGCGTCGAGTCAATGGCCTTTGCTAGACGAGTTCTCATGGCCGTGTCCTTGCCGGAAAGGTTAATCCAGCTTCGCTGGGTTCAGTTCGGGATCGCTCCTGGTCGCGCCGTTAACGTGACCGCGTCGCTTTGGCTCTCGCGTGCCCTGATCTGTGACACCCAGACCCGGCCTTGCGTTGTCCGCATGACGATGCTCTCGACGGTGTCGAACACCCAGGCCGCAGAGCCCTCCATCCCGGTGTTGTCCATGACCCGCAGGTCGATCACGCCCCGGCTGGCCAGCAGCTCGAACAGGTCACGTTCCGGATCGTCCGCCGCGATCAGCGTGGTGTGGTCGAATTGCTTTCGCAGCGCCGCCCGGATTTCCTCGACGGCATCGGGACCCAGCACCACGCCGGTACCGGGCGCGGTCTGCGCGCACGCGAACTCGATTTCGAAGGTTCGCTCATAGCCATGTAGAAAGAAACGCTTTCCTTCATTGGTCCACGAGCGATGGCAGCACGGCAAGCTGTCGAACTGCTTGCGCATATGGAAGCGTGCCGTTCGGCCCAAAGGCGCATCGTCGCGGTGCATCGTCGCGATATGCACCACGTCGGCGAGTGCGGTCTCGGTCATCTGCGTCATTCGCTCTCCTGTGACGATGTCTGCTCTTGGCTTGCCAGCGTGAGGAATTCGCGTCGCTCAGCGGCGCTGTCGCGCAGGGATCCGAAGTAGGCGGTCGTGATCGTCTGGGTGCCGACGGACGAGACGCGGCTCGGTGGCATGCAGATGTGGACCGCCTCCACCAGGACGCCTACCCCTCTAGGCGCCAACTGGTGGTGCAGCCACAATCCGATCCGGGTGGTCATCCGCTGCTGGATCTGAATGCCACGCGAACTCGCCTCGACGATCCGCGCCAATTCGAACTCGTTCAACCGTGTTTCGCCCGGAATGTATCCGACCCGCACAACGCCGTAGTACGGAAGCAGATGCTGCTCGCACAGCGAATGAAACGGAACAGGAGGCGCCAACACGAGTTCTGAATCGGAGTCGTGGGCCGGCAGTGGCCCACCGGCGAGCAAGGACAACTCGGCGTGGCGCAGCATGTGAATCCTCTCATTGGCAATTGGCGAGATCGCACGTGATCTGGGGCGTCTCATGCGTCGGCCCAGCATCCCGACGCTGCCTTGAGGGATTCTCAAAGGATCCTTGGAGGATTCTTGGAGCCGAGCGTCCGCGGCTGACTGAGCAGCGAACGCCGCTACACCCAGTACGGCACCCGGGCGCGGTATTGACGCATCGCGACCGCGGCCAGCAGCCAGCCGATGATGGTCAGCGTCACCACCACCGCCCAGTGCCGCAGCTCCTGGTGGGCACCCAACAGCGGCGCCCGAACGATGTCGAGATAGTGCAGCAAGGGATTGAGCTCGACGATCTGCGACCAGCGCCCGGCGCCCTGCTGGCGCAGTGTGTCGTCGTTCCAGATGATCGGCGTCATGAAGAACAGCAACTGCACGACGGAAAACAGCAGCGGACCGATGTCGCGGTAGCGGGTCGCCAGGATGCCGAAACACAGTGACACCCAGATGCTGTTGAGGAAGATCAGCACCAGCGCCGGAATAAACGACAGGTCCGCCCACGACCACGGCTTGGGATAGATCATCGCGATGACCACATAAATGGCGATGTTGTGCGCGAACAGGATCATCTGCCGCCACACCAACCGGTAAACGTGCACGGACAACGGTGTGGGCAATTGCTTGATCAAGCCTTCATTGGCGACGAAGACTTCGGCGCCCTCCAAGATGGCGGCGTTGATCAGGTTCCAGACGATCAACCCAAGGGTGACGTAGGGAAGGTGTTTCGACAGTTCCAGGTGGAACAGCTTGGAATACAGGCCGCCCATGGCCACCGCGGTGGTACCGGTGGCGATGGTGATCCAGAACGGTCCCAGCACCGAGCGGCGGTAGCGCTGCTTGATGTCCTGCCAGCCCAGGTGCAGCCACAATTCGTGACGCCGGAAGCCCTCGATCAGATCATTGCGGGCGCGGGCAAACGTCTTGGACTCAGCGGCCGCGTCAATGAACGTCATGCCGAACCTCCCGGCTGTCCGAACTTTTCGCGGCGCCCCAAGCGGCGTAGCCGAATCCACTCGAGCAAGCCCTTGGGGTCGCGGCGGGTCACCACGAAGAACCAGCCGAACCGCAGCCACTCCTGAAGCAGCAGCTTACGCAGACCCGGCTGCGACATCAGATAGCCGCGGTTGCGGTAGGTGAAGAATCGCTTGGCCGGGTTGTCGGGGTATTGGGTGTGCATCCGGCCGCCCAGGATCGGCTTGAACTCGTCAGATCCGCAGGGATGCAGGTAAGCGGTGTCCAGGCAGGTGCCGAACGGCAGGCCGGACCGCACCAGCCGGCGGTGCATCTCCACCTCGTCGCCGCGGACGAACAGCCGCAGGTCCGGTACCCCGATTGACTCCAGGGTGGACGCGCGGAACAGGGCGCCGTTGAACAACGACGCGATGCCGCGCAGCAGATCCTGACCGGCTTCGGTGCGCAATTCGCTTGTGTGCCTGCGCCATACCAGCCCGCGTCGCAACGGAAAGGCCAGCCGCTGCGGGTCGTCCATGTTGCACACCATCGGCGACACCTCGGCCAGCCCGTACTTCTCGGCGCAGGCCAGCAGGGTCGCCAGCACCTGCGTATCCCCCGGCCGCCCGTCGTCGTCGGCCAGCCACACCCAATCGGCGCCCTGGGCCAGCGCGTGCAGCATCCCGAGCGCGAAACCGCCTGCCCCGCCGAGGTTTCGGCGTGACCCCAGGTATGTGGTGGAAATCGGTTGGCGGGCAACCAGATCGCGGACGTCATCAGATGCGTCGTTGTCGACGACGATCAGCTGATCGGGCAACCGGCTCTGGCTGGTCACCGCATCCAGGGACTTGGCCAGCTCGTCGGGGCGCCGGTGGGTGACCACGACGGCGAAGACGGCGTCACTCATCCCCGGAAACTTTTTGTACCAGCGGCTTTTCGGCGTCGGACCGTGTCTCGGCCAGCACGTCGTGGACGTGACGGGCGGCGTCTTCGCCCTCGTAGGCCCGCACCACATCCTCGATGCCGCCGGTGAGCTTGATGACGCCGTGCTCGATCCACATCGCGGTCTTGCACAGCCGGGCCAGAAACTCGTTGGAATGGCTGGCGAATACCAGGATCCCGGAACGCTCCACCAGGCCCTGCAGCCGCGACTGGGCCTTCTTCAGAAAATCGGCGTCCACCGCCCCGATGCCTTCGTCCAGCAACAGGATCTCGGGGTCGATGCTGGTGACCACGCCCATCGCCAGCCGTACCCGCATTCCGGTGGAGTAGGTGCGCAGCGGCATCGACAGGTATTCGCCGAGCTCGGTGAAGTCGGCGATCTCGTCGACCTTCGCCAGCATCTGCTTTCGGGTCTGCCCCAAGAACAGGCCGCGGATGATGATGTTCTCGAAGCCGGAGATTTCCGGGTCCATGCCGACGCCCAGGTCGAAGACCGGGGCCACCCGGCCGACGACCTTTGCGGAGCCGCGGGTGGGTTCGTAGATGCCCGAAAGTAGCCGCAGCAGAGTCGATTTCCCGGCTCCGTTGTGGCCTACCAGACCTACTCGGTCGCCCAGGCTGAGCGACATGGTGATGTCGCGCAAGGCCTCGATGACGACCACGTTGTCGTCGTTGCGACCGATTGTGCCGCCCGCCCTGCCGAGCACGGCTTTCTTCAGGGAACGCGACTTGGCATCGAAGATGGGAAACTCCACCCACGCACTGCGGGTTTCGATGTACGGGCGGTTCGACACGGGTCGACGTTGCTCAAAGGTTAGAGGTACTGACCGGTGCCGTGACCGCCGGCTTGGCCCGGCTTACCCATGCCGGGCGGCAGCGCGCCTTGGCGCATCTGCTCCAGCTGCGCTCGGGCGGCCATCTGCTGGGCGAACAGCGCCGTCTGGATACCGTGGAAGAGCCCTTCCAGCCAGCCGACCAGCTGAGCCTGTGCGATGCGCAATTCGGCATCCGACGGGGCGCTGTCCTCGCTGAACGGCAGGGTGAGACGGTCGAGTTCCTCCCGCAGTTCCGGGGCGAGCCCCTCTTCGAGCTCCCGGATGCTGGTGGCGTGGATGTCCCGCAGCCGGGTGCGGCTGGCCTCGTCGAGCGGCGCGGCACGGACTTCCTCGAGCAATTGCTTGATCATCGTGCCGATTCGCATCACCTTGGCGGGTTGCTCGACCAGGTCGGTCAGCGAGCGTTCGTCGTTGTCGTCGACGTCAGCTGCCGCATCGCGCATCGCCATCATCCGCGGGTCGAGGCCGCCAATGATCTCGATGCCGTTGTCGTCTGGGCCATCGTCACGGGTTGTCAATCCAGTCACCGTCCTCTTGCGTGCCGTCTAGGGGCGTTTGGCAGCGGTATCACCGCGCCATTCCCAGATCTGGGCGCCAACGTTGTCATAGATCTTCGCCCACGACTTCGATTTCTCTAGTGACCTTATCCCCTCGGGCTCGGCGAACCCGCGAACCGTCGGTTCGCTGGTCAGGATGTAGCGGATGTTGAGTACTCGGACCGCTTCGACCACCCACGGGTTGCTGGTGCCTTCGCGGGCGTGCGTCCAGAAGATATAGCGGAAATAGCCGGGGCCGGTCTGCTGCGGGAAGTCGTAATGGGTCCACAGCGGATGCAGGTCAGCCACCGCATACATCCACGCGGTGCCGTCCACATTGGAGTTGCCGATGATGGTGTCGCGCGCGCCCGGCAGGGTCGCCAGGTAGGCCATGGCCTGGAGGTCTCGCTTGTCGACCATCACCGAGTCGTACTTGTCACCGAACAAAAACCGGTGGCGCGGAAAGTAGTGCCATGCGCTCACCAGGGTGGCCGCCACCAATAGCGCTGCTGTGATGCCGGTCCAGGCGGGCGCCGGCACGGGTCTGAAACGGCCGGTCAGTCGTTTCCCCAGCGCCACCAGCCCCAGGACCGCCGCAAACAACCCCAGACCTGCTCCCGCAGTCAACAGCAGCGTTGTCGCGGCCGCGATCCGCCGTGGGTCTTTGTAGAAGAACTCGCCGATTCCGCCGGCCAGCACGCCGATCGGCCCACCCAACGGCGTTCCCGCATCGACGTTCACCACGATCAGCAACAGGTACACCGCCAGCGGCCACCAGACCTTTTTGACCAGCAGGATCAGGCCACCGGCAATGGCCAGCGCGATCGTCGCGTATTGGACCGGAAAGTCGTTGAGATGGCGTGAGTGCTGAAAGACGGCGTCGAAAAGTCCACGCCGCTTACTGAGGTAAGTCGGGAAAGAATGCCCGGCAATGATGTCTTCTTGTTGGGTGACGCTGATGAACTGGGGCAACAGGATCAACCCGGCCGCCACCCCGACGCCCGCCAGCGTCGCAATGTCGGCGAGTCGCCCCCGGACGGGACGCCACAGCTCCTCGAAAAGCCAACGCGCGCCCAGCAGCAGCATGACGATCGCCCCGCCGGTGATATGTACCGAAAAGACCCCCACCAGGGCCAGCACCGCCAGCGGAATGCGGTCGCGGTGCCGCAATGTCGAGGTGATTAACACCATCGTCGGAACCGCGGCCCCGTAGGCCGCCAGGTTCGGCATCGCCGCGACGCCGAACTCGACATAGGGCACCGCGGTGAACGACGCCGACAGCGCCGCAGCGGTAGCCGCGGCTCCCGCTGCGCGTAGTTCGCTGGTACGCGGCCTGAGCACGTGCCAGGTGAGGATGGCAGCGCTGGCCGGAAACAGCCAGACCGATGCTGCCAGCGAGTTCAAGGTGTAACCGGTAGTGGGTGCTGCCCCAGTCAGCTGGCAGAACACCGCCGTCAGAGCGTGGAACACGGACGGGTAGTACAGCGACCGGTGTGTCTCGACGTTGCGGAGCTCGCCCATATGGGTCGACGACGCCTGGCCCGTGTCGAGGATCCAGCGCACGGTGTTGGCATGCCAGACGGCGTCCCAGGTGCTTGGTATGGACTGCCAATGGGTCAAGCCGCGGCAGGCCGCCCAGCCGATCAGCAGAACGCCCAGCAGCACGCCGGCCGCGACGATGACCGCGGGCCGGACGCCGACAGCCCGGGCTTCAGCCTCGGTGTTGCGGTAGCGGGCGAGCAGCAGCTGCAAACCCGTAATCAGCAGGCACACGGCGGCCAGCGCGGCCAGCGCCGTCCAGCCGTTCCAGGGGATTCCGACCGCGCCGTAGGGGATGATCGCAAGAGCGACGACGCCGTAGGTCAGGGCCGGGCCGACAGCGATCGCGATTGGCCAAGTTAGCTGTGCGATACGTGCAACGATGGCTCCCGGGGCGATCAGTAAGAACAACGCCATCAGCGTTCCGAAGGCAACCCCCACTCGACTAGTATGGCTGGCCGGGTGACCTGGCTCGCGAGGCCTCTGACCGGCTGGAGCGTGTATGGCACCCGCTACCGTCACAATTTCGCGGAATTGCGGAAGCTCTAAGGTGGCTGTCATGGCATACGACGTCGCCCGGGTGCGTGGGTTGCATCCGTCGTTGGGTGACGGATGGGTGCACCTCGACGCGCCGGCCGGGATGCTGATTCCCGATTCCGTTGCGACCACCGTGTCGACGGCATTCCGCAGGTCCAGCGCCAGCACGGCGGGCGCTCACCCGTCGGCGCAGCGCAGTGCGGCGGTGCTGGACGCGGCGCGCGCGGCGATGGCCGACTTCTTCAACGCCGACCCGGCAGGCGTGGTGTTGGGTGCCGATCGTGCGGTGTTGCTGTCGTCGCTGGCCGAAGCTTCGTCGTCGCGGGCCGGCCTGGGATACGAGCTGATCGTCAGCCGCTTGGACCACGAGGCGAACATCGCGCCGTGGCTGCGCGCGGCCCATCGCTACGGGGCCAAGGTGCAATGGGCCGAGGTCGATATCGAGACCGGCGATTTGCCGACGTGGCAGTGGGAGAGCCTGATCGGCAAGTCGACCCGCCTCGTTGCCGTGACCTCGGCGTCGGGAACGTTGGGCACGGTCACCGATCTGCGAGCCATGACCAAGCTGGTCCACGACGTCGGCGGGCTGGCGGTGGTCGACCATTCCGCCGCTGCGCCTTACCGATTGCTGGACGTCAAAGAGTCGGACGTGGACGTGGTGGCGGTGAACGCCAGCGCGTGGGGTGGTCCGCCGATCGGGGCGTTGGTGTTTCGCGATCCGGCTCTGGTGGACTCGTTCAGCTCGGTCTCCACGGATCCCTACGCCACCGGCCCGGCGCGCCTGGAGGTCGGGGCGCACCAGTTCGGTCTGCTGGCCGGTGTGGTCGCCAGCGTCGAATACCTTGCCGCGCTTGACGAGTCGGCCCGCGGCAACCGACGCGAACGTCTTGCTGTGTCGATGCAATCGGCCGCTTCATATCTGAACCGCATCTTCGACTACCTGATGGTGTCGTTGCGTTCGTTGCCGCTGGTGATGGTGATCGGCCGGCCGGAGACACGCATACCGGTGGTCAGTTTCGCCCTGCAAGGGGTGCCGGCTGAGCGGGTGATACAGCGTCTGGCGGACAACGGAATTCTCGCGATTGTCGACGAGAGTTCACGCGTGCTGGATGTGCTGGGCGCCAACGACGTCGGCGGAGCCGTTACCGTCGGCCTGGCGCATTACTCGACGACGGCCGAGGTCGATCAACTCGTGCGTGCGTTGGCCTCACTGGGCTAGCCGGCGCGTCTTTTCGCGCGGATCAGGTCAGGTCAGAAGTAGTCGCTGTTCTGAGCGGCGACGGCCATGCCGTGACCGGTCGCGTCGTTGGTGAAACGGACCCAGCCGCTTGCCGTTATCGTCCAGCCGTTGGCGTGGTAGGTCTGGCCGGTCGAGAGTTGCTGGATGTCGGGAGAAGCGGGAAGGATGACGCCGACAGCCGGCGTTGCTTTAGCGCCCGAGGCGTTGATGCCGATTTGATTGGGTTGTCCCGGACTGGGGCAGCTGCTATGAGGTGTGTCCAGTAGCAGCCCCGGTTCGCACGTATCGCACAGCACCGTGTCCGCGTCGACTTGGCAGCGTGTGCCCCACGGAGTTTTGAAGTACTGGGACTTGGGCGCGGCTGGCTGCGAAGACGGCGCGGTCTGCCCGGACGGCGCCGCGGGTTGGGCGGTTGGTTCCGAAGTCGTTGCGGCCGTGGGTGTTTGGGATCCCTGGTGTTGCGACAGAACTGCGACCAGCACCCCGACGCTGACCAGGGCCAAGACGACCACGACCACCGCGGCGATCCACCACCCCGATCGCCCGGACGAGACGCGGCGCTCGGCGGGCCCAGGCTGCGGCACCGGGCGTCCCAGGGTCGGCGGCGGTGTCGAGACGAGGGGTCGGGGTGCAGTCGGCGCCGGCCCGGGTGCAGTGCGTGGAACGGGGGAGGCCGCACTGGTCAGGGCGTGGTGGGCCGCAGCGGCCAACTCGCCGGCACTGCGGTAGCGCGCCTCAGGCGTCTTAGCCATGCCGCAGGCGATGACCTCGTCGAATGCCGTGGGCACTTCAGGGCGCTGCTCGCTGGGTCGAGGCGGGTCCGACGTCAGATGCCCGGCAATCTGCTGCTCGAGGCTGTTGCCCGGATAGGGCTGATGGGCCGTGAGACATTCATGCAACACACACGCCAGCGCATAGACATCCGAGCGGGCGTCGGCCACCCCGGCGCTGAAACGCTCCGGAGCCATGTAGGCCAGCGTGCCCACCATCACGCCGGTACTGGTCAACTTGGTCGCAGCTCCGTCATGGGCGATCCCGAAATCGATCAGATAAACAAAATCGCGCGCGGCCACCAACGCGTTGGACGGCTTGATGTCACGATGCACCAGCCCCGCCCCGTGCGCGGTGTCCAGCGCCGCACCCAGCTGCTCAATCACGTGAACAGCCCGGGCCGGGCGCAGCGGACCCTCCCGCTGCAGCAGCCCCTGCACATCGACGCCCGAGACGATTGGCATCACCAGATACAGCTGCGAATCGATCTCCCCGGTGTCATAGATCGGGATGATGTGCGGCTCGTTGAGCCGCGCCGCAACAGAGGCCTCACGCTTGAACCGCGCCCGATACCCCGGCTCGGCGCCCAGCTCGGGAGACAACACCTTGACCGCCACCTCACGGCCGATCATTGTGTCAAGGGCCCGATACACCCGGCCCATCCCGCCCTCACCGATCACCGACAACAACCGGTAACGCCCAAACACCACCTCATCCACCGACGGACTCCTCTCGGACATCACCGATTCTCGACTTCAGGCCCCGTCACCGTCTCGCTATTGCTGGATCTCCAACGTGAATTCGTGGGTGGATTTGTCGGCGAGCAGACGCAAAAGGCCCCAATTTCGGTTCGAAATAGGG
>NZ_JCALDF010000018.1:0-100868 GCF_059812725.1 Mycobacterium sp. NGS41
ATAGAAGCGTCGGGTCTGCTCGATGGACTTGAGGGCGCCGCGCGCCAGGACCGCGTGGAGCTGGTCGACTGGTTACTCGATCGAGGTTTCAGTCTCGAGCACATTCGCGAATCGGGTGCCGCGCCGATGATGCTGCCCGCCTACCGGGTCCTCGGCGATGACGGAACACTGGTGTCTGCGCGCGAAATCTGCGAGTCGACCGGGATCGAGCTCGGTGTGCCGTGTTGCCGCGCGCAGACGCCGAGGCGGTGAAACACGCCAAAGTCTTTCTGGATATCGGCTATGACCCCGACGATGCGGTCGCCGTGATGCGGATGCTGGTGGAAAGCCTGGGGCATGCCGCCGCAATGATGCGTGAGGCGGCCCTCAAGACCCTGCTACGACCTGGTTCTTCCGAGATCGAGCTGGCTAAGGCAACCGAGCAACTGGCCCAGGTGGCGCTTCCGTTGCTGGCGCCGATGATGGACGACCTGATGCGCCTGGAACTGCGTCATTCGGTGCAGAACGAGGCCCTAAACGCGGCGGAACGAGCCGCTGGAACGTTGCCGGGTGCGCGTCCCGTCACCATCGCCTTCGCCGATGTGGCCGGCTTCACGCGGCTCGGCGAAGCGCTACCGGCCGAAGACCTTGAACGGGTGGCCAGCCGGCTCGCGGATTTGGCACACGACGTGGTGATAGCGCCGGTTCGGTTCGTGAAGTCGATCGGCGACGCGGTGATGTTGGCCTGTCCGGACCCCACCCCTCTGTTGCACGCGGTGCTGGACTTGGCCGCTGCCGCGGCGAACGACTTGCCGCCGTTGAGGATTGGTGTTGCGTCCGGGTCAGCAGTCACCCGCGCGGGCGACTGGTTTGGGAGTCCAGTCAACCTGGCTAGCCGGGTCACTGCCGCTGCACAGCCCGGGACGGTTCTGGCCGCTGAGTCGACGCGCGATGCCGTCGGCAACGCCGGGAACTTCGAGTGGTTTTCGATCGGCGCACGACGGCTGAAAGGTGTGAGTGCCGAGGTCAAACTCTTCCGGATTGAACGCGACTCGTTCGAGTCACCGGAGGATAGCTGAATTAGCCAGCGCTGTAACAACCTTGCGGACCGCATCTTCGATAGCGCCGGCGTCGGCGCCCGCGATGTCGCTTCCAGCGAGGTGTTGGCACGACGCCATCGCCGGCTTGATAAACCAGATGCGCACCGAGGGAGGCATGGTGAGCGGGTGCTCCCGTTCTGGCGACGTCGGCCGTGCGCCGTCGGGGACCCTACCGAGGCGGTTCTACAAGGCGCTCGAGCGAGTCGGCGTGCCCAGCGGCGAGATCGTCGGGTCGGTGTGAAAAAGGGCTGAGATGACTTGAAACACTCAAGCATTGCCGGCGATTTGGACGATCACCCCGATGTCCGCGCGCCTCGACTGCCGCAAGGAGTCAAGGTCGGCGCACAATGCTATAGCCACCACTTCTTGACTTCCTGAGGAGACCGCATGTCGCTGTTCGATGTTTCCGAGCGCGCTGAGCAATACCAATCGGATTTGCTCGATTTCATGGGCTCACACGTCTACCCCGCCGAATCCGTCTACGACGAGCAGATGCGGGAAGCGGGTGACCCGCACTTTCATCCGCCTATTCTCGAGGAGCTCAAGGCCGAGGCGCGAAAGCGCGGGCTGTGGAACTTATTTCATCCCCATCCCGAGTGGGGGCCGGGCCTGACCAACCTCGAATACGCGCCGTTGGCCGAGATCATGGGCCGCAGTCACATCGCGTCTGAAGCCTGCAACTGCAGCGCTCCGGATACCGGCAACATGGAGGTGTTCACCCTGTTCGGCACCGACGAGCACAAGGAGCGTTACCTCAAGCCGTTGCTCGACGGCACGATCAGGTCCGCCTTCGCGATGACCGAACCTGCGGTGGCGAGTTCGGACGCGACGAACGTCGAGATGTCGATGGTCCGCGACGGCGACGAGTTTGTTCTAAACGGGCGAAAGTGGTTTGCGTCCAACGGGATGCACCGTAACTGCAGGGTCTTGATTGTGATGGGGAAAACAGACCCGTCAGCGGCTCCGCACCGCCAGCAGTCGATGCTGGTGGTGCCAATCGACGCGCCGGGGATCACGGTGCGGCGCAACCTGCCGGTCTTCGGCTATCAGGACCGCGAAGGGCACGCCGAAATCGACTTCGACGACGTGCGGGTGCCGCTGACGGACGTGCTCAAGGGCGAAGGCGAGGGCTTCGCGATCAGCCAGGCCCGGCTGGGCCCTGGTCGTATCCATCACTGCATGCGCGCGATTGGCATGGCAGAGCGAGCATTGGAGCTGATGTGTACGCGTGCGCAGTCCCGCGTGACCTTCGGAAAGCCGATTAGTGAGAACGCGAATGTGCGCGATTGGATTGCCGAGGCGCGCATCGATATCGAGATGATCCGGCTGCTCACCCTCAAAGCCGCATACCTGATGGATACCGTCGGCAACAAAGCGGCCCGCACCGAGATCGCCGCAATCAAGGTGGCCGCGCCGAACATCGCCCTCAAGATCGTCGACCGGGCGATTCAGGTGCACGGCGGCGGCGGGGTGACTGACGACTTCCCCCTGGCCATGGCGTGGGCGCACCTGCGGACGCTGCGCCTGGCCGACGGTCCGGACGAGGTGCACAAGCGAGCGATCGCGAGCCAGGAGTTGCGTAAGTACCGCGAAGGAACGTCGACGTGAAGGGGTCAGGGAGTGACTTCGCGCCTTCGACGCTCGAAGGATTTCCCGATCGCGCGGAAACGACCCTGCAGTACCGCTAGGTTTTCTCGGAAATCGTCTCGATCAAGCTCGGCCGGGTTCGGTTCGCCGATTCAGGCTCGGGGACTTCGCTTTTCGGTACTTCGGGTTCGATCAGATCCTGCACGGCACGGCGTGCGAGCCGGCCCGTCTCCATGCCACCGAGGATCCGGACCGTTCCACCGGTAGCGGTGTGCTGGTGCTGCCAGTCGCTGATGGCCTGGTGTGCGGCGTGGTCGAGGTAGTTGACCGCGAGATCGACGGTGACAGTGGCACGTTGCGGCATCGACGCCAGCACGCGGGTAAGCCGGGGCAAGGCCAGGAACGTGCAGGCGCCCTCGACGACCACGTGCCATTCGTCGCCAACTTGCTCGGCGGCCACCTTCGCCCGTACCACCCGCCACCCCGTCATCGCGACGGCCAGCGCGAGCCCGATCAATACCCCGTGCAGGAGATTGAGGAAGATGACACAGACCACGGTCACCAGGTAGACAGCGAGATCGCCGTTGCGTAAAGCAGTTTCGATATGAGCCGGCTTCAGCAACTCGATTCCGATCACGATGAGTAGGCCCGCCAGCGCCGCGGTAGGGATTCGTTCGACCAGACCTGCGAAAGGCAGGGCAAACACTAGAATCCAGAAACCGTGCAGGATCGTCGACGCGCTGGTCTTTGCGCCCGCATTGATATTCGCCGAGCTTCGGACGATCACGCCAGCGATGGCAAGCCCTCCGATGGCGCCCGACACCATGTTTGATGCGCCCTGACCGAGCAACTCGCGATTCAAGTCAGTGCGCGGTCCGTTGTGCATCCTGTCGGTGGCAACTGCGGTCAGCAGGCTCTGGACGCTGCAGATGAGCGTGACCGTGATTACTCCGATGGCGATAGCTCCCCAGTTTCCGTGGGGCACCGTCGGCAAGTGCACCGCCTGCAGGATCGAGCTATCCAGCCTGATGCGCGACACATTGAACGGAAGCACTACCGAGATGACGGTCACGACCACGATGGCGACCAACGGACCCGGAATGCGGGCCAGTCGGCGAGGGGCCTTGCGCCACAAGATCATGATGGCGATCACAAGCAGACCCAGGATGAGCCCTGGCCGGTGTGCACCGAGAATTTGGGCGGGCAGACCGGTGACGTTCTCCCAGGCTGTGCTTTGTGATTCGCCGCCGAGCAGCACGTGGGTTTGCTGGAGCGCGATGGTGATACCGATGCCGGCCAGCATCGCGTGTACGACGACGGGTGAGATCGCGAGCGCTGCTCGCGCAACGCGACTGAGCCCCAACAGAATCTGCATAACGCCCGCGACCATGGTGATGAAACACGTTATCCCCCAGCCGAACTCTGCGATGAGATCGGCGACGACGACGGTAAGCCCGGCCGCGGGTCCACTGACCTGCAAATGCGAGCCGCCAACGGCTCCGCCGACGACGCCCCCGACGATCGCCGCGATCAGACCGGCGAGCACAGGCGCGTCCGAAGCTATTGCGATTCCCAGCGATAGCGGAAGTGCGACCAAGAACACAACCAGTGATGCGGGCAAGTCGTGTCGGATTACCGCGCGCAAGCGCCCAATTCGTGATACCGGACCATCTTCAACGTCCTGCTGTTGGGCATGCTGCATCGGTTGCTCCCTCGTTAGGTCGTAGCGGGGGACGTCGCGATATCCGCCCCTATCGTGCGGTAGATGGCATCGGTGTAAAGTACCGGAGCACAAGCGTTTACGCTCTGCGCCAACTTCGTCGTTCAGCTGCGAATGCCTAGCCCCTACCTGTGAAGGTATTGGCGCGTTCCGACACGGTCAACTCGACGGGCGGGGTGCATAGCGAATCCAAATCTTTCGCCCCGCGAGCAGACGCAAAATCGCGTAAAACGGAGCGGTTTTGCGCGATTTTGCGTCTGCTCACCCCATTTAGCGCACGATCTCGCGGTGGCCGGCGTCCAATCGGCGGGTCCAGCCGCGTGCGTCCAGGTGTTCCAACAGCGGGATCGCGACACGTCGGGTAGTGGCAAGGGCCTGCCGCGCTTGGCTTGTGGTGAAGGGCTGCTCGAGCCGGGCCAACTCCCGCATCGCCAGCGCGGGCGCCGTGGGCAGGAGCACCACGCCGTCGCGCAACCGCAGCACCCGGCCGGCCCGCTCGGCCGCGGCCAGTTCGCGCGCACCAAGGTGCAGTGCCGACAGCTCGTAGGCCTCCGGCGCGCGGAACGGCTCAGCCCGCAGCCGGGATTCCAGCTCGCCTACCGCCGCTTCGGCGCCGCCGAGATCGCCACGAGCACCGGCTACCCGGATGTGACCGCCTTCCTGCTCGAGCCCCGCGTCGCTGGCGATAGCATCAAGCAACGACTCGTCGGGCAGGGCAAGCAGATCACGCGCCGCTCCGCGAGATAGCCCACCAGCCAACGGATCTCGGGCGTGCAGCTCGTCGACCGCTGTCCGTAGTCGCTGCTGCCACGCGTCATATGTCGGCCGATGCACCCACCAGCCGCCTAGTACCCGCACCTGCGCGGGTACGGCCTCCGGCAGTAACCCGAGCCGACGCAAGTGGCTGTCTTCCACCGCACCCCGACGGGCCACTTCGGCGGCAACGTCGCCGCGGGCGTCCATGTCGACCAGCGCCGCGGCGCGGCGGGCGCCAGCGCCGCGTCGGCGCAACACCGGCGGATCGGCGTCGAGGACCTGAGCACCGCCGAGCAGTCGAGCGCTGCCTGGGGCACGCCACACCAGCCGGTCGCCGAGAACCAGGGGCAGCCGCCGGTCGAGCGTGAGTCGCCCGTGGTCGTCGTCGAAAGCTCGCAGCCGCGCGGGTACGGCCGCGGTACCGACGTGCACGATGAGTTGCGCCCCGACCTCGGTCAATGGGCTGCCGGTAGTGCGCTGCACGTCGAGCGCGCGAGTGCTCGGCCAGGCGTCGGGAGTGACCAGGGCGTCGCCGCGGTGGATGGCATCGCGCGCGATGCCGCGCAGGTTGAGCGCCACCCGCGTCACGGGTCCAAGGGTGGTGTGCGGCTCGCCGCAGCTCTGCAGACCGCGGACCACGGCCGGCCGCACACGCTCCGCGCCGAGCAGGTCCAATCGGTCACCGCGGGCCAGGGTCCCGGCCGTGAGCGTCCCGGTCACGACGGTGCCGGCTCCCGCGATGGTGAAGGAACGGTCTACCCACAGCCGCAGCCGGGAGGTGGTATCGGGGGCGGGCACCTGGGCCAGGACGCGATCCAAGGCGGCGCGTAACTCGGGCAGGCCGGTGCCGTCGACCGCGGACACGATCACCCCGGGCGCGTCGCGCAGACCCGTCTCGGCCAGCTGCGCGCGCGTCTGCGCAAGTACCTCGGCTCCGCGCTCGGCTGCCCGGTCGGCGCGGGTAATCGCGACCACGCCGTGCCGAATTCCCAACGCCGCGATGGCATCTCGATGGTCGCTGGACTGCGCCTGCCAACCCTCGTCGGCCGCCACGACGAAGCAGACCACCGGCGCCGGACCAAGGCCGGCCAGGGTATTGCCTAGGAAGCGCTGGTGGCCCGGCACATCGACAAACGCGATCGCGCGGCCTGACGGCAGCGTGGTCCAGGCGAAGCCGAGGTCGATGGTCAGCCCGCGTCGACGCTCCTCCTCCCACCGGTCCGGCTCCATTCCGGTGAGGGCACGGATGAGGGTGCTCTTGCCATGGTCGACGTGGCCGGCGGTGGCTATGACGTTCGTGACGTGCACGATCTAAAGATCCGCACCTAACGCTGCGCGGACAGCGGCCAGCAGGCGATCGTCGTCGGACTCGGGTATGCAGCGCAGGTCCAGCAGACAGGCGCCGTCGTGCACCCGCGGCAGCACCGCGGGGTCACCGGAACGCAGCAGGGCAGCCGCGGATTCGGGAAGCCGAACCGCCCATCCGGGCAGTGGGACGCCCGGAGCTCCGCCACCGCCGACCCGGCCATCGTGTGCGACGACGGACGCGCCGACCGCCGCGGCGAGGCGCTCGGCCCGGGCCCGCAGCCGCTCGGGGTCGGCGTGCAGGAACTGAGTCACCGGGGAAACACCGGCCCGGACGGTCGCCTCAAGCGCGGCGAGGGTGAGTTTGTCGGCGCGGACGGCGCGCGCCAGCGGGTGCCGTGCCATCCGGGCCACCACATCGGCCCGGCCGAGCACTACGCCCGCCTGCGGTCCGCCGAGCAGTTTGTCGCCACTGGCGGTGACCACGTCGGCGCCGTCGGTCAGCGCCGTTGCGGCATCGGGCTCATCGGGCAGCAGCGGGTCGGGCGCCAGCAGTCCACTGCCCAGGTCGGCGACCAACGGCACTCCCCGCTCCGCGGTCAACGCCCGCAACTCGGTCAGCGAAACGGTCGCAGTGAAGCCCTCCAGCCGGAAGTTGCTTTGGTGCACCTTGAGCACGCACCCGGTGTGCGGCCCGATCGCCTCGGCGTAGTCCTTCAGATGAGTGCGGTTGGTGGTGCCCACTTCACGCAGGCGCGTGCCGGTCGAGGCGATCAAGTCAGGCAGCCGGAATCCGGCGCCGATCTCGATCAGCTCCCCGCGACTCACCACCACTTCAGCACCGGCAGCCAGCGCGGTAGTCGCCAGTACCAGCGCTGCCGCGCCGTTGTTGACCACGAGCGCGTCCTCGGCCGCCGGACAGGCAGTCAGCAGAGCTTCCCGCGCAGCGACCCCCCGCTTGGAGCGGGTACCGGTGATGAGGTCTAGTTCGACGTCGACGTAGCCGCTGGCCGCGACCAGCGCTTCGACCGCCCCCGGCGCCAGCGGCGCACGGCCCAGATTGGTGTGCACGACGACGCCGGTGGCGTTCAGCACGGGACGTAACGCCGTGGTCGTGCGCGCGACCAATGAAGCCATCACGCCGTCCTCCACCTGGTCGGGTGCTAGGTCACCGCGGCGAGCCCGCTCTTGGACGTCGTGCACCACCGCTCTGACGACATGCTCGCCCAACCGTGCTCGCGCCCGTTGCACAGCCGGTAGCGCCAGTAGCTGATCCGTACGTGGAATCAGGCGCCGCGGGTCGACCTGCGTCACGTCCTCTCCTCGTTGGATCCTCGGCGGACTCGCGGAGGCGGACGGGAATCGAACCCGCCAGACCGAGCTGCTCGATCTCACCGGTTTTGAAGACCGGGGGGACCACCAGGAACCCAAACGCCTCCACGGGTAAACCTAGCGTGAGACTCGGCCCTCGATGTCACACCCGCCACATTGGCCTCTGTCGGCGGGAAAGCCACCCACTCCGGCGCGGGGGCTGATGTGGCAGCTGTGACGATGCGCCTCGGTCACCACTGGCACGTACGCTCGGCCCATGTCCACGACGCGCCTCACCGAGTACGCGCACGGCGGCGGCTGCGCCTGCAAGATCCCGCCCGGCGAGCTCGAAGACGCTGTTCGCGGTCTGATCGGGCAGCCGACAGACAACGTCCTCGTCGGGCTCGACGACGGCGACGACGCGGCCGCGGTGCTGGTCGGCAACCTCGCCGTACTGTCCACGGCTGACTTCTTCACCCCGGTCGTCGACGACGCCTACGACTGGGGCCGCATCGCCGCAGCAAACGCGCTTTCGGACATCTACGCGATGGGCGGACGCCCGGTGATCGCGATCAACCTCGTCGGTTGGCCGCGGGAGCTGCTGCCGCTGGAGCTGATGACCGAGGTACTGCGCGGGGGTCTCGCGGTGGCCAACGAAGCGGGCTGCCCAGTGATCGGCGGCCACTCCATCGACGACCCGGAACCTAAGTACGGCATGGCCGTAACCGGTGTGGCCGCTCCCAGCAAGTTGCTGCGCAACGACGCCGCCGAACCGGGTCTGCCGCTCACCCTCACCAAACCGCTCGGTGTCGGGTTGCTCAACAACCGACACAAACAGACCGGCGAGGTCTTCAAAGAAGCGATCGCGACCATGACCCAGCTCAATCGCGACGCCGCCGCTGCTGCCGTGGCCGCCGGGGTGCGCGCGGCCACCGACGTGACCGGATTCGGGTTGCTCGGCCACCTGCACAAGATGTGCCGGGCCTCCCAGGTGGGTGCCGTCGTCGAGCGCGCCGCGGTGCCGGTCATCGACGCCGCACGCGAGGCGCTGCGCGACGGGTTCGTCTCCGGTGGAACCCGCCGCAACCTCGACTGGGTGCGGCCCCACCTGCGGCAGACAGCAGGCGTCACCGAAGACGACCTATTGCTGCTGGCCGACGCGCAGACATCCGGCGGCCTGCTGCTGGTCGGCGAACTACCCGGCCATCCCGTCATCGGCCACACCGTGGCCGGCCACGGCATCGAAATCCGCTAGGCGGTGGTGATCGAGTCGTCGGTGATACCCGCCGCACGGCGCGCGGCCAGCCTGCGCTTTTGCGGCTCGATCGTGTAGCGCGGATCGCGGGCGGATTCCAGACCCGCCTCGAATACGCCGAACCGGGTGAGCGCCGACGCCGCCATCAGGGCCAGACCGGACAACGCCGCGACACCGCGATGCCGGCCGCCCAGCAGCGTGCCCACTCCGCCTGCGATGACCAGCCGCTCGCTCCACCGCAGCATCCGGCCAGGCTTGCCGTGATGCAGTGGCTCGGCGGCCACCGGGTCCATCCGGTGTTCCAGGACTTTCGTCGCGACCAGGTCGCCGACCACGCCGAGGACGGCCAGCCGACGCGCCGGACCGGCCTCGACGACGGGAGTGGTGATCATCGCCAGGCCCGACGCCGCAAGGCTGGCAGAGCTGACGAAGACGAACGGCAGGTCTTCGTGGGCGGCGTTCCAGGTCGGGGTCGCGGTGTCGGCGAGCAGCACCGCGGTGTAGACCGCCAGCGGCGGCGCGAATAGTGCGGCTTCCAAACCGGCGGGCCCTTCGACCACGCGCAGCACGGAACGCAACGGCCCCAACGGAAGTCGTTCGCCCGTCATTTGGTCGATCTCGGCCGCCGCGGCAACGCCGGCACCCGCGCTGAAGGCGCTGAGGATCCACGAGCCGAGGCTCATCGGCGAGGTGAGTTTGATGGTCCTGAGCATGTTGACGAACCGCTCGGGCCGACCCAGGTCCTTGACCAGCGCGGCCGCGCTGAGTATCACGGCGACCAGCGCGGCCAAGCGTGCGTTGCGGCGCAGCGTCGGCCGCCCGGTGAGTTGCGCTCCGGCGGCGAGCAGTCCAGACCCGCCCGCCACCCCACCCAGAAACAAGTACGCCCCTACCTCGTGACCCCACGGCGCCGGTTTGACCACGGGACGCCCGTAGTAGCTGGTGAACTCCGCTTCGGGCACCATCAATGACTCGTCGCGACGGCGCCGCCGGACCCCCCTTTGCGAACGCTTGCCCGGCTGCGGAGGCCGCAGGCTGTCGTACTCCGACGAGCTCACCGCCGCTTCACCTCGCCCCTCGAAGGAAAGCGACGGCCGCCACGACAACCATTCCCGCGGCGGCCATCCCTGCCCGCTTGAACATCTGCGGCAGGTCGGCGGTCGGCACCCGCGGGTCGGGCGGCAGGCCGTAGACCTCGGGCTCGTCGAGTAGCAGGAAGATCGATCCGGTGCCGCCGACGCCGTCGTGCTCGTTGGCGCCGTAGAGGCGGGCCTCAGTGAGGCCACGCGCGTGTAGTTCGGCGACGCGATCCCGTGCCTGCCCTACCAGGTCGTCGCAATCACCGAACTTGATGGACGTGGTCGGACAGGTCTTGGCGCAGGCCGGTACCTGATCTTCGACGAGGCGGTCGTAGCAGAGGGTGCATTTTTGGGCTACTCCAGTGACGGGGCCGGTGACGGGTGTTTCGGCCGGATGATCGGATCGCTGGGCTGGCGTCGTGTACGTCCCGTCGCTGCGCCGTTCGACCACGCCGAACGGGCACCCGGCCACGCAGGTGCCACAGCCGTTGCAGACGTCGTCTTGTACGACGACGGTGCCGAATTCGGTGCGGAACAGCGCGCCCGTCGGGCAGACGTCCAGGCAGCCGGCGTGCGTGCAGTGCTTGCACACATCGGAGGCCATCAGCCAGCGGAACTCCGGGGTGTCCGGCGGGCTGGTGTCCACAGTGTCCGGCGAGCCGGGGACGGCCGGCATGCCCAGGTTCACCAGCGCCCGGCCGGACTCCCGCGCCTCCTCGATACGTTCGCGGCCCTGCTCGATGAACGCGACGTGCCGCCAGGTGCTGGCACCCAAGTGGCCGGTGTTGTCGTACGACGAGCCCAGCAGTTGCAGGTCACCGTCAAGCGGGTTTCGATTCCACTCCTTGCATGCCACTTCGCACGCCTTGCAGCCGATGCAGATCGATGTGTCGGTGAAGAAACCCTTGCGCGGCTTAGGATCTGGCCACCGCGCGTCGGCGGTGGGATCAGTTGGTCCAGCCAGTTGGCCCATCAGTCCTCCCGTTCCGGCCGGGTGACCCGCACGTTACCCGTCTCCACCGTCGCACCCGCCCGCGACTGATACTCCTCGATCAGGCGCAGCAGCGCCTCGCCCTGGGGCCGGCGGCCCGGACGGATGTCGCAGGATCCGGCCTTGGACTCCTGGATCTGTACGTTCGGGTCCAGGGTCACGCCGAGCAGGTCGTTGGCCGCGTCACCGCTCACCACCGCGTCACCCCCCACCCCCCAGTGGTAGGGCAGCCCGATCTGGTGCACCGTGTGTCCGCCGATCACCAGCGGGTTCATCCGTTCTGTGACAAGCACTTTGGCCTCGATAGCTGCGCGTGGTGAGACGATGGTGGCCCAGCCGTAGGGTTCCAGGCCCCGTTCGGCGGCCAACTCCGGGGATACCTCGCAGAACATCTCGGGCTGCAACTCGGACAGGTAGGGCAGCCAGCGACTCATGCCGCCCGCGGTGTGATGCTCGGTGAGCCGATAGGTGGTGAACACGTACGGGTACACCTCAGCCCCAGGGTCGCCGGCACTCGGTGCGCTCAAATTGTCCTTGCGCGGGAACATGATTCGCGACGGACTCTGCTGTTGCGGGTAGAGCGCGTTGGCGACCGGCGACTCCTGCGGTTCGTAGTGGGTGGGCAGCGGGCCGTCGACCATACCCTTGGACGCGAACAGCCAGCCCTTGCCGTCGGCCTGCATGACGAACGGGTCATCACCCGCCAGCGCTGCCGGGCCGCCAAGGCCGGGATCCGGCCGGGCGCTCGGAGCGCGGTCGACCGGGAAGTCCGGCACGTCGTCGCCCACCCAGCGGCCCTGCTGCTCGTCCCACCAGATGCACTTCTTGCGCTCACTCCACGGCTTGCCGTCGGGGTCGGCCGACGCGCGGTTGTAGAGAATGCGGCGGTCGGCGGGCCAGGCCCAGCCCCATTCCGACTGACTCGGCGTCGGACCGCCGTGCGGCACCCGACGGGCGGCCTGGTTGACGCTGTCGGCGTATACCCCGGAGTAGATCCAACAGCCACACGACGTCGAACCGTCGGAGCGTAGTTCGGTGTACCCGGAGACGGGCTTGCCGGCGTCGGGACCAGAAACGTGATAGCCGTTGATCTCGGCGACCACGGATTCGGCATCGGGCTCGCCGTGCTCGTCGATGGGGTAGTCCCACGTCAGATCGAGCAGCGGGCGGTCACGTTCGTCGGTCGAATCGGCCAGCCGCGCACGAATTCGCTTGCCCAGCTCCACGAAGAACTGCAGTTCGCTCTGGCAGTCACCCGGCGGCGCGACCGCCTGATGCCGCCATTGCACCAGCCGCTGGGTCTGGGTGAACGACCCGGCTTTCTCGACGTGAGTGGCGGCGGGGAAGAAGAACACCTCTGTGTCGATGTCCTCGGTGCGCAACTCGCCGGACGCGATCTCTGGCCCGTCCTTCCACCAGGTGGCCGACTCGATGAGGTTGAGATCGCGGACCACCAACCACTTCAGGTGCGACATGCCGAGGCGCTGCATGCGACCATGCGCCGATCCGACGGCCGGGTTCTGGCCCAACAAAAAGTATCCGTCGACCTCGTCGTCGAGCATCGCCATCACCGTCTGATACGTGCCGTGTGGTCCATCGATCCGCGGCAGGTAGTCGTAGGCCCAGTTGTTGTCTTCGTGTGCGGCCTCACCCCACCAGGCTTTGAGCAGGCTGACGATATACGTGTCGGCGTTGGCCCAGAAGCCTTTCTGGGTCTTCGGCCCGACCGCCTCGACGTATTCGCCAAAGGTGTCGTGGACGCCGGCTTTGGGCATCGGCAGATAGCCGGGCAGCAGGTTGAACAGCGTCGGAATATCGGTGGAGCCCTGGATGGTGGCGTGTCCGCGCAGCGCCATGATGCCGCTGCCCGGGCGTCCGACATTGCCGAGCAGCAGCTGCAAAATCGTTGCGGTGCGGATGAATTGGGCACCGAGCGTGTGCTGGGTCCATCCCACGGCGTAGGCGAAACAGGTGGTCCGCTCGCGACCGGAGTTCTCGACGACGGTCCGCGCCAGGTAGTAGAAGTCCTCGATGCTGATGCCGCAGACGTCGCGCACCATCTCGGGTGTGTAGCGGGCGTAGTGGCGTTTGAGGATCTGGAACACCGTCTGCGGATGCTGCAGGGTCTGGTCGCGCACCACCTGGGCATGCGGAAGCGGGGGCCCACCACTGCCGAGCTCATCTCCCGACGCGCGCTCCGAGGCGCTGGCTCCGTGTTCGTGATCGGCGTCCTGCTCTGCTTCGTGTTCGGCATAAGCCCACGAGGACGGGTCGTAGTGGCCGGTATCAGGGTCAAAGCCGGAGAACAGACCGCCGAGATCCTCGGTGTCCCGGTAGTTTTCGTTGATCAGGGTCGCGGCGTTGGTGTAAGCGAGCACGTACTCCTCGAACCACAGGTCATGGGTGAGGACGTGATTGATGAGCGCGCCCAGCAGCACCACATCGGACCCGGCCCGGATCGCAATGTGCTTGTCGCACACCGCCGAAGTACGGGTGAACCGTGGGTCCACGTGAATCACCTTGGCGCCCTTGGCTCGGGCCTCTTCTACCCACTGAAAACCGACCGGATGGCACTCGGCCATGTTCGAGCCTTGAATGACGATGCAGTCCGCGTTGGCCATGTCTTGCAGTGACTGGGTGGCGCCGCCGCGCCCGAAGGAGGTTCCCAGACCGGGAACCGTGGCGGAGTGTCAAATACGGGCTTGGTTCTCGATCTGGATGGCACCCGCGGCGGTGAAGAGCTTCTTGATGACGTAGTTCTCTTCGTTGTCCAACGTCGCGCCGCCAAGCGCGGCGATCTTCATCGTGCGCCGCAGCGGATGGCCTTTCTTGTCGATGTCCTGCCAGGCATTGCGGCGGGCGTCGACGAAGCGGTCGGCAACCATGTCGATGGCGGTGTCGAGATCCAGCGGCTGCCATTCGGTGGAGCGGGGGGCACGGTAGAGCATCTTGATCTGCCGTCCCGGGGAGTTGACGAGCTGCTCGCTGGCCGAGCCCTTCGGACACAGCCGGCCGCGCGAGATCGGCGAATCGGGATCGCCTTCGATCTGCACAACCCTCTCGTCCTTGACATAAACCCGTTGCCCGCAACCGACCGCGCAGTAGGGGCACACACTTTGCACCACCCGGTCGGCGGTCGATGTGCGCGGGGCGATGGCGCGGGTATGTTTAGACGTCACCGCCGGTCCGCGGCCGAGCACATCCCCCGAGCGCAACTGACGGACAACGGGCCATTCTAGGAAAAGACGCGTCAAGCCATTCTTTTCAGCCATCTTCGTAGCCTAGTGCGCTGCATGACGAACTTGAACCGCTTCGAGCCTGCGTCCACGGCGTCGAGACTGCGTCCACGGCTACGGTTTCGGCAATTCGCACGCCGTGAGCGCAGGTTCGATGCGGGAAAGCGAGGACGCGATTTGCCCAACCTCAAGTGAGTGAGTACTCTCTCACCATGCCCAACTCGGGACGTGCCCGGCTGTTGGCCGCGGCGTTGAAGCTCTTTGCCGCCAAGGGATACGCGGCGACGTCGGTGGCCGACATCCAGCGGGCATCCGGTCTGGCGCCCGGATCGGGTGCGCTGTACAAGCACTTCGCGTCCAAGCGCGAATTGTTAGAGGCCGCAGTCCAGTACCGCATCGATAGCATCGTGTCCGCGCGAGAGCAGTACGACGCCGAGGAACCAGGCGGCGTGAAACAAGCGGTGTGCACCGCGGGCCGATTGATCTGGGACAACCTGAAACAGAGCGAAGACCTGCTCAAGGTCATGCTTCGCGAACCCGACGAGCTCGGCGATCTCGACGAGAAGACGTGGCAGGTCATCACCGACAACGCCTATCAACGGTTCGCCGACGAATTGACCAAGTCGAATCGCTCCGGCCGCACACGCATCCCTGATCCCGAGGCCGTCGCGGCCGTTGCCATCGGGTCGCTGTCCTACGCCGCCACGCTGCAAGCACTGACCGGCCGCTCCCCCGGCAATATCGACGACGACCGCTACTTCGAGGCCTGGGTCAACCAGACCCTCAGCGTTCTGGCGCGGTACACCAATGACCCCAAAAATTCCGAACAACAATCTATTTCAGGAGTTTGAACCGTGACTTTCTCAATGCAACTGAGCGACGACGTCATCCAGGTCCGCGATTGGGTGCACGAGTTTGCAGCCGAAGTCATCCGCCCTGCCGCGGCCGAATGGGACGAACGCGAAGAGACCCCATGGCCGGTGATCCAGGAGGCCGCGAAGGT
Source organism: Mycobacterium sp. NGS41 (assembly GCF_059812725.1). Taxonomy (NCBI): domain Bacteria; kingdom Bacillati; phylum Actinomycetota; class Actinomycetes; order Mycobacteriales; family Mycobacteriaceae; genus Mycobacterium; species Mycobacterium sp. NGS41. Next base: position 15,323 of record NZ_JCALDF010000018.1, read on the forward strand.
GGGCCTTTATTCACCCGATTTCTTCGCGCAGCAAGCCGCTGAGGAGACGGGGTTGGGCATGCTCGCCGCGTTCGAGGAGATGTTCTGGGGTGACGCGGGTATTGCGCTGTCCATCATGGGCACCGGCCTAGCCGCAGCGGCGTTGGCGGGCAACGGAACTCCCGAACAGCTCGGCCGCTGGCTGCCCGAAATGTTCGGCACCGCCGGCGAGCCCAAGCTGGGTGCGTTCTGCTCGTCGGAGCCCGACGCGGGCTCTGACGTCGGCGGCATCCGCACTCGTGCGCGCTACGACGAGGCGTCGCGCGAGTGGGTTCTCAACGGCACCAAGACGTGGGCGACCAACGGCGGTATCGCCAACGTGCACATCGTGGTGGCCTCCGTCTATCCCGAACTCGGCACCCGTGGCCAGGCCTCATTCGTCATCGGGCCAGATACCAAAGGGCTGGCTCAGGGGCAGAAATTCAAGAAGCACGGGATTCGCGCGTCACACACCGCCGAGGTGGTGCTCGACAACGTCCACCTGCCCGAGGACGCGATCCTCGGCGGCCGCGAGAAGTTCGAAACACGCATCGCCCGGGTCAAATCCGGTGCCTCCGCGGGCGGCCAGGCGGCGATGAAGACCTTCGAGCGCACCCGCCCCACCGTCGGCGCCATGGCCGTCGGCGTAGCCCGAGCCGCGTACGAGTACGCACTCGACTACGCCTGCCAGCGTGAGCAATTCGGTCGCAAGATCGGCGAGTTCCAAGCGGTGGCGTTCAAGCTGGCGGACATGAAGAGCCGGATCGACGCGGCACGGTTGCTGGTGTGGCGGGCCGGCTGGATGGCACGCAACAACCAGAACTTCGAGTCCGCCGAGGGCTCGATGGCCAAGCTGGTGGCAAGCGAGACCGCGGTCTACGTCACCGACGAAGCCATCCAGATTTTGGGCGGCAACGGCTATACCCGTGATTACCCAGTGGAGCGGATGCACCGCGACGCAAAGATCTTCACCATCTTCGAGGGAACCAGCGAGATCCAGCGCTTGGTGATTTCGCGAGCGGTGACGGGCCTGCCCATCCGCTAGCGGCCTGAGCTCCCCTCGGTCCGCCGAGCGTGGGCCCTATGGACTAGAAATCGTCGGAATTCGTCCATATCCCCCACCTTCGACGCGACCATGAGGGTGTAGGCCGGACAAGGTGTTGACAACTTTACGTTACGTAATGTAACGATATCGTCATGGCTGCGCCCGAACCCAGCCGCGGTCGTCCGCGTGATCCGCGCACCCAGCGCGACATCACGGGCGCGACGCGTCGGTTGCTGACCCGCGACGGCTACGACCAGGTGACCATCGACGCGATCGCCCGCGAGGCCGGAGTCAGCCGGCCCACCGTCTACCGGCGCTGGCCGTCCAAGGCGCACGTGGTGTTCGATGCGGCATTCGGTCAGCCGCCAGATGCCGCGCTGGTCAAGAACTCCGGCGACTTTAAGACCGATCTGCTGGTGTTCGTCCGCGGCGTGCTGCGGTTCTGGCGTGAGCCCGTGGTCGAGGCCGCCGCGCTCGGTATTCTCGCCGACCGCAACCGCGACCGAGAACTGCACATCCGCACCCAGCAGCTGCTCGACGAACGCACCCTCACCGAGTTCGGGGAACTGGTGAGCAGCGGGGTCGAGCAAGGTCTGCTGTGCGCGGACGTGGACGTCGACATGCTCTACCAGGTGCTCGTCGGCACCGCCTTCTACGCCGCCCAGGTACAGCAATATGACGATATAGATGCCCTCGCAGAACGACTGTGCGCCTTGGTCATTCGCGGAGCCGGAAAACGAAAGTGAGAAATAGATGACAAGCGATGTATCCGAAGCGTCAGAAGCCTTTCGAGGCCTGCTCGACGAGGTGCGTGCCATCGAACAGAAAATGCTCGCTGCCGACCCGCCATTGGACGAGCCCGACGTCCTCGACGGCTACCGCCTGGCCTTCAGCGTGCTTCGGGTCGCAGTCGACACCTACGTCTGGGGCGACAAGGACAACCCGATTCTGGTTGACGTGATCGGCCCATACCTGAAGTGGGGCGGCGACAACTCCGATGCGTTCTACCAAGTCGCCCCTATCGATCCGAATCGCACGTACCGAGTCAGCGGGAACCGCGGCGACGCCGTCTATATGTCGATGACGGTCTACGGCGGACCCGACGATGGCCGTTACAGCAACCGGATCGTCGGGACCATCAACGACCGAAACCTCGAGTTCGACGACGACGGCAACTTCGAGTTCATTCTCAGCCCGGATCCGCAGCCGGGAACGTGGCTGAAACTCGACCCTGACGCGGTCCACGCGCTGACCCGTGACTATCTGACCGAACCGGCTACCGGTCGCCGCACCCAATGGAAGATTGAAGCGATCGACCCGCCCGCCCGCAAGCAAGACAGTCCCGAGGACCTGGCCCGACGGTTCCGCGCGGCGCGCACTTGGCTGCGTGAGCAGATGTCGTTTCTGCCCACCCGCGTTCAACCGGCCAACCAGATCGCCGAGCCCTTCCCGGTGCCGCAGCACGCCTACGGCTGGTCGGCGGCCGATGCCGCCTATGCCATGGGCGCTTACGACCTGGAACCGAACCAGGCGCTGGTGATCGACGGCACGTCACCGGACTGCGTGTTCTGGAATCTGTGCCTGTGGAACCCGTTCCTGCACACCTACGACTACACCTACGAACGGGTCACCATCAACGGCGCGCACATCGACTATGAACCCGACGCCTCGTGGCGAATCGTGGTCAGCGACAAGGACCCTGGCCACCCCAACTGGGTGTCTACCGCGGGACGCGCCCGCGGACTGATCTGGCTGCGCTGGTTCCTACCCGAACAGACGCCGGAACGTCCTAGCTGCCAGGTCGTCGATGTCGCGAGCCTGACGCCGTGAGCGACCGTCCCGCTGACATCAGGCTGGCGGATCTGGCCAATCCCGTCTATCCGGCTGCGGCGCAACCGATCCGGGACGGTCTGGCCGCTTACGGCGCGACACTGAAGCTGCAGCCTGAGGAGATGATCGCCGCGGCCGAGCAGCGTACCGGCCTGAACGGTTGGGGTGATCCGGCGTTTCGGGAACGCCTCGACGTGCTGTGTGCGTCGCTGCGTGACGAGGCGGGCCTGTCCGACACCGGCGTGGCGATGGCCTACGAGCAGGTGGTGCAGAACCTGGTCAACCGGTTGCGGTTGGAAGCGCTGATTGCCGAGCATCCCGAGATCGAGGACATTCCTATCGAGCGGCCGATCGTCATCTGCGGGTTGCCGCGCACGGGCACCACGCATCTGCACAACATGCTGGCCGCCGACCCGTCGCTGCGCCACCTGCCGTACTGGGAGAGTCTGGAACCCTTTCCGCCACCCGACGAGGCACATGATGAGCAGCCGCGCCGCGACCGCTGCACGACGGCCCTGGAACTGACAAACACGTCGATGCCGGAATTCAGGCGCATGCACGACATGACGGTTGAGCACGCGCACGAAGAGATCCAGTTGTTCGCCAACGACATCTCCGGCATGCTGCTCGAAAGCGTCTATCACATACCGAGTTTCGCCGCCCACTACAAGGCGCACGACCAAACGCCCAGCTATGCCTATCTCAAGCGCATGATGCGCGCCATGCAATGGTTGCGCGGCGGTAGCCGGTGGGTGCTGAAGTCGCCGCAGCACCTCGAGCAGTTCCCGGCACTGCTCGCCACCTTCCCGGATGCGACTTTCGTCGTGACACACCGCGATCCGGTGGAGGTGGTGTTGTCGATGGCCACCATGATCTGCTATTCGTCGCGGATGGCCATGGCACGGCCGGACCCGGTGAAGACCGCGCGGTACTGGCTGGCCAGGGCCGAGGATTTCCTGAACGGTTGTCTGCGCGACCGAGATCTGTTGCCGCCCGGCCAGTCGATCGACGTGCAGTTCACCGACTTCATGGCCGACGAGGAGGCAACCATCGCACGGATCTACGAGTTGGCCGGCCAGCCGTTCGACCACTCCGTACGCCAAGCCATGGCCGAGTTCCGCGCCGAGCATCCGCGCGGCCGCTACGGCGGTGTGCTCTACAACGCCGAAGACCTAGGACTGGACCGCGAAGAGATAGCCACCCGCCTTGCCGCATACCGAAAGCGCTTCATCGACTCCGCCCGGTAATCTCGAATCTCGGCGATGAGTTGGCAATCTGTGACGGAGGGCATTGCAAATGCCGAATGACGGGTGGCGGGATCTCGTTGCCGGTCTCTCCGCCGCCGGCCGTGATCTGGATGAGTCGACCGCCGAACTCGACGCTACCGACCGCGCCGATGCCCACCTGGCGTTACTGCGCGCGTTGAACAATCTCCTCGGACGCTTTGAAATCGACCGGGAGAAACCCGAACTCGTGCCTTTCAACGGTTGGCGCGAGAAGTTCTTCATGGATAACCCCGACTACCGGTACTGGATCACCGACATCCGGGACGACGGCGAGTACCGCATCACCGGCAACGTCGGCGACTCCGTGTACCAATCGATCACGGTCTACGCCGGAACAAACATCGCGACGACGACGGCGGTCGCGCGCATCGACAGCGACGAGCTGACGCTCGACTCCGACGGCAACTTCACCGTTACGTTGTCCCGCAGTGCGATCGCGCACAACACGTGGTTGGAGTTGCCGCAAGGATCGACTTCGGTGTGGGTGCGCTATGTCCACAACGAAGCCAGCCCGGCTCATCCGGGGTGGTGTCGCATTCAGACGCCGCAGCCCAACTCAGCTGAGCCGCCGGTGGACGCAGGCCAGTTTGACCGCGACCTGTCCCGGCTCGGCGGTTTCTTGGGGCAGCTACCGAGACTGCTCGACTTGTCGGTCGCCGCTGACACCAAGGCACCGAACAGTGTGCGGCACTGGACGGCAATGGCCGGCGGGGCGGCGTTCACCGAGCCGGGAATTCACTACCTGCGCGGGGCCTGGCAACTGGCCGCGGACGAGGCACTCGTCGTCGAGGGACCGTTGGTGACGTGCCGGCACTGGAATATGGTGTTGTACAACAGGTTTCTGAACTCACTGGACTTTCGCCACCGGGTTGTCTCGCACACGGCGGCCACTGCCTCGATCACCGACGGGCGATTTCGCTTCGTGCTGGCCGGTCGAGATCCCCACACAGACGGTTACGACTGGCTCGACACCGAAGGGCGTCGTTTCGGGTTGTTCGTGATGCGGTTCCTACAGCCCGAGTCCGCGCCGGAGCTGCCGACTGTTCGCTGCGTCCGGCTCGACGATCTCGTTGCGGACATATGAGCTGGCAAGCGCCCGTCCGGACACCGGCGGCCGCGATCTACGCGGCCGCCGAGCAGGATCGCGCGGAGCGGCCCGAGCGATACCGCCTCGACGCCGATGCGGTGATCGAAAAGGCCGCCCGCCGCTGTGAAGACGCGTTGTTCGCCGACGGGTGGCAAGCCGGACTGGAATCGCTGCTGCATTCGGCCGAGCAGGACGGCCGCCTCAACGCGGTCGGTGTCCGGATGGTGTCACAGATGGCCACCGGAAGGCTGGTGGCGGGCGCCACGATTGCCAGGTGTCGCCGTGAGCATCCCGAAGTCGTTGCTACACAGCTTGACCCGCCCATTGTCATCGTAGGCGGCTGGCGGACCGGCACGACGTTTCTGTTCCGGCTGCTGGGCAGCGATCCACGCCTGCATGCGCCGCTGCCCGCGGAGCTCGTCGCGCCGTGGCTCTCCGTCGATTCGGCTCGGCCTATGGATCCCGAAACCACCTCAGCGGCAACCCAGTTGCTGCACACACTCAATCCCGACATGGCATTCGTGCATCCGTCCGGCCCCACCCTGCCCGAGGAATGCGTGCTGGGGATGGGCACCGACCTTCGCAATTGGGGGTTCACCTCGATGTTGCGGTTGCCGGCCTATTCGAATTGGCTGGCCGGCCAGGATTTCGGTGGTACTTATGGCCGGTACCGGGAAGTGCTGCAGCTGCTCGCATCCGGCGATCGCCGCCGTTTCGTGCTGAAGGCGCCGGCGCACACCGCGGAGCTGCGCCATCTCGCCGCCACCTTTCCCGGCGCCGTCGTCGTACAGATCCACCGCGACATCGTCGAGACGCTGACCTCGGGAGCCAGTCTGTTCGCCGTGTACCGATCCACCTACAGCGACGATGTCGATCCCGTCGATGTCGGCCGCCAACAGATCGATCAAAGCGAATTGTGGTTGCGCAGGGCCGCAGACTTCCGCGCCTCTACCGCCGCCGGCGAGCTGTCTTTCGTCGACCTCGAGTATCGACAGCTGCTCGCGAATCCTGCTGCCGCGCTGGCGGTTATCTATCAGGCCGCTGACATGGCGCCGCCGACGGAGCTCGGCCAGTTCGTGGCCGACTATCACTCGGCACACCCTGCCGAGCTCAATCGCCACCGGTACGCGCCTGCCGACTTCGGTATCGACGAAGACGAACTGCGTGAGCGGTTCGCCTTTCTCAGTCGACCAGCTCCCGAAGCGTCTCGATGAGCTTGACCCGCTCGGCCGGCGACTCCGCGATGGGTGCGACCGTCAGGGTGGTCACCCCGGCCTCGCGGAACGCCGCCACCCGTTCTTTGACGAAACCCGCAGGACCGATCAGGTTGACGTCTCGCACCAGTTCGTCGGGCACCGCCTTTGCAGCGCCGTCCTTATCGCCGCCCAGATAGAGTTCCTGGATCCGGTCGGCTTGCGCGCCGTAGCCGTATCGGGTGGCCAGGGTGTGGTAGAAGTTCTTGCCCTTGGCGCCCATACCGCCGATGTAGAGCGCCAGGTGTGGTTTGACGAATTCGCGTAATGGCTCGACGTTTTCGCCGATGGCCAGCACCGGACCGGCGTAGACCTCGAGCTTGCCCAAGGCAGGATCGCGCTTGGCCTGGCCGGCGTCTAACGCGCCGCCCCATACCTCGCGAGCCTTTTCCGGCAGATAGAAGATCGGTTGCCAGCCCTCGGCGATCTCGGCGGCCAGCTCGACGTTCTTGGGGCCGAGTGCGGCAACCAGGATCGGAATACGTTCCCGGACTGGCTGATTGATGAGCTTCAGGGGTTTGCCGAGCCCGGTCCCCTGCTCGGCTGGCAGCGGAATGGTGTAGTGCTTGCCTTGGTGTTGCAGGGTTTCGCGACGCCACACCTGACGGCAGATCTCGATGACTTCGCGGGTGCGGGCGATCGGTGCGTCGTAGGGCACGCCGTGGAAGCCCTCGATGACCTGTGGACCCGAGGCGCCCAGGCCGAGGATGAAGCGGCCATCGGAGACGTAGTCGAGACCCGCGGCGGTCATTGCGGTCAGGGTAGGCGTGCGGGTGTAGAGCTGCAGAATGCCGGAAGCCAGCTGAACCCGCTCGGTGCTGGCCGCGAGGTAGCCGAGCGCACTTACCGCATCGAACGAATACGCCTCGGGGACAAAGACAATATCCAGGCCGGCGCGTTCCAGGTCGGCCACTTCGGCGGCCACCTCCTTGAAGCCGCCCGCGTAGTTGATCGCCAATCCGATGCGCATGATCAGTCCCGCTGCGCGCCGGCCAATTCGGCGGCCTCCTGTTGGATGCGGTCGAATTGCGCGCCCATCGCCTCCGACAGCACCGTCGCGCCCGACAGTGGTCGCACCATAACCATGAAGTCGTCGATCAAACCCTCGTCATTGAAGTGCAGGAAGTCGCAGCCCGTGATCTTCTTTCCCGCCACTACGGTTTCGAACACGAACGCGTGATCGCGGCCGTTGGCGTCATGGATTTCCCGGACGTAGCGGAAGTCCTCGAAGACCCGCAGCACTCCGCGCAGGAACGCTGCGGTGATCGGCTTGCCAACGTACGGCTTGAACGCGATCGGGCTGGTGAAGACGACGTCGTCGGCGAGCATTGCCTGGATGGCCGCCTCGTCGCCCTGTTCGACTGCCTTGCGGAAGGGATGCTGAGAACTCACGAGACACCTCGCCTTAGTCAACTTGTTCAGTAGGTGTGGTCGACGGTAGAGGCTGCGCCATCGTATGTCCATAGGCGATTAATCACTTTGTTGAATAATCGTGCTGTTGTATGATCGAGCGATGTCGCTCCGCGATGCCGTGTTGGCTGCGCTCCTCGAGGGCGAGTATTCCGGCTATGACCTGGCCAAAGATTTCGACGCCTCAGTGGCCAACTTCTGGATGGCCACACCGCAGCAGCTGTATCGCGAGCTAGAACGACTAGCCGAGCAAGGTCTCATCGAGGCGCGGGTGGTCCAGCAAGAGCGCCGACCTAACAAGCGGATGTACTCATTGACGAAGTCCGGCCGCGAGGCTATCCAGAAGTTCACTGCGGCAACGCCGAAGCCCTGCGTTATCCGCGATGAGCTGCTGGTCAAAGTGCAGGCTTCCGATGCCGGTGACACGCCGGCGGTCCGCGAATTCATTCTGGAGCGATTGCAGTGGGCCACAGGGAAACTCGAACGCTACGAACGACTGCGAACACGGATCCTTGACGGCCGCACCGAGCAGGATTATCTTGCTCACGCCGAACGAGTGGGCCCCTACCTGACCTTGCTGCGCGGAATCTCGTTTGAACAAGAGAACATTCGTTGGGCCGAACACGCGCTGAAAGTCATCGAACGCCGTCTGCCGGCGAGGACTTGATTGCACCAGCCCCACCCGTCACTCCTACCCGCCGGCGGCGAGGATGTGTCCTCGTCCAGCTCATAGCGACATTCCGTTGGTGTGCAACGGTCGTCGCTGGCAGGCGGACAAAAAGCCACTTCCGTTCACACTGTGACTGGTGGGGACGTGCAGTGAACGTCAAGCCGGCCGGGGCGCTCGCATTGCCGCTGCCGGGACGAGTCATGATGACCAGATGAACGCCGACATCCGTGTTCTCGACGGCGAGGACGACCTGATCGCCGCGGCTAACCTCTTCCGCACCGCCATGGTCGGTTTTCCGCCGTTGTCGAACCTGCCGCCCGGCCAGATCAGCAAGTTGCTTGAGCCCGGCCGCACCATCGGAGCATTCGTCGACGGGCAGTTCGTCGGCACCGCCGATGCCGTAACGAGCGGCATAACCCTTCCCGGCGGAACGATCGTCAGCCATGCCGCCGTGACACACATCGGCGTCCTCCCGTCGTTCACCCGAAAAGGAATCGCCACCGACCTGATACGCCATCAACTGCGCGACATGGCCGCGCGGGGTGAGGTACTCGCGACGCTGCGGGCGTCGGAGGCGACGATCTACGAACGGTACGGCTACGGAGTGGCGAATTCATGCCAAAGCGTTGAGGTTCAGACGGCTCGCGCCGCGTTGCGTCCAGGCGTGGGGTCCGGCGGGCCGGTGCGGCTGCTCGACCCGGCCGACGCGTGGGACCTGCTGCCGCGGATCTACGCCGACAATCGGCCGTCCCGGCCGGGGACCGTCGATCGCACACCGATATGGTGGGAGGGTCTGCGGCTGCGCGCCGAATCAGCCTCACGGCCTTCGTATATCGCGGTGCACGGTAAGCCGGGCTTCGAGTCGGGTTTCGTCCGTTACCGGCCCATCGACACCGAGCAGTGGTTCATCAGTGACCAGCGCACCATCGTGGTCGAAGATTTCTTTGCGCCGACCGCAGACGCCTATCTCGGGCTGTTGCGTTTCCTGTTGGGGCTGGATCTTGTTGACCGCGTGGTGTTCTGGTCGCTGCCCGTCGACGATCCGCTGCCCTTACTGCTAGTCGATCGGCGGGCGGTGAAGGTGGCTGCGGTGTACGACGAAACGTGGCTGCGCGTCGTCGATGTCGCGAAGGCGCTGGCCGCCCGCCGATATGCCGGCACCGGATCGGTCACTGTCGAAGTGAATGATCCACTCTTACCGAACAATTCGGCCAGCTTCGCCATCGCGGGCGACGGCGCCCAACCGACAAACCGGCCCGCGCAGTTACGTGTCGGAGTGGAGGGCCTCGGCACCGTTCTGCTTGGCGGTACGACCTGGCGCAGTCTCGCGGTCGCCGGGTTGGTCCAGTTTGACGATCCGGCGGCACTTGCCGAGGCCGATCAGCTGTTCGCCGTACCCGACGCACCGTACGCCGGCTTCTTCTTCTAGCCGTACCCGTGATTGTCGTCATCGGTGCGGGGATATGCGGGCTCGCCGCCGGCTACGAGCTGTCGCGGCGCGGAGAGCACGTGGTTGTTTTCGAGCGCGGTGAGCCGTTTGCCGAGCAGTCCGCTGGACTGGCACGAATCTTCCGCATCGCACATCGGCGTCCGGCGCTGTGCGCGCTCGCGTTGCGGGCCCGCGAAGGCTGGCAGCGCTGGGAAGCAGAGTTCGGCGCGGGACGATTGCTTGGCTCCGAAGGCTTTGTCGCCGCCGGCCCCACCGACGACATCGCAGCGGCCATGACGGACTCCGGCGCCGCGTTCTCGTGGCTTGACCGGCGCGCGATCACGGCGCGGATCCCGTTCACCGCTGCGCCCTGGGAGACCGCCGTTTTCGACCCGCTCGGCGGCAGCCTGCGCATCCGACGCGCACTGACTGCCCTCGCGCAGCGAGTGACCGTCCGACGCGAAGAGGTCGTCTCGGTGTCCGACGACGGCTTGGTGGCCCTTGCCAACGGCACCACAGTGCAAGCCGATCACGTGCTGATCTGTGCGGGAGTCCAGACGCCGGCACTCTTCGGTCCGCTGGACGTCGAGTTCTTTCCGCATACTCGTTTCACCTACACCGGCGCCAATGCCGCAGGCGCAGCATGCCTTTCCGCGCCCGAAGGCTACGGATTGCCGCTCGGCAGCACAGGCCGCTGGGCCTTCGGCCAGGACACGCCCGACCCCGCGACTGTGCGCGCGCTGTTCCCGTCGCTGGTGGCCGTCGACCAGGTGGACTGTGTCACGGTGCGCGCGCCATGGCTGGACTCCGGTGGCGACGGGTGGACGGTTTCGCGCCGCGGCCGCGTCGTCGCGTTCGTCGGGAGCAATCTCATGAAGTTCGGGCCGCTGCTCGGTGAACTGCTGGCCCAGGCCATGCTGAGCGACGAACTGCCCGACGATCTGATCGTGAGCTGAGGCGATTCAGCTTAGCGGCGAAAACTTGCGCGCAGCGACTCGAAACCTTGAAGGGTGTTGTTCAACAACCGAACCGGCTTCCCAACACTGATGTGGTCGACTTCCTGAATCATCGCGCGCATTAACGCGTGCATTTCCATCTTTGACAGGTACATGCCGACACACGCGTGTGCGCCGAAACCCCATCCGAGGTTGGCCCCCTTGCGGTGCAACGAGAAGACCTCGGGCTGTTCGAACTGGGTTTCATCCATGTTCGCCGACGCGTAGAGCAACGCAACACGCTGGCCACGACGCAGCACCGTGCCGTCGACCTCGGTGTCGCGCTTGATCATTCGCGTGAAACCACGCACCGGCGAGCCGAGGCGGACGGCTTCGGCCGCGGCAGCCGGCACCAGATCGGGATTGCGCCGCAGTTCGTTCCATACGTCGGGTTCGGTGCCCAGGCTCCACAACAGCTGGGCGGATGCCAGGATTGTGGTGTCCAGGCTCGGGCCGATGAAGTCGATCACCATCGCCTTGGCTTCCGCCGAATTCAATGTGCCGTCATGGCCAGCTGCCAGAATCGATTCCGCCCAGCCGCCGCACTTGACGTTCTCGGTGCGGATAGTTCGCGCGTAACGCCTCAGGCTCAATCCAGTCCGCATTGCCTTGAGGGTTCGCCTGTTGATCGGACCCAGGACGTCGAATCCGCCGCGGCCGTATTTCAGCAGTTGGTTGTGGTCGATGTCGACACCGACGAGATCGGCGACTACCCGGATCGGGAGATGCGCGGCGAAATCGGCGACACCGTCGAACTCGTCGCGATGGCGCAGCCCGTCGATAAGCGACCCTGCTTCCACTTGCAGGATCGGGTCAACCGCCGAGAGCGCCTTGGCCGAAAGCGATTGCAGCAGTAGGCGACGCCGTTTGACGTGGGCGTCGCCGTCGCTGGCGAGCGTGGTCCCCGCGGTGAGGATATTGGTGATCGGATTGGCAGCGACTCCGTCGCCGCTGCAATAGGTCTTGTCGTCGCCAAGCGCTTGGCGGACATCCCGGTAGCGGCCCATGACCCAGAGCTGATGCTTCGGCAGCCAGACCGCGGCTCCTGCCTCGCGGATCCGGCGGTAGGTCTCCACCGGCTTGAGCAGCGTCTCCCTCCCGTAGAGGTCTACCGGCAGCGTGGGAATTCCGGCCGCAGGTCCGCGATCAAACACGCTCATGATTGAACACCCACCGCCGGATGGCTGACTTGATTTCGCGAAACGGGGGGCAGGCGAACCCGCGGTGCGGGAGGATTCTTGTCGCGGCGCCGCCGAGTGGTGCATAAAAGCGCCAATTTGTCACTGTGCGGAGGAACAGCGATGGGTCACTACCGAGCAAATCTCCGGGACCTGGAGTTCAACCTGTTCGAGGTTCTCGGTCTCGACGCCGTGCTTGATTCGGGTGTTTACGGCGATCTGGACACCGCGACGGTGCGTGACATTCTCCGCGAGGTGGCGCGGCTGTCCGAGGGGCCGATCGCCGACTCGTTCGTCGCAGCCGATCGCAACCCGCCGCGTTTCCTCCCGGACGAGCACACGATCGCGGTGCCGGATGCGGTGCGGCCGGCCGTGGCCGCGTTCAAGGATTCCGGATGGTGGCGGGTCGGGATGTCCGAGGCGATCGGCGGGATGCCGGCACCGGCCCCGCTGACGTGGGCGGTCAACGAGATGATGATCTGCGCCAACCCGGCCATTCAGTGGTACAGCACACCGCTGATGTCGCAAGTGCTCGCGTTGGTCGGCACCGAAGAGCAGCAGCAGTGGGCGCGGATCGGGTTGGAGCGAGGCTGGACGGGGACGATGGCGTTGACCGAGCCCGACGCGGGTTCCGACGTCGGCGCCGGGCGCACCAAGGCGATCGCCCAACCGGACGGCACCTGGCACATCGAGGGAGTGAAGCGGTTCATCTCCGGAGGCGACGTCGGTGACACCGCGGAGAACCTGTTCCACCTGGTGCTGGCCCGTCCGGATGGTGCCGGACCAGGCACGAAGGGCCTGAGCCTGTTCTACGTGCCGAAGTACCTGTTCGATCCGGACACGCTGGACCTACGCGAACGCAACGGGGTGTTCGCGACGGCGCTGGAAGACAAGATGGGCATCAAAGCCTCCCCGACCTGCGAATTGACCTTTGGCGCAACCGGCATTCCCGCCGTCGGGTACCTGGTCGGCGACGTGCACAACGGCATCGCCCAGATGTTCACGGCCATCCAGTACGCGCGGATGATGGTCGGTGTCAAGTCCATCGGGACGCTGTCGATCGCCTACTTGCATGCGCTCGACTATGCGCAGCAGCGTGTGCAGGGCCCCGACTTGAGCCGCTTCATGGACAAGACCGCGCCCCGGGTGCCGATCACCCGCCACCCAGACGTGCGGCGAAGCCTCATGTTGCAGAAGGCGTACGCCGAAGGGCTGCGCGCTCTGTATATGTACGCCGCCTCCTATCAATACGACTCGGGTGTTGCGCTGGTGGCGGGTGTGGACGCCGACCTGGCGGGGCGTGTGCACGATCTGCTGCTGCCCATCGTCAAGGGTGTCGGCTCCGAAAAGTCCTATCAGTGGATCAACGAAAGCCTGCAAACCCTCGGCGGATCCGGGTTTTTGAAGGACTACCCCATCGAGCAGTACATCCGGGATACTAGAATCGACTCGCTCTACGAAGGCACGACCGCGATCCAATCGCTGGACTTTGTGTTCCGCAAGGTCGCGCGCGACCGGGGCATCGCATTCGGCCACGTCGCCGGGCAGATCACCGCGTTCATCGACAACATCACCGGCGACCGGTTCAAGGCCGAGCGGGCACAACTGACTACCGCCCTGTCGGACGTGCAAGCGATGACCGGCACGCTCACCACGTATCTGCTTGCCGCAGAACACAATCCGACTGAGCTATACAAGGTCGGTCTGGTGTCGGTGGCTTTTCTGCACTCTGTCGGTGACCTGTTGATTGGATGGCGACTGCTGGTACAGGCCGAGATCGCCGCTGCCGCAATCGATGCCGGTTCCGATGATGGGTTCTACCGAGGCAAGATTGCGGCCGCCTCGTTTTTCGCGAAGACGATCCTGCCGTCGACCTCGACGACCCGCGCCGTTGTCGAGAACGTCGACGTCGAGCTGATGGACCTGGCCGACGACGCCTTCTGACATCGCGTACCGCATCATCCCCCGGCCGGCGGCTGTGCCACCACCGTCGGCTTGAAGCCGTACTTCGGCGCGGCGAACGGGACTGGCGATCCACGTCCGCCGCCCAGCAACGGCAATCCATTGAACGCGTTGGTCGGGGGTTCTGCGGCGCCGAGCCCGTTGAGCGTCACGGCGGACGGGGTTGGCGTCGGGGCCGCACCCGCCCAGGAGGCCGGAACCGACAATCCTCCGACCGACACCGCCCTACCCACTCCTGCCGCAGCATTGCCCATGACATTCGGAAACGCATTCGGCAACGCAGCAATAGCCTTGCCCGCATCGGAGGCGGCCTTGGCCGCCTGCGGCATCATTGCCGCGCTGAGGCCTTGGATGTCTTTGAACGAGGTCGTGAAAAGCCGCACGGGCGAAATCAATCTGATGAACGCGTCAAAGGGCGTGCTGGCATCCAATGTTGACGACCCCGTCAGGCCCTCCAGAATGTCGCCGGCAACTCCGCCCACGACGATCCCGCTGCCGTCGGAGGTGAGCGTGAGACCGAGCCCATTCAGCGCACCAGTGATATTGGTAGCCCACGGTGGGGTGTTCGTGAAGCCGGCGAGACCCCGTAGCGCGCTGGGAATAGCCATGCCGTCCGCGTTGATGCCGGTGCTTGTTGCGACCGCTTGAGCGACGGCAGTGGCCTGGCCGGCCAGACCGGTCGGGTTTGTGGCCTGTGCCGTTGGGCTGAACGGCGTCAACGTCGACGCCGCAGCCGATGTCCCGGCGTATCCGTACATTGCGGCGGCATCCTGAGCCCACATTTCGGCGTATTGGGCCTCGGTCGCCGCAATCGCCGCGGTGTTCTGACCAAGGAAGTTTGTGGCCAGCAACGCCATCAACAAGGCGCGGTTGGCCGCAACCTCCAGCGGCGGCACCGTCTGCGCGAACGCCGCCTCGAAGGCACCCGCCGCCGCCACAGCCTGGCCCGCAACCTCGTCGGCCTGCCCGGCGGTGCCGCTCAGCCACGCCAACTGCGGAGCGGCCGCTGCGGCCATTGCCCCCGCGGATGGACCCTGCCACGGTCCGTCGGTCAAGCCACTGATCACCGAAACGTAGGAGGACGCTGTGGTGTGCAGCTCACTGGCCAGCGCCTCCCAGGCCGCCGCGGCGGCCAGCATCGGCCCGGAGCCGGGGCCGGAGTACATCAACGCGGAGTTGATCTCCGGCGGTAACAGCCCGAAATCGACCACTGTTGACTCGCTAACACACCGCGGTGGCGTTGGCGGCCTCAGTGGCCGCATACGAACCGGCGCTGATGGTCAGCGTCGTAGCCAACTGCGCACGGATGGTTGCGGCCTGAGCGCTGATTTCTTGGTAAAGCCTCGCATGCGAAGCGAACTGCGCAGCGGTCAGAATCGAAACCACGTCGGCAGCGGCCGGAACTACCCCAGTAGTCGCGGCTGCCGCGGCGGCGTTTTCGGCCCAGACCGAGGCGTTTAACGCCTCCATTTCCGCAGCTGCAGCCGCAAGGATCTGCGGCTCTGCGATCACCATTGACATGTTGCTCCTCAAAAACTTTTTGAATCAACAGGTTTCAGTAACTGCACCGTCACCGAACCAACTGCGAGGGTAGGCCAACGACGTCCCGACATGACAAGCTCACGCGCGCTTGTTCATTGCGTTGTCGATAACTGTTCACGTTGCCAGCCCATTTGAGCTATGCATGAAAGATGTTGCAAACCAATATGTTTGACACGAAATATGAACAGCATAGGGATTTGCCACCGGCTGTAGACGGCGTACATTCCCGCTGCGGCCGCCCAGAGGACGGCTGGATCCACCGGCTATTCTGCACTGCCGCAGCGCTTTTAATGTCCCATTGCGCCGACCCACCGCCGAGACCCGATCGACGAGAAGAGCGCTAAGCGAATTCATCTCATATATGGCACACATATGTTTTTGCGCGCTGTACCCGCGGTGCCGTGGCGGGCGGTGTTTACGCGGCGGTACGCGTCCCGAACCAAGTGCTGAGCGCGTCGGCGAGCCCATGATGGGAATGGTCCCCCGCCCAGGCAACGTATCCGTCGGGCCGGATCAACACGGCGGTGGGAGCGCTGACCACGCCAAGTACCGGAAGATCCCAGTCGCCGTCGTATTTCGCGTCGACCAAACGAACACGATCGCTCCATGCAGAGATGTCCAAGCCGCCGGGATCGTCGAGGTTGAGCAGCAGTGGGCGGGCGTCGTGCAACAGCGTGAATACCCGTACCGGGCCATCGGGGGTGACCAGGCCGAGATCCGGCATGCGACGGCCCAGCAACGGGTGCCCTTCACCAAGGTCGTAGTGGATGTCCAAGCCGGACATGATCGCGGCGAAGCGCTTGTGCGGCTCTTCCATGCTCAAGAGTTCGGAAACGACTTCGCGCATCGCCTTCGTGCGATCGTCGGTGCGAAGAAGCGCCATGTGCGCCATCGCGTTGCGCAGCACGCGCGCAGCGACCGGGTGCCGCTCGGCATGATAGGTATCCAGCAGGCTTTCGGGTGAGGTCTGATTGACCACCTGCGCCAGCTTCCATCCCAGGTTCGCCGCGTCCTGCACACCGGTGTTGAGACCCTGTCCACCCACCGGGTGATGCACATGTGCGGCATCGCCGGCCAGCAGGATCCTGCCGTTGCGATAGGCCGCGGCCTGCCTCGCCGCATCGGTGAACCTGGAAATCCAAGCGGGACTGTGGATCCCGTAATCGGTTCCATACACGACTGTGAGCGCCTCGCTCAGCTCAGCCAAGGTGGGCTCGCTGTTGGGTCGCAATTCCTGCTCGGTCACCATGACCCGCACGGCGCTTCGCTCCTCCACCACGCTCAGCGCATGGACGCCGAGGGCGTCGTGGCGGATGCCCCATTCCGGCGGATCGTCCGTATTGAAGTCCATCTCCACCTCGGCGAGCAGATAGCTCGTCGTCGGATCCCAACCGACGAATTCGATGCCGGCTGCTTTGCGGGCCAGGCTGCGTCCGCCATCGCAGCCGACCAGAAACTCCGCGCGCAGCAACTGGCCACCCGCCAGCTCGACGTCCACACCGCTGCCATCCTGGGCGATACCGGTTACCTCACGTCCGCGATAGATCGGCACTGCCAGTTCGTCGACCCAGTCGGCCAGTATGCGCTCGATGTGGTTTTGCCATAGCGCGAGTCCGTAGGGGTGCCGGGTGGGAAAGTCGCTGATGTCCAGGCGGATTTGAGCAAATCCGGCTACCTGCGCCACCTGGCCCTGAGACAGGAACCGATCGGCGATTCCGCGCTGGTCGAGCATCTCGATGGTGCGCGAATGCAGGCCGCCCGCACGCGAGCCGATCAGGTCCTGGCCGGCCCGGCGCTCGACGATGGCTACGTCGACGTCTGCCAGCGCCAACTCCCCCGCCAGCATCAGTCCTGTCGGTCCCGCTCCGACGACAACCACCGCGTGGCCCGATTTCGGCTCGGCTGCGCTGCGCGACTTATCCGATGTCGGAATGCCACCCACTAGACAACCCCCGTTTCGTGAATTATGGCTTCGGCCAGCAATTTTGCGGCATACCCCCGGTCTTGCCGCAAGCCCCGGGGTGAGCTATAAGTTGAAAGTGAGAGTTCTTCTCCGTTCCCTCGGCCCCAGCCGCCGCCGCAACGCGTTAAATGCAGAATGGGAGAGATGGCCGCAGTACGCAGTGGCCGGGGAGGCTGGGAGCCGGAATGGCTGATATCACCATGTTGATCCTCGCTGATCATGAATGGTTCCGGGAACAGTTCGCCAGGCTGGATTATCTGCAGTCGCAGACACCCGTCGACCGCGCAGCCCTCGAGCGGGTATGGCGTCCTCTCGCCGACAAGCTCGACGTACACGCATATATCGAAGAAAGTATTTTCTACCCGCAACTGCTGAAGCGGGGCGCCGACGACCCCGAAGGCGAGACGCTCGACGCCATCGGCGATCACAACGACATTCGCGACGGAGTACGGGCCGCCAACGCAAGCGGCATTGGCACCAAGGAGTGGTGGGCGGCAGTGGGCCGCACCCGGCTGGCGAACGACGAGCACATGGGTGAGGAAGAACGAGAAGGCCTGTCAGACTTCCGTCGCCATGCCCCGATCGGACTACGCGAAGCGCTCGGGCGGCAATACAGCGAATTTATGGCTCAGCATCCCACCACCGAAGGGCTGCCGATCGCCGACCGCGACCCCGAAGGCTACGTGGAAAATGTTGAGAGCACCCAACGCTCCGAACGCACCGACTTTTCGCTTCGGATCGGCAGCCTCAAGGGCAAATGACGTGACGTCGTGGGATGCGCCGGGGCGGTACATCGCCAGTTCCGCCCGTCACTTCAGTCGCCGGCGCGGGGCCCATTCCGCGAGTTCAGGGTTCTGAGGACTTCAGGGCCGCCGACCTCGCGTGGTTAACTGCGACCGTGGCCAGACAACCAGAGTTGGCACGACGCTTCTTCGATCGATTTGAGCCAGTGCATGCGGTGACGTACTTCGCGCCTGAGGCGCGAGCCGCATTGGACGCGTTGGGCTACCCCGGGTTCTGGATGGGCTACTTCGCCGCGAGGTCCGCCCCGTTGGGCATGGTGCCGACCGAAGTGGTCACCGCGATCTTCTATAACTTCGCGCCAGAACGGGTCGCCAGGGCGCTGCCCGCCGCGTGGCGGATCGCGGGTCCGGAAGCAGCATTGCGTGCCCGCCAGGATTCTGCCGTGGCGGCACTGCGCCGCTACGGTCTGAAAGTAGACGAAAGTACTTGTGTCGCAGCGGAATTGGCGGAAAAGGCAGCCCGGGGGGCGCCGCTGGACGGAAGACCACTGTTCGCCGCTAATCTGGCGCTGCCCTGGCCGGATGATCCGCTGGCCGCGCTGTGGCACGCCACGACGCTGTTGCGCGAACAGCGCGGCGACGCGCACGTTGCGGTACTGACCGCTGCGGGTGTGTCCGGCCGTGAATCCAACGTGTTGCATGTGGCGGCCGGCCGTGTTACGCGTGAATTCATCGCCCGCAGCCGCGATTACGACGAGACGGCGTGGCGCCACTACGAACAACGGCTGATCGAGCGAGGTCTGCTCAATGACGACGGCTCTTTGACGGTGGCCGGCCGGGAGTTGAAGGACGGCATCGAATCGAGCACCGACTTGCTTGCGTTATCGGCCCTGGACGCGCTCAACGACGATGAAGTGGAAACCCTGTTCCGGGCGCTCACCCCGATCACCCGGGCAGTGGTCGCCGGCGGCGATATTCCCGGTGTCACCCCGATGGGTGTGCGCCATGACGAATTGCACGACGACAGCGCACATTTGGGCGGTCCTTCAGCTTGAACCACACGACTGCGATGATGGACCCATGACAGTTCAGTGGGATTTGGCGGATGCGGTCGAGAGTGACCCGGTTGTCGGCTCGGTAGCCACCTTCGACAGCCTGGCAGTCGCCGGTTCGGTCGCGACCGCAAAGAGCGTCGCCGTTGCCGGGTCGGCGTCGACTGCGGGCAGCGTGGCGGTGGCGGGCTCGGTTGCGACAGCGGGCAGCGTTGCGGTCGCCGGTTCGGCGGCCATCGCCGGTAGCGCCTTGGTGATTTCCAGCGCCTTGACCGCGGTGTGTGTGGGCGTACGGGAATGCGTCGCATGCCTGGCGTGTATTGCCTGTACCCGCTGCGCGGCCTGCCTCGGCTGTGTGCGCTGCACCGATTGCGTGGGATGTATCGGCTGTGTGAATTGCTCGGGACTACGAAACGCCAAGGGCGCCAGAAACGTTCACGTGCAACCTGCCGCGTGAGTAGCCACTACCAGGTCATTAGCGCCAGGCGAATACCGGTTGCTCAAGCTCGTCGACCCTGTCGCGGCGGCCTTCGAGGCACAGCCACCGCAACTGCAGCAGAACAGCACCCGTCGGCGCGTAAATCAAGTCGTTTCCCAGCGGGATCTGCACGACCGGCCGCGGGCTTTCGGGGATGGCGATGAATCGGGGCGAATCGGGGCGCTGCAGTTGATGCAGGCCCACCCGATACACCGCCAGCACCTCGTCGGGCGCGGGCCTGGGATCGAGTCGTCCGCCGCCCCAGATCACCACCGGGGTGATGACATAACCCGACCGTGTCGGGTAGTCGTCGAGCAATCCGAGCACGGTCGTGTCGGACAGACGGATGCCGACCTCCTCGTCCAACTCCCGCAGTGCGGCGTCTACGACGGTTTCGCCGGGGTCCACGCGCCCGCCGGGCAGCGCCCATTGCGCGGCGTGTGAGGTGAGGCGAGATGCTCTCCGGCACAGAAAGAACGCTGCGCCGCCGGAGACGTCGACCATGCGACCGTCCAGGCCGGCCTCCGGCATCGGCCGCCCGTCGATCCATTCGTCTACCGGCGCCGGGTCCACCCTGTCCTCGCCGACCTCGGAGTCGACCAGCACCACCGCTACGGCCGCATGCCGCTTCGTCGAGTCGGTTACGGCGCGGCGCTCATGACGCGCCAAATGCACACCGATCCGCTCACGCAGCGCATCGTCATAGGTGATGGTCACCGCTCGACCATATGCATGCGCCGCTCATGCCGGTCCGGCGGATGCTGCGGCGTCCCAGTTAGGGCCGTATCCGATCGAAACCTCGAGCGGCATATCGAGCGGATAGGCGCTGTCCATGTGTTCACCGACGTATTCCGCCAATGTGGCGCACTCACCGTCGGCGACCTCGAACACCAGCCCGTCGGCCAACGGCAACAACATGCGTGATTTTAGGCCGGCATCCTTGATCGCCTGGTTGACGTCGATCATCGCGGCCTTGACGATGTCCGTCGCGCCGCCCTTGATCGACGTGACCCGCTTCTCGATCTGGCGATAGCGCGCCGTCATCAGACCGGCATAGCCATCCCCCGCCACGAACGCCTCGCGGATCTGCCGCCCGGCAGCGATCTCGTGCAGGTTCGGGTTGGACGACGAGAGCTCGCCGCTGGTCTGGTGAAAGGTGGCATGAATACGGCCGTCGGAGCCGATCGAATTCAGCAGTTCGCTGGCCTGGCCCTGAATGCGCGTCAGCATCGCGCGATCCACCGCGACGCCCGCGGTCTCCATCTCGGCCAGCACCCGCTGAACGGGCAGCTCGCGTCGGCTCAGCAAAGACGAGGAGTCGATACGCGCCAACTCCTCGTCCAGCGCGTCGGCGAGGTCGAGCACCGCGCAGGCCCTCAGGATCAACGCCGACACGGCTGGCTGTTGACCTTTCGGCGATGACAATTGCTGTGGCTCAACAGCTTCCGCAGGAAGCGCACACCGCATGTGGTGCACCAACAAGTCGTTGAGGGCCAGACTTCGATGCTGGGGACGCAACAAGTAAGCCGCCAACGCGGTATCCGAGGTGACACCGCGCAACGTCCAGCCGCAGCCGGCTAAAGCGTGCATCGCCAGTTTCGCCTCGTGCACCGCCTTGGGCGGGCCGGGGTCGGCAAGCCAGGATGCCAAGGCCGCCTCGTCGTCTGGCTTCAACGCGGCGACGTCGATGTAGCGGCCATCCCCGTCGGCCGCCACGATCGCCAGTGCGACGGTTTTGGAGCCGTAGCCGAGGTCAGTGCCGACGACGGCCAGGCCGAAGCGATTCCCCAGGCTATGTTCGGCCAGCCAGGCGGCGAGCTCCCCGGCTTGCAGCGCCCGCCCGCGTACGTCGAGTCCATTCGACACGTTCGCCATCCCTTATTCGTGTCTTGTTTCGTGCGGTAGTGATGATCTGCCAACCATTGTGGCGATCCGCCTGACCCACTGATATGCCCGGCCGATCGCTCTCGCTACGGTCAGTGGATACGTCACGGAGGTTTCTATGGCTGAGCAGATTCCCTTGGTCGACTATCTGGTGCTCGACGACGGTCAACCACACTTGGTCGCGCAGGAATGTACCGGGTGCGGCGCGCGGTTTTTCGACCGGCGCAACGCGTGTGCCGGCTGTTTTGCGACCGATTTCAAGACCGTGCCGGTTGCCACCGAGGGCACGGTGCGGACCTTTACCATCGTCACCTTCGCCGCACCGGGGATTCCCGTCCCGTTCGTGGCTTCGGTGGTCGACTGCGAGGGCACGCAGGTCCGCGCCAACCTGGTCAACGTCGACCCCGATCCCGAGCATGTGCGCGACGGGATGAAGGTGCGACTGGCCACCTTTCCGATCGGCACCGACTCGGCGGGCACGGAGGCCATCGGTTTCGGCTTCGAGCCCATCCCCTGACTTAGCACCGATTTGACGAAGGAGCAGCGACGATGAGCGCCAGCGACGAAATTTGGATCCTCGGCATCCGGATGACCAAGTTCGGCAAGCACCCCGATTTGGACACCGTTGACTTGGCCGCCGAGGCAGCCGCCGGCGCTTTAGCTGACGCCGGCGTGACCATGGCCGACGTCGGTGTGCTGGCGGCGGGCAACCTGATGGCCGCCAATGCCGGGATCGGTCAACAGCTGCAGAAGCAGATCGGCCAGACCGGCATCCCGGTGTACAACGTGGCCAACGCCTGCGCGACTGGGGCCACCGCACTGCGGACCGCGATCATGGCCGTCAAGGCCGGCGAGGTCGACTATGGCTTGGCCGTCGGCGTGGAGAAGCTCTCCGGTGCCGGCCTGCTGGGCGCGGGCGGGCAGAAAAAGGGCGACACCGACGTCTGGGCACCGAAGGGCCGATACGGCGCTGTCGCGCCGGTCGACGGGCGGATCGGCACCGAGGCCATGCCCGGCGTCTTCGCCCAGATCGGCACCGAATACGGCCACAAGTACGGCGGCACCAGCTTCGAGCTGTTCGCCAAGATCAGCGAGAAGAACCACGCCCACTCGACGTTGAATCCGCTGGCTGCCTACCAGAAGAGGTTCACCCTCGAGCAGATCATGAACGACGTCATGATCGCCTACCCGAACACCCGGGCGATGTGCTCGGCCAACTGTGACGGTGCCGCGGCCGCGGTCGTGTGCAACGGCGAGACGCTGAAGTCCCTCTCGCTTGAGCAGCGTCGGCGCGCGGTGAAGGTGGCGGCGTCGGTGCTGACCACCGATCCCTACGAGGCGGGATGCCAGGTACTGCCGAACGTCAACACGCTGACCCGCAACGCGGCGGCGACCGCGTATGAGCAGGCCGGCGTCGCACCGAGCGATCTGGACCTGGTCGAGCTGCACGACTGCTTCGCCACCGCCGAGCTGGTGCACTACGACAACCTGATGCTGTGCGACGAAGGCGGCGCAGCCGACTTCTTCAACTCCGGCGCCACCTGGCGCGACGGCTCGACGCCGGTGAATGTGTCGGGCGGGCTGCAGTCCAAGGGCCACCCCATTGCGGCCACCGGTATCGCCAACATCTGGGAAATCTGCCACCATCTCCGCGGAGAAGCCGGCGATCGTCAGATCGACAACGCCAAAGTCGGCCTGGCTCACGTCATCGGCCTGGGCTCCGCGTGCGGCGTGCACATTCTGGAAAAATCCGCCGCCTAGTAGCGCGAGTACCCTCCACCGCGAGCAGACGCAGAATCGCACAATTAGCGCCCGGATCGTGCGATTCCGCGTCTGCTCGGCCAAGGGTCAGGTGCCGCCCGCCCGCAAGAATTTCGCAAGCCATCGGGTGCAAGCTTGACGTTGCTGGGCGGCAACGAAGAGGACCCATCATGAGGCGAGGAATCGCGGGCTTAGCGACGACTTTGTTCGTGTCTGTCGGTGTGGCTCTGGCCGGTTTGGGCGCAGGTGCCGCCAATGCGACCGGACGGCCGTATTGCCCAAGCGATCCCCCGAACTGGGCTCCCGGCGGACCCCCGAATACGAGTTTCGTGCATTGGGACTGGAACGTCTGCCACAACTATCACTACGGTCCGACCGGTGTGGTCGACGAAGACACAGGTCATGTCTGGCCCTATCCCACCGGGCCGATAGCGCCTGCGGGCCCACGCGCGCCTCGTGGAGCACCACCGCCCGGATGCCCTCCGTGGGCGACCATCTTCAGCGGCCCGGCGCAGTGTGGCGGTCTCTAGAACCGGCCGGCTATATCGGGGCCACCCGGTCAGCCCACGGCAGCGCCTGTTCAAGCTGAGCCGCCAGCCGGATCAGCAGCGACTCGCCACCCAGCGGCGCGACGAACTGGACACCGAGCGGCAAAGAGTCGGCGGTCCAGTGCAGCGGTAGCGAAATCGCCGGACGGCCAGTGAGATTGGCCAGCTGGGTGTACGGCACCCAACCGAGGTTCTGCTGCACCATGTCGTCGACGATCTTGGTGTGGCGCAGCAAGCCGGCGGTTCGTGTCTTGATCAAAGCGTCGGCGCCGAGTTGCAGTGCGATCGGTAGGTCGAACTCGCCGATCCTCGGCGGCGGGGTTGCCAAGGTGGGCGTCAGCAGCAGGTCGTACGACTCGAAGAACGTGCTCAGCCGACGTGTGTGCTCATGACGCCGTTGCACGGCGTCCACGTAGTCGACGCCGCTCGTCGCGCGGCCGAGCGCGGCCATGATCAGCGAGTCGCGCTCGAATGACTCGTTGCCCGCGCCGGTCAAGCGTTTGGCCTCGTCGACCTCCCAGGCCATATAGACGAACCAGGTGAGCAGGAAGTCTCGGGCGAGCGCGGCGTCGTCGTAGGGCGCCTGCGGTAGTTCGTCGACGCGATGGCCCAGGTCGGTAAGCACGCGCACGGCGGCTTCGACAGCCGCGAACGCTTCGGGGTGCGGCTTCGGGGTGATCGCCGACGGCACCCGCACACCGATCCGCAGCTTCCCGGGATTCCCGCCCACACACGACGCGAACGGCTCGGCGGGCAGCGCCGGCAGGAACGGCCCGAAAGGCTCCCCGCCGCAAATGATGTCGAGCATCGCAGCCGTATCGCGCACTGTTCGTGACACGACACCCTGTACCGCCGCGCCGTGCATCGACTCGCCGATAGCCGGCCCCATGGGCGTCAGCCCGCGCCCTGCCTTCAAGCCGACCAGCCCGCAGCACGCCGCCGGGATGCGCGTCGACCCGCCACCGTCGTTCGCGCCCGCACACGGCACGATCTCCGCCGCGACCGCGGCTGCCGACCCGCCTGACGACCCGCCCGGCGTCCGCTGCAGATCCCACGGATTGCGCGCCGGCCCCCACGCCACCGACTCGGTGATCCCCTTCGCCCCGAACTCCGGCAGGTTGGTCTTGCCGAAGATCACCAGGCCGGCGTCGATCCAGCGCTGCACAACGGTTGCGTGCTCGGCGACAGGCGTAGACATCAGGGAACGGGACCCTTGCGAGCTCGGCAGACCCGCGTAGTCCTGCGCGATGTCCTTGATCAGGAACGGGACGCCAGCGAATGGACCCCTGAGCTCAGTCGGCGAGGCAGGGACGTCGCGCACGATGGCGTTGATCCGCGGGTTCACCGCGGCGGCCCGGTCCCGTGCCAGCGTAAGCAGCTCTGCGGCGGTCACCTCTTTGTCGGCGACCAGCTTCGCCAGTCCGGTGGCGTCGTATTTCCGGTACTCGTCGAAGTTCATCGTCTGACCGTATGTCGCGCCGTCCTCGTTTTCAGCAGGGTTTCGCGACGGGCGATTCGGGAGATCCTGACCGGAGGCAATTTACAGACAATCTGGAGGGCCTCGCGTGGATCAGCCAAGCAACAGCAATTCGGCGCCGGTGCCGAAAGACGCCCGGAAGACGACGGAAGCGCAGCGGGCGGAGGAAGAGCAACTGGAGCACCAGGACGTCGACCCGGACGCGCCGGGCGCGCACCAGTCTCATCGGCAAATCCCCGATGAGAGCACGCGGTAGCACAGCTCTGCCGTAGCGCGGTGGCGTCCGCAATTCCCTGTCGTCGCAGCTTCTACGAATTTCGCAGCGACTCCGCGGTAGCCTTTGGCGCGACAGTCAGGAACAGGAAGCGCCATGGACGAAGTTGACGATGGCGCCCCGGGCGAGGCACCGGCGGCTGCGACCGAGGCGGCTTCCAGGCCGCCGCCACGGCCCAGGAGGAAATTCTGGATCTGGGCCGTCATAGCATTTTTCGCGATCCCCGCGGTCGGCTGGATCCCTGTGGGCGTCGTGCTGAACCGTCAGCACCAACATCGGGATCAGCTGACGTCAGAGCGGGAACGTCAGTACGCGCTGCCCTTCACCGATCTGCATGTTCCGCATGGCGTCGCCGTCGACGCCGCCGGCAACGTCTATGTCACCGACGCACTCGCCAATCGAGTGCTCAAACTGGCGACGGGGTCAAACGTCCAAACTGTCTTGCCGTTCACGGGTCTCGACCTCTCCGCTGGCGTGGTCAACGAATCGACCGCCGGGGTGGCGGTGGATGATGCGGGCAACGTTTACGTTGCCGATACCGGCCACGATCGGGTACTCGAGCTGCCGGCCGGGTCGGGCACCCAAATCGTGCTGCCGCTCGAGGCCCTGAGCTTTCCCCAGGGTGTGGCGGTCGACAGGGCCGCCAGCGTGTACGTCGCCGACGACCACAATTCTCGAGTGGTGAAGTTGGCCGCCGGGTCGAGCAACCAAACTGTGTTGCCGTCCACCGGCAGGTATGTCTATCCGCACGACGTGGCGGTGGATACCAGCGGCACCGTCTACGTGCGCGCACATGCCGGAAAGCACGTTCAGCTGCTGAAACTGGCTCCGGGGTCGGACAGATGGACCAAGTTGCCGTCCGCCGGGGGCGAGGAGTTCGTCGCCGTGGACACCGTCGGCACCGTGTACGTGATCAGGTCACGCGGCGGTGTGATGAAGTTGGCGCCTGGCTCGAGCGACTGGATCGAGCTGCCCGGGAATCACCGCTTCGTAGATCCTCAGGGATTGGCGCTCGACACGCCCGGAAACGTGTACGTCACCGACCACACCGGTGACCGGCAGCCGGTGACCCTCGGCAAGTGGGCGATCTTCAAGGACAACAGCCACGGTTTCGTGCTCGGGTTGCCGGCCGGCCGAATGCGTTGGTGAGCGGAGTCGCGAAAGTCGTTATTGTGCAACGAATTCGAGCCGTCAAGCCCTGGTGCGGCGCACCCGTCACTTTGGTCACACAGGTCCCCGCGCTCCTTGGCCGTCGATTGTGTGAGGCGATATCGCCGCGGCTATCGTTTTGCTCATCGCAATATGCCCCGATTTTTCTGATACCCGAGTGGCGGGTGTGACCACGCACCCACGGCCGACAATCCTCGCCGCAGCCAACTATGGGATAGATGCGCCAGAAGGGTGAGTAATGGCAATCAGCCTGGATGAACGTGCCGAGTTGAAAACGGCGGTACACGACCTGCTGCAGCACAAATGCACCGAGGCCGACGTGCGGCGGGTGGTCGATACCGAAGAGGGTTTCGACCGCGATTTGTGGCGGCTGCTGGCCGAGCAAGGCGTCACCGGCATCCTGGTCGGCGGCGGGTACGGCGGCGTCGGCCTGGGTCCGCTCGAAGTTGAGGCGGTTGCCGACGAGATCGGGGCAGCGCTGCTTCCCGCACCGTGGTTATCCAGCGCGGTGCTGACCGCCGCACTGATTCAGGCAGCGGGCGCCGAGGACGACAAACGCCGGCTGCTGCCCGGCCTGGCCGACGGCACGTCTATCGGCACGGTCGCAATCATCGGTGAACGCGGGACGTGGACCCCGGACGACGTTGCCGTACAGGCCACTGCACGGAACACGCTCTCGGGTAGTGCGCACTACGTCACCTGGGGGCAGGTCGCCGACATCGTTCTTGTCGTCGCCAACACCGCAGACGCTATCGGAGTATTCGAAGTTGCGCCGGACGCCGACGGGTTCACCCGCACTGCGGCAACGGTTTTCGACCCCACGGTTCGTCTCTCGACGTTCACATTTCGTGACACACCGGCACGACGGTTGGGCAGCGCGGGATGGGAGGCCGTTCAGGACGCGCTGGACTTCGCGGTGATCGCCCTGGCTGGAGAGCAGGTCGGTGCCTCCCGCCGGATCTTCGACATAACAATTGAATACCTCAAGACGCGAGTTCAGTTCGGGCGGGCGATCGGCAGCTTCCAGGCGCTCAAACATATGGCCGCCGATCTGCTGCTGGAAAATGAATCGGCGATGTCGGCGGCGCACCATGCGGCGGCGATGAAGGCTTCACAGAGTGAGAAGTGCACCGGCGCAATCGCTCTGGCGGGATTCGTGTGCGCCGAAGCCTACGAGTCCACTGCCATGCAAGCGATCCAGATGCACGGTGGCATCGGGTTCACCTGGGAACACCCGGCGCACCTTTTCCTTCGTCGCGCCCGCACCGGCATGCAGCTGTTCGGGGCCCCAGCGGTCTACCGCGAGCGTTACCTCGTCTCGAAAGGCGCGTGAAATGTCCGCAAACCCTTTACACACTTTGCCTACCGCCGAGCAGTTGCGCGCCGAAGTCCGCGAATGGCTGGCCGCCAACCGGACCGAACTTCCGAAATCCGACGATCCATGGAGCAGTCCGCCGGAGCGGATCGCGTGGCTGGAGAAGGTTGTCGACGAAGGCTATGCGGTACCGACCTATCCGACCGAATGGTTCGGCCGCGGGTATCCCAGCGACCTCGCCGCCGTCGTCACCCAGGAGTTCCGTGCCGTCAAGGCCCCCGGCGCTGGGCAGGACAAGTACAACATCTTCGCCAACACCACACTGAAGCTGGGCTCCGATGCCCTTAAGCACGAGCTGCTGCGAGACTTCTTGGTCGAGCGGGCCCGAACCTGCCTGTTGTACAGCGAGCCCGGAGCGGGCTCGGACCTTGCCGGTGTGCGCACCACCGCCGTCAAACAAGGCGATCACTGGGTGGTGAACGGGCAGAAGGTGTGGACGTCGGGGGCAAAGACGGCCGACTATGCGCTGCTGATCGCCCGCACCGATTGGGATGCGCCCAAACACAAGGGCCTGACTTTCTTCCTTATGCCGATGAAACAACCAGGCATTGAGGTCAGGCCGTTGGTGCAGATCACCGGGGAGTCCCACTTCAACGAGGTATTCATCACCGACGCAACGGTGCCCGACAGATATCTGCTCGGCGGCGAGGGTAACGGCTGGCGCGCACTGCAGACCGCACTGGCCTACGAGCGCTCCATCATGGGTGACAGCGGGCGCGCCTCGCGCAACCGGTCGCGTGCCGACGACCTCATCGCACTGGCCCGTGAACACGGGCGCATCGACGACCCCGCCGTGCGGCGGTCGTTGGCCAAGGTCTTGGCCATGCGAGAACTCAACGCGCTCAACAACGCACGCGCAAAGGCGGCCACCGCGCAGGGCACGTCCAGCTCGATTATGTCCCTGGGCAAACTCGCGATGTCGAAGATTCTGCACGCCGAGGCCCGGATGAAGACCGAACTGATCGGAGCTCAAGCCCTGCTGGCAGGTAGCGACAATCCCGAGGCCGACGACGTCAACTTCCTTGCCCTCAACGCATTCTTCACTTCGATCGGTGGCGGCACCGATCAGATCCAACGCAACATCATCGGGGAACGTGTCCTTGGACTGCCTAAGGAACCCGAGGCCGACCGTGACATTCCGTTCCGCCAAGCCCGCAGAAGCTGAACATGACAGCGCCTTGTCAGCCAGCGCCCTTACCGTTGTCGACGCGATAGACGGCGCCGTGGATGGCCGCGGCATCTTCGCTGGCGAGGAAAGCGATCACGTTGGCGACGTCGTGGGGCTGCATCATGCCGCGCGGTGCGGCCGAGCGCATGATCAGGTCATAGTTGGGGTTCTCCGGCGCGCTGAACTGCTCGATCTGCGGGGTCAGCATGCCGCCGGGGCAGACCGCGTTGACGCGCAATCGATCCGCGGTGTATTCGACGGCCAGGGCACGGGTCAACCCGATCAGCCCATGTTTGGCCGAGCAGTAGCCGGCCGAATACGCCTGGCCCTCGACACCGGCGATGGAGGCGACGTTGACGATGTTGCCGCCGCGGGCCAGCAGATGCGGCAGCGCGGCGCGGCACAGGTAGAAGGGCCCGTTCAGATTGATCGCGAGGTCCTGCTCCCAGTCGTCGTCGCTCATTAACTCGGTCCGACGCATCTGGTGGCGCCCGGCGATGTTGATCAGCACATCAAGTCCGCCGAACTGTGCGACACACCGCTCGACCGCACCCCTGCAGGCCTGCGCAGAGACCACATCCACCGACGCATACGCACCGCCCTCGACGTCGGCGAACACCTCGGCGAGCCGATCGGTATCTCGCGCAATCCCGAAGACCGTCGCGCCCTGCTGGGCAAGTAAGCGCGCCGTTTCCGCACCGAGGCCCGACGAAGCGCCGGTCACCAAGGTGATCTTGCCCTCCAATGCCGCCAATCTCTGCCTTTCTAGATCCGTTGTGCGACAACAATATCAGGCGAGAAATTCATGTCGTGTCAGCTGCTGGGAGCGGATCTCTGCACCGCCAGTTCGATGGCGGCGGCAACCAGGTCAGGTTGGTGGATCTGGACGTAGTGGTCGCTGCCGGTCACGAAGATGTGCGGAGTTTCCGGCCGCAACGCAACCAGGTCTGATGCGCCTACCCGCCACGCCTCTTCCAAATTCGCGGCCTGCGCGGCCGGGGTGTTCGGAGGGACTGCGAACGGCTCGGTCCTCGCTAACACCACGGTGGGGATAGGCGGGAATGCGGGTGCGGCGGCGACCTGGTCGACGCTCTTGTCGATGTCGATTACCTCGAACGACGACGAACCGATGAACTGCGGCAAGGGTTCATCCAGCTGGTGTCGGTAAGCGGGCCAGTCGGGTCCCATCAAGTTTGGTATCTCGACTGCGAAGGCGTCGACGAACACCACCGCTCGCGCTTGGTCAGGGTAGGTCTGGGCGTACAGCCGCGCGAACAACCCGCCCAGTGAGTGCCCGACGAGGACGAAGGGGCCGGGCAGATGTGCGGCGTCGAGCAGTGCATGCAAGTCGCTGACGACGTCCTGCGCCGTGCGCGGCATCGCAGCCGGTGAACTGCGGTCGCTGATAGTGGGCGGGTCGGAATTGCGCAAGGTGCCTGGGCGGTCGTAAGCGCAGACGCGGTGCTCGCGGGCAAGGGCGGGCAGCACGGCGGGACCGACGGCCGGGGCGACGGCGTCGGACTGGCTCCACGGGTCCGACGAGTTGTGGTAGCCGGACTCCAAAATGATTGTCGGGCCGCCCTTTCCGTGGCATTCGAGGTAAAGATGCCGTCCGTTGCCGATCTCGAAAGGACCGCGGAAATCGCCCGCCGCGGCTGGTGCCGGGCGGCTGTTAGCCCGTTCGGTGCCGCAGCCCACCGCCGCTGCCAGCAATACGCCAGCTATCAGGAGTCGACAGACCGACCCAGCGGTGGTCGGCCGATGAGCCGGGAATTTCCGCACTGCGCCCATCGCGTCATTGTGCGGGCACGTCACACAGCTGGGTGAATCTGTTCTCGGCGTGGCGAAAGGATTTCAGCCTCGGGCCCTTCCCTCAAGCTCGGTGTCCACCGTTCGGTTGACATCGGGATTCAGCCGTCGGGCCGTCGCGCGATCGGGACACCTCCGCGCAGGATCGATTCATGGACACCAATCGAGCAGGCGAGGCGAGTGCGCACTCCGGCTGCGCGGTGTTGCGAATCGCGCGAAATCTTTTGAACTGCATCGTTGTTGGTTTGCCACCGGCATCCCGGTCGGCATCGAACTGAAGGAGAGGATTGCATGACAACAATATTGGGCGAAGACACGGTTGACACCGCGAACCCATACCTGAGCGCAAACTGGGCTCCGGTCCGCCAAGAGATCACCGCGACCGAGCTCGAGGTCACCGGCACGATTCCGGAGCACCTCGATGGGCGGTACCTGCGCAACGGACCCAACCCACTCGGCGTTTCAGACCCCGCTCACTACCATGCGTTTCTAGGCGCCGGGATGGTGCACGGCTTGCGACTGCGGGACGGCAAGGCACAGTGGTATCGCAACCGCTGGGTGCGATCAGCTGATATGTCCCGCCGCCTCGGCGAACGGTGGCCCGGCGGCCCGCACGAAGGCGGATTCGACTTCGCGGCCAACACCAACATCATCGGCCACGCCGGTAAGACGTTCGCCATTACCGAGGCCGGAGTACGACCCTATGAATTGACCGACGACCTGGACACTGTCGGACCCTCCGACTTCGGTGGAACACTGCGCGCCGGCTACACCGCCCACCCGAAGCGTGACCCGCAGACCGGTGAATTGCACGCGGTGTCCTACAACCCCATGCAAGGTCGGCTGGTTCGCTATTCAGTGACTGGTACCGACGGCAAGGTTCGCCGCAGCGTCGACATCCGGTTGCCGGAACAGACGATGATGCACGACTTCTCCCTCACCGAGAAGCACATCGTGCTCTACGACCTGCCGGTCGCGGTGGATTTCGGCGCAACCCTGAAGAGCCGGCCCGCCCAGGCGATCGCGTCGTGGGTGAGTCGTTTCGTGTCGCGCCACGCGGCCCCGGACTTCGTCCTCCGGGCTGCCATGCGGGGGTCGGAGCATGGTCGTTCGCCCGATGTCGCGTTGCCCTACCGATGGGCGCCGGAACGTCAGGCCCGGGTGGGCGTCATGCCCCGCTCGGGTACAGCGACGGACATCCGTTGGTTCGAGGTGCAGCCGTGCTACGTCTTCCATCCACTCAATGCCTTCGATGACGGCGACAAGATCGTGCTCGACGTCGTGCGCCACCCGACGGTGTTCGCCGACGGCCCGGATTTGTTTCCGCAGGTTCGGACTCTTGATCGCTGGACCGTAAACCTCAGCACGGGCTCGGTTGCCGAAGACCGTCTCAGCGATACGTCGCAGGAGTTTCCGCGCGTCGACGAGCGTCTGGTCGGCCGGCCGCACCGCTACGGCTACGCCGTCGGCTATGCACCGGGCTCGCGCGGTTTGTCATCGCCGAACGCGATCCTCAAGCACGACGTTGTGCGGTGCGCTACGGACGCCGTTTCATTCGGCCCTGGACGGGAGCCCAGCGAGTTCGTGTTCGTCCCATCCGCACCGGATGCCGCCGAAGACGACGGCGTCGCGATGGGCTTCGTCTATGACCGCACCACCGACCGCAGTGATCTGGTGCTGCTCGACCCTCAGACGTTGGAAACGGTCGCCACCGTGCATCTTCCCGCCCGGGTGCCGAATGGGTTTCACGGCAACTGGGTGCCCACCCAGGGTTAGCATCGCGCAATGGACGACGGCGCGGCGCAGGCCAATGAGTGGCATTGGCTGTGGGACGTCTACATCGCGGGCACCTGCGCCGCCGCCATCGCCGCCGTCTTCCTGCTCAACGACCGGTTTCCGGGCAACGCGCCGGCGGCCGCTGTGCTCCTGGGTGGCATCGTCATCTGGACGCTGACCGTCGGGCGGCGGGTGTCCCGATCGGGCGAACTCAACTGGCGAACAGCAACATTCGTTGCCGTCCCGGTGACGATGTTCGTGCTGGCAACGTGGTTCTCCGAGGTCGCCGTTGCGGCGATCCCGGCGATCTTCCCGATCGTCTTCTCCGCGCTGCCGTTGGGAATCGCGATCGGGGTCACCACCGCCGTCAACCTCACCCCGCTGGCGATCGAAGTCGTCGGCAAAGGTTGGCGGACTCCTACGTTTACGGTGGGCGTCGCGATCACGTTGATCGGCATGATCATTTC
The DNA here is from genome assembly GCF_059812725.1 of Mycobacterium sp. NGS41. Taxonomy (NCBI): domain Bacteria; kingdom Bacillati; phylum Actinomycetota; class Actinomycetes; order Mycobacteriales; family Mycobacteriaceae; genus Mycobacterium; species Mycobacterium sp. NGS41. The sequence goes on from NZ_JCALDF010000018.1 coordinate 48,973, forward strand.
CCCGTTGATCGGCACCATGGTTGTCACCGCGACGCGACAACGGACCAAACTGGCGGCTGTGGTCGCTGAATTGCAGGCCAGCCGCGCCGAAACCGAGCGGTTGTCGCGCGCGGCAGGCATTTCCGCCGAACGTGAACGGCTGGCCCGCGAGATCCACGACACATTGGCGCAAGGTTTCACCAGCATCGTGGCGTTGGCGCAGGCCGTCGACGCGGAGTTGGAGTCCGACCGCGCCGCGGCGCGCCGACATGTCGAGTTGATCCGCGCCGCGGCCCGCGAGAACCTTGCCGAGGCACGGGCGATGGTCGCCGACTTGACGCCCGACGCGCTCGACGAGGCTTCGCTGGTCGCCGCGATCCGGCGGCAATGCGACCGGCTTACCGCGGAAACGGCCATCGCGGTGAGCATGTCCGCCGACCCGAACCTGCCCGCTTTGGGAATGGCGGCCGACGTGGCGCTGCTGCGGGTCGCGCAGGAGGCGCTCGCCAATATCCGTAAACACGCGAATGCCACTGCGGTGCAGTTGGAATTGTCCGCTACAACCGACGGTGTCCGATTCTCGTTGGCAGACAACGGCGTCGGCTTGGCCAATGACTGCACCGAAGGATTCGGGCTGCGCGGGATGCGAGCCCGGGTCAGCGAGATCGGCGGGACGATGACCGTCTCTCCCACGCCCGGCGGCGGGGTGACCATCCGAGTAGAGGTTCCGGCATGACGACGGTTCTGTTGGTCGACGATCATCCGATGGTCCGCGAGGGTCTGCGCGCGATGATCGACGCCGAGACCGATCTCACGGTTGTCGGAGAGGCGGGATCTGGCGCCGAAGCCGTCGCCATGGCCGAAAACCTGCGTCCCGACGTGGTTCTCATGGACCTGCGCATGCCCGGTGTCGACGGTGTCACCGCGACCGAACGGATCCTGGCTGCGCTGCCGGAAACCCGGGTACTCGTGGTCACCACTTACGAGTCCGATGCCGACATCCTGCGCGCTGTCGAAGCCGGTGCGGCGGGTTATCTGCTCAAGGATGCGTCCCGTGCCAAGCTGGCGCAGGCGGTACGCGATGCGGCGCGCGGCAAGACCGTGCTCGCACCCTCGGTGGCTGACCGTCTGGTGCGCTGGGTGCGCAAACCCGCCGCGGCCAAACTATCGGCTCGCGAGGTCGAGGTCCTTGCGCTGGTCGCAAAAGGCAGGACCAATGCCGAGATCGGAAGCGAGCTCTACATCAGCGAGGCGACAGTGAAGACCCATCTCTTGCGGACATTCAACAAGCTCGGTGTTTCCGACCGAACGGCTGCGGTAACCACCGCGATGTCGCTCGGCCTCCTCAACTGACCGGTATCTCCCAGGTCCCTCTGTAAACGCAGACGATGGCCGTCGCAAGGCACCATCCTGGCCAATTAGGGTGCTACCAGGGCGGGCGCCTGCACGCTGAACAACGATCGGTCGAACGACGACGGTGGTGCGTGCGGGATGAGACATAACTGTCGCGTTTGCCAACTCGGCGCGAGGGGTGCACATGGCGAAGAATCACGACCACATGTCCGCATGGCCCGCCGACGGGTATTCGCCGTCGGCACCCGTCCAGCAGTACCTTCCGCCACCTAAGAAGCGCTCGTTGGGCAGGAGGATCCTCGCGGCGCTTGGCGCATTCGTGCTGGTGATCGCCGTGAAGATGGGCGTGCACGCGGTGCTGGATCGCGACGACGATCATCCGTCGAACAACGGCCTGGACTACGCGATCGGCACCTGCCTGGATCTCTCCAAAGCCATCAACCTCGTCAAACCGAGCGACGTGCACGTGGCACCGTGCTCATCACCGACGGCGCTGGCGAAGGTCGTAGCGAAGTACAAGGGCGCGAAGAAATGCCCCAACGGCAACTACGGAACTTTGGGAAGCTCCGACAGCGGTCTGTGCCTGCAGGACAATTTGACGGTCGGCAGTTGCTATAGCCGGGCCCTCATCTCCCACATGTTCGCGCCCTCGGGTTGCACCCGTGGCTTTACCACCGACCCGAACTTCAGGGTTGCACTCCGGCGCGACGGGGTGGACGACCCGCGTTTATGCGACGCCGATCAGCTGGCGGTCGACTTTCCCGAGCCCCCGCTGACCTACTGCCTGGACGTTTTGGTACTCAACCGCTGAACACAGGCGTAACGTGACGGCTGCTATGGGGGCCATCACTTGCGCTGCCCGCGCAACTAACTTCTCCGCCCGCTCAGACGTCCGTGGCATGTGCTTTCTGAGGTGCTGCGCTAAGGCCGTGTGCGGCCAGCAGACACAGCTGTTATCGGGGAGTGCGACGTGACGTTCAAGCGGCGAGATCAGTCGCGGGACCAGGGGGTTGCGCCGGATGACTCCGCGCCAGTGACCAATGACGATGCGCCCCAATCGGTGGATCAGGACGAGGTGTGGACCTCGCAACTGGCTGATGAACTGCATGCCATCGATGCGGTGTTGGGTGCCGGCGGGTCGCAGCGGGTCGGCCGGTTCCGTTTTTTCCTCGAAGGCCAGCGTTGGGAATGGTCGGACGCGGTGGCGCGCATGCACGGCTATGACAGCAGCGAAGCGGTGCAGCCCACCACCGAGCTCTTGTTGCGGCACAAGCATCCCGACGACCGCCAGCAAGTCACGGCCGCCCTGGATCGGGTGCTGCGCGGCGAACCTTTCAGCAGCCGCCACCGCATTATCGACACCGCCGGACATACCCGCACGGTGGTAGTGGTTGGCGACTCATTGCTTGGCGCCACCGGGACGGTGATCGGCACCACCGGGTTCTACATCGATGTCACCGAGGCAGTGCAATCGGACATCACCGCCGTGCTTTCCGAGACGGCGGCCGCCCGAGCCCGCATCGAACAGGCCAAAGGCGTGCTGATGGCCGCCTACGGGATATCGGCCGAGCGGGCATTCGACATCCTGGTTTGGCGCTCTCAAGAAAGCAACAGCAAGGTGCGCGACCTGGCCGCTCGCTTCCTGGCCGCCATCGACCAGAAGGCGCCACCCGAGCGGCTGGCCTACATCGACCACGCCCTACTCACTGCGGAATAAACCGATACGCGGGTACTACGTCTTCGTCAGCTCGGCATATCGTGCGACGTGTTGGTCGGTGCTTCCGAACTCGTACTGAATTGCGGTGAGCCGCTTGAAGTAGTGGCCAATCGCCAGCTCCTCGGTCATGCCCATTCCACCGTGCAGCTGCACGGCCTGCTGACCGATAAACCGTGCGGCACGGCCGATGGTGGCCTTGCAAGCCGATACCGCACGAGCCCGGGCCGCCTCGTCGGACTCGAGATTCAGGATCGCGAGATAGACGGCGGCGACGGACTGCTCGAGTTCCATGTACATGTCGACCATGCGATGCTGCAGCACCTGAAAACGGCCGATCGACTGCCCGAACTGCTGGCGCTGCTTGCAGTATTCGACGGTGTCCGCCAGCACTTTTCGCATGCACCCAACCGCCTCGGAGCAGATCGCCGCGGCGCCCTCGTCCCGCGCTCGGGCCAAAGATGGCCACGCCCGGCCTTCTTCGCCCAGCAATGCCTCGGATGGAAGTCGCAGATCGTTGAACGTGATGTCGGCTGCGCGCCGGTCGTCGATGGTTCGATACGGGTGAGCCTCGATACCGTTGGAGCCAAACTCGGTGAGGAACAACGAGATTCCGTCTACCCCGGCTGTACGCGCGGTGACCAGCAGATGTGTCGCCAGCGGGGCACCCACCGCCATGGTCTTGGCGCCGTTCAATACCCAGCCGTCACCGTCGGGTTGCGCCACGGTCGACACGTCCTGCCAACGATCAGCCGAGTCCGCCTCCGCGGCGGCCAGCACCGCCACCGCATTGCCTGCAATGATCTGCTTCAGCAGAGAGATCGCCGTCGGGCCGCCGGCTCGGCGCAGCAGCCCGCCGGCAACGACAACCGTGTCGACGTACGGTTCGATCACCAGTGCGTGACCAAGCGCCTCGGCGATAACCATGAGTTCAACAGGGCCACCGCCGATTCCGCCGACATCTTCGGGCAATGTGGCGCCCAGAATGCCCAGCTCGGTGGCAAAGCCGCGCCAGATACCGGGCTGCCAACCGGCACCGGTCTTCCCGGCCGCACGGCTGGTCTCGAGGTCGTACCGCGCGGCGAGAAACTTCGCTAGCCCGTCACGCAGCAGCTGCTGCTCGTTGGTCAGGTTGAAGTCCATCTACAGTCCCAGTGCCGCTTTGGCGAGAATGTTGCGCTGAATCTCGTTGCTGCCGGCGTATATTGAGCCGGCCCGGTCGTTGAAGTACCGCAACGGCGCAACGGCTTGCCACGACTCACCGGACAGGTATCCGTCGGCGGGCGGTTCGAATTCGGCGATCGGCCCGCCAGGCATAGTTGCGTGCGGCTGATAGGCGCGGCCGCGCGGGCCGGCCGCCTCCATCGCGAGTTCGGTGAGTACCTGGCTCAGTTCTGTGCCCAAGATCTTGAGCATGGACGACGACGCACCGGGGTTGCGTCCCTCGGCCACCGTGGCGAGCACTCGGTATTCGAGAATCTCTAACACCTCGGCCCGGATCCGCGCGTCGGCCAGTTTGCGCATGAACGCTTCGTCGTCGGCCAGCCGTCCGCGGCCCGGCCCGGGTTGACCCTTCGCCGCTTGACCAATCTCCTCGGCCATCACTTGCAGGGCTGGCGCCACCGCGCCCCCGCCGCGCTCGAACTCCAATAGATACTTGGCAACCGCCCAACCGCTATCGATCTCGCCGATGACATTGGCTTTGGGCACCCGCACCTCGTCGAAGAACACCTGATTTTGGATCTGCTCGCCTGAGGTCATCACCAGCGGGCGAATCGCAATACCCGGCGACGTCATCTCGATCAGCACGAACGTGATGCCTTGTTGCTTCTTCTCCATGCGGGAGGTGCGCACCAGCGCGAACATCCAATTCGCCTCGGCGGCATGGGTGGTCCAGATCTTGCTACCGGTACATACCAAATCGTCGCCGTCAGCTACGGCTGCCATCGACAACGCTGCCAGATCCGACCCAGCCTCCGGCTCGGAGTATCCCTGGCAAAAGAACACTTCGCCGGTCAGGATCCGCGGCAGGAAGTAGTCTTTTTGCGCATCGGTGCCGTACGCGATGATCGCGTGCGCGACCATCCGAATCCCCATCGGCGACAAGGCCGGCGCACCTGCGAGCGTCGATTCGCGATTGAAGATGTAGTGCTGCGTCAGGCTCCAGTCGCAGCCGCCGTACTCGACCGGCCAGGCGGGCGCCGCCCAGCCCCGTTCGTGCAGAATCGCCTGCCACGCCATGCTGGCTTCGTGGTCGGCGTAGACGCTGGTCATCAACCGGCCCGCACGCCGCAGATCGGGAGTCAGCTTCTGGTCAAGAAAACTCCGGACCTCATCTCGGAATGCCCGGTCAGCGTTTGACCACTGCAGATCCATGAATTTCCCAGGGCGTGCCGTCGTATCAGCGCAATGTCCGCGTGAGTCTAGCTCACCGCATCAGCTGTGGCTGTGGGTTCGACTCGACGCTGTCGTGAGACTGAACTATTGCGGGATAGTCGCGCGGGTTGGTTCGCTGGCCTTGATGGCTGGAAACCAGGGCGCTCCCCGCAGGGGGCGGTAGTCGGCGACGGCGAACGCGGTTGCGGCGGCGGCGATCAGCGCGCCGAAGACGCCGGGCTGACGGGTGGCGTGTTCGGGAAAGTCAAAGGGAATCAGCCAGGCGAGCAGCAGCATTGAGGTGGTGTTGAGCAAGTCGGTTGCGGCGATGAGCGATAGGTCAGGGCGGCCTACGCCGTATTGGCCGCCGGTGATCGCCGTCGCGATCCCGAACACGCCAGCGACCAGGAACAGCACGGCGGCCACCGTGTTGAACTCCCAACCGGTGCGGTTGACACCGTGAACGCTCGCCCACGGCAGAAACGTCGCCAACATCAACGCGCCGCCGCCAACGCCGGCGATCAGCCGTCGGTATATGGAGGTCTTGGTAGTCATGTCCGTCCTCCGGCCTGCCTTATCCATAACAACCGTTATTCCTTGTCACGAACATAACGACTGTTATGGCATGATGTCAACGATGAATTCCGCCGACACCTCGTTGAGCACCCGGGACCGCTTGGTGGCGGCCGCCTTGGTCGTGCTCGAGCGGGACGGACCGGCGGCGATTCAGGCCCGAACACTGGCGGGCGAGATCGGCGCGTCGACGATGGCGGTGTACACGCACTTCGGGGGCATGCCCAAGCTGATCGAAGCGGTGATGCGGGAAGGGCTTGCGCGCTTCGCCGAGCACACTCGCGGCGTTCCTCACACCGACGACCCGATGGCCGATCTCATCGCCGGCGGACTGGCGTACGGCGAGTTCGCCATGCAAAACCCGCAGCTCTACCGACTGCTGTTCGGTCTCAGCGACCTTGGCGGAGCCCATAAGCTCCCCAACGACGCGGCCACGCCTTGGGATCTCGCCGAAGGAGTTGACGCATTGTCGGTGCTGGTCAGTGCGGTCGAACGGGTCATCGACGCCGGGCGGATCCGACCGCAGGAGCCGACCCCGGCGGCCACCCAGATCTTAAGTGCCACACACGGTTTCGTGCTGCTGGCGATGACCGGATTCATCGACCCCCAAGGACTGCAAGACGTGATGGTTCCGATGGCGATCAACTTGATGGTGGGTCTCGGCGACCCCCGTCGGCGTGCCGAACGCTCGCTGGCCGCCGCGATCCACGCGCGCGCATCTCAGCAACAAGACGAAGCACGCCGCGGAGCCGTGTGACTCGAACAGGCGCGTTAGTGTGATTGGTCGGCCGCACCGTACGACTGCGGCTGAGGCAGCCCCGCATTTTCACAGAGAGCACTACATCTTGAGGCCGGAATGGTTGGCGCGCAACAGGTCACGACGTGATTGACGTCGCCGCGCTGCAATCGTGGATGGACGAACGAGGCCTCGGCGCCGGTCCATTGAACAACGTGCACGGCATTGCGGGCGGATCCCAGAACATCATGGCCCGCTTCGAGCGCGACGGACGCGAGTATGTGCTGCGCAGAGGCCCTCAACATCCCCGTCCCTACAGCAACACCGCAATCCTGCGCGAGACCCGGGTGCTGGCCGCCCTGGCCACTACCGACGTGCCGCACGCACGGCTTATTCAGGCCTGCGATGACCCCTCAGTTCTGGGCGGATCGGTGTTCTATCTGATGGAACCCATCGACGGGTTCAATGCCAGTGTCGAACTACCCCCGCTGCACGCGACAAGCGAAACCGCCCGACGTGGCATGGCTTTCGCGCTCGTTGACGCACTCGCGACCCTAGGGGCAGTGGACCATATCGCGGTCGGATTGGCGGATTTCGGCAAACCCGACGGATTTCTGGAACGCCAGGTTCCCCGCTGGCTTGCCGAACTGGACTCCTACCACTCGCCGACGTTCACTCCCCAGATCCCTGATGTCTCGCCCGTGGCGGACTGGTTGACCGCACGGCTACCGGCTCACTGGACGCCAGGCATCATGCACGGCGACTATCACGCCGCGAACGTGATGTTCTCCCGCACAAGCCCATCCGTGGCTGCGATCGTGGACTGGGAGATGGCGACGATCGGGGATCCGCTCCTCGACTTGGGCTGGCTGCTGGCGTCCTGGCGGCTGCCCGACGTCGAAGGGGTGTTCGGCGGTCCATTTGTGCGGTCGGCCAACCTGCCGACAACAGCCGAACTCGCACATCGGTACAGCCGGCAGACCCGACGCGATATGACCCACCTGCGCTGGTATTCCGTCCTCGCCTGCTTCAAGCTCGGCATCCTCCTGGAGGGAACCTGGGCGCGTGCTCACGCCGGCAAGGCCCCGATGGAAGTCGGCGAACAACTGCATAACACGACCGTGCGTCTCTTCGAGCGCGCAACCGAACTGATGGAGGAAACCTCATGATCGACTTCACCATTCCCGATGCGACCTCGGCCCTGGCCGACGAGATCCGTCAGTTCGTCATCGACGAGATCGTCCAGTTCGAGACAGATCCGCGGCTGACTCAACACGGACCCACCGACGAACTGCGGAGCGAGATGGTCGAGCTCGCGCGCAGACGGGGGCTGTTGACTTTCCAAGCGCCGCAGCGGTTTGGCGGACGCGAACCCTCACACGTCGACCAAGCGGTCCTCTACGAGGCGGCCGGCTGGTCCACGCTCGGTCCGGTGGCACTGAACTGCGCCGCCCCCGACGAAGGCAACATGTACCTGCTTGCCAAGATCGCCAACGACGACCAGGCCGATACTTTTCTGCGCCCCGTGATCGACGGGCACCAACGCTCCGTGTTCGCCATGACCGAGCCCGACGGCGCCGGCTCTGACCCCGGACAGCTCAAAACAACCGCGGTCTTCGACGGCACGCAATACCTCATCAACGGTCTCAAATGGCTCATCACCGGCGCAGCGGGCGCCAAGACCTGGATCATCATGGCCAACGTCATAGACAACCCACACGGCGCCGGCGGCCCGACCCTGTTCCTCTGCGACGGTAATACGCCTGGCATCGAGATCGAACGCATCATGTCGACCATGGACCGCAACTACGTCGCCGGCCACGGCGTCGTCCGACTCAACAACGTCGCGCTACCCGCGTCCAGCGTGCTCGGCGAAGTCGGGCAAGCCTTGCGCTACGCGCAGTTACGACTCGCGCCGGCCCGACTGACGCACTGCATGCGTTGGCTGGGCGCCGCCGAGCGCGCCCAAGCCATCGCGATCGATCACGCCCGTGTCCGTCACGCCTTCGGCAAACCGATCGGCGAGCATCAAGGCGTGTCGTTCATGCTGGCCGACAACGCAATTGCACTGCAAAATTGCCGCCTGGCGATCTGGTGGGCCTGCTGGATGATCGACAACGGCGCCAAGGGCCGCCACGAAAGTTCCATGGTCAAGGCAACGGTTTCCGAGCAGCTGTACCAAGTGGCCGACCGTTGCGTGCAAGTTCTCGGCGGAATCGGCATCTCCGATGAAACCCCGGTTGCCATGATCTTTCGCGACATGCGTGCCTTCCGCCTCTACGACGGACCCACCGAAGTCCACAAATATGCCATCGCACGAAAACTGCTGAGCAGCAACGTGAGCCGCGCATAAGCGCTACGGCGCGTCTGCGTCAGTCAACCATCCGGTACTCGACGTCGAGTGAGCGGTACGTGCGCTCCGCCCGGCGGTCACGGGTGAGCAGGATGCGTCGATTAGTCAACGCAGCCTGGCCGACGAGAGCGTCGTAGACCGAGCCGCCGAGGATGTCGCGGTCGGCGAGTTGCCCGAAAAGGTCGCCAGTCGCGGTTGCGTCGAGCCAACATTCCGCCGGAAACGCCTGCGCCAGTACCGATGCCGCTTGAGTTGCACTCAGACGCAACGGAAGCGGCAGACGAGTGAGTACCGAGTACGTTTCGAACGTCGCATGGCCTGCGAGTGCCGGACGAAATTGGACGACTGCTCGTCGGCACGTTGAGTGGGCTTCGTGGGTCGGATCGAGAGCGGCGACGGCAACGCTGGTGTCGCACGCCCAAAGGTCACCGTTGGACGTCATCGCGAAGTCGGCGCACGTCATCGTCCGTCAGCACGGCACCCTCGACGCTGCCGAGGATCGGAAGCCCGTCCCGTGTTTCGATCGAGCGTTGACGCCGCTGGACGGGCTCGATCCGCAGACCAGCTCCGTCCGGAATCAACTCGAGCTGTGTGTCCGGCGTAATGCCGAGCGCTACGCGCAGCACTTTAGGAATGACCAGCCGCCCCAGTCGGTCAACCGTCACCTGCATGGCACCAAATTACCATTCAATTGGCAAAATGGTAGCGGGCAGGCATCAGGAGGTTTCGACATGCAACGGCGTTTGTAGTGTCTTAGGGGCCTCAGCGAGGCGCCAGAAACGTGGACGCAAGCCGACGAAACGTAACGGCGCGCTGCTCGCGCGTTACTGTGCTTCGGTCGGCCTTAACAACGAGCCGACGGAACAGTTGGGCATATTCATGACCACAGCAGCGACAACGCCGGCGATCGAATCACGGGTCGGCCACTACTACCAGATGGACGGCACCTATGTGGTGGGCCGGGAGAAGGTACGTGAGTACGCCCGTGCCGTACAGGACTACAACCCCCTGCACTGGAATGTCGCCGCCGCTGCTGAGCTGGGTTATTCGGGCCTGGTGGCGCCACTGACGTTTACGTCGGTCCCGGGTATGACCTGCAATCGGCGCATGTTCGAAGAGGTGGTCGTCGGTTACACCACCTACATGCAGACCGAAGAAGTCTTCGAGCAGCACCGCCCGATCGTGGCCGGCGACGAACTTCACGTCGACGTCGAACTGACGTCCGTGCGCAGGATCGCCGGCAGGGACTTGATCACCGTGACCAACACCTTCACCGACACCGCCGGCGAGCGGGTGCACACGCTGCACACCACCGTCGTCGGCCTCACGGCCGAGGATGTCGACCCAGCGATCATGACGGCCGTGCAGAAGATGATGATGCACGACGTGGACATCGTGGCAGTCGGTGCCGATGCCGCCTACCAGAAGACGGTGCGTCCCGAGGGCGAGGTCCGAATCTCCCAGGGAGACAAGACCCGCACGCCGGGGACGCCGTCGTTCGACGATGTGAACGTCGGCGACGAGCTACCAGTTCGCCATGCCCGACTGTCCCGCGGCGACCTGGTGAACTATGCCGGCGTAGCCGGCGACGCCAACCCGATTCACTGGGATGAGGACATGGCGAAGCTGGCCGGACTGCCCGACGTGATCGCCCACGGAATGCTGACCATGGGTTTGGGTGCCGGATTCGCATCCGCATGGCTGGGCGACCCCGGTGCGGTCACTCGCTACGCGGTTCGACTGTCCCAGCCCGCGATCGTATCGGCCGCCGAGGGCGCGGACATCGAGTTCAGCGGCCGGATCAAGTCGCTGGACCCGGCGACTCGCAGCGGTGTCGTCCTCGCTGCCGCGAAGTCCGGCGGCAGGAAGATCTTCGGCCTGGCGACATTGAACGTCCGCTTCCGCTGAGTCGTAGGCGGGACGCACCTATCACGCGTTACTACCTATTCAACCGTGCCGAGGCAACGCGAGATGGCCGCCGCCGACGAATTCGTCTTTGTGCCAGGCTTTCTCGTGCCAGCTCCGCCTTCTCGTTGAACAACATTCAGCCGCAGTCTCCATAGGTTCTCAAAGCCGTGTCATGTCACGTCAATCGAGCGCGGCGATTTAAGATGACGCGATGGCGCCGCAGTCGATACGCGTGTACTGGGGTAATTACAAAGGCCGGCTGACATGCAATTTCAACTGGCCGGGGGTTATCGACTTCAGATCTGTGGTCGTCGTCACCGCTGCCGAATACCTTCCGATTCCGGTCGACCCCGGCAGGATACCGGGTTGGTACGAGCCATCTCCCGTACCCGACGACTTCAGGCGCTTCGTCGGAGCCGCAGACATGGTTGTATCCGATATCAGCCCGCACGGACCCGGGGGTACCGACCCCGGCGGGGTCACTTTTGTGGTGAATGTCAACTGGCGCGATCCCATCCCGGTCACTACCGACATCATCGTGTTCGACCCGGTCGTTGATCGAATCTTTTAGCGAGGCAGGAGAATTCCATGGATACGGAACTGTCACATGCGGATCGCCTCTTCGAGGGTCTCGACGATCTCGTGCGCGGGTACGCGCACGCGGTTTGCGACGTCACACCAGGCTCTGCGCGAGCCGATGTTCCAAACGAGTTACGTGATGCAGAACTGACTGCGATGGTGCTGATCAAGCGCCGAGTCGAGGCGCGACTGGCCGAGGTGGGTCCTTACATAGTGGGATGTGAGGAGTTGGACGAATCCGGCTGACGGCACCGCCGCGTTAAGTCATCGCCCACGTGACAATGATGCCTTCGGGGCCGCGGACGTAGCCGGTGTCGGTTCCGGTCGAAAAGTGAGCACACTTCGATTGGTGAGTCACCGATGTGGAGGATTGGGCGGAGATTCGCCGGTGATCAACTGGCGGTAGCGCGGTGGGTATTCGGGCTCGCCCCGTAGGCGCGTTTGAACGCACTGCTGAAAGCGAACGGGGTGGAGTAGCCCACCTGTCGCGCGACGGCGGCGATGGTGGCCTGGCTGGACCGCAGCAGATCGGCGGCCAACGCGAGCCGCCAACTGGTCAGGAAGGCGATCGGCGGCTCACCCACCTGCTCGGTGAACCGACGGCCGAACGCGGTACCGCTAGCTTGGCGGGGTGAACCCCGCCGGCATCGGGCGAATGCTAGGCAAGTTTTTGTCGGGGGCATCCACCATCTGTCGCGCGCTCCGAATCGCCAATGCCGCGGTTAATCGTGCACGGATCACCGCGCGGTGGGCCGACCTTCAATTCGATGGACTGGGATTCGTCTGTCCATCAGCTCGCCATGCTGGAGAGCATGCCGGGCTCATAGGACCCTGCCGGGTTGCACACAATCACGTTGAGGCGGTTGGCGGCGTTGATCATGGCGACCAGAGAGACGAGCGCGACGATCTGGTCGTCGTCGTAGTGCTCGCGCACCTGCGCCCAAGTCTCATCGGACACGCCGCGATGGGCGTCGGCGATACGGGTGCCTTCCTCGGCGAGCGCCAGCGCGGCACGTTCGGCCGGTGTGAACACGGTGGCATCCCGCCAGGCGGCGACCAGGTTGAGCCGCACCGCCGTTTCGCCGGCGGCCGCAGCCTCCTTGGTGTGCATGTCGGTGCAGAATCCGCAGCCGTTGATCTGGCTGGCGCGCAACTCCACCAGCTCCTGGGTGGACTTCGGCACCGTCGACTGTGCGATCACCTGACTGACATTGGCGAACCGCTTGGCGAACTTGGCGCCGATCTCGGTGGTGAACAGGTTGATACGAGGTTCCATAGTTGCGTCCTTACTTCTAAAGGTGCGTGCCGCAAAGGTCGTTCGCGCGGCGTCTTACGTACATAAGATGCCGGGCAGCCGATCCCTGTGACAGCACAGCCGTGTGATGCGCACCACTTCCAGGGGGTTGGGCCGCAAACGGACAGCGGATCATCGCTGAAGTACCAGACCTGACAACGACCCCTTTGCCCGCGAAGGCCGACCGCCTCGACGTACGGGACGGCCGGTCCGCTGCGCGATTCAGAAGGCGATCAAGTCGTCGATCTGGTTGATCGCCGAGGTGGCGCCCTCGACGACGCCCATGTCCAACACCTGCTGAAGCGCCTCAGCGGACTCGAAGGTGCTCACGTAGGTCGCACGAGTGCCGCCTTGGTGCTCGGTGAAGGTGTAAACGTTCCTGGATACCGGCAGCCCGGGATTCGGGTTGAAGTCCAGATCGGCGAAGCCGTCGTCGAAGGAGAAGCTCGTCGGCTCGTCCACAGCCGTGATCTCCCAATATCCGGCGTGCTTGTCGCCGTCGGGTCCGGTCATGAAGTAGGTCGTGCGGCTGCCGGGCGTGAGGTCGTGGTCGACAAAGGTCGCTGGATACGTCGGCGGACCCCACACCTTTTCCAGCTGACGCGGGTCGGCGTAGATCTGCCAGATCCGCTCCACCGGCGCAGCGAAATCGGCGGTGATCGTCAGCGTCAGGTTGTCGAAGTCCTGCTGGACGTCGGTCACGGGCATGGTTCAGCCTCCTTAGTTGGGGTCGGATGAGATGAGTCCGTCGATGCGTGCGATGCGACCACGCCACACCTGTTCCAACTCCGTGAGCATGGACGCCACCGACCGCACCGCTGCTACGTCACCGCTGGCCAGCTGCTCACGACCACTGCGTCGCTTGGTTAGCAATCCGGCCTTCTCCAGCACGGCGACGTGCTTCTGTACTGCGGCGAAGCTCATCTCGTACTTCGCCGCGAGCGTGGAAACCGAGTGCTCCCCGGCCAGGGCCCGGCGCATGATGTCACGCCGGGTCCGGTCAGCAAGCGCGTGGAACTGGGCGTCTACCCGGCGCTCGTCGTCCTCGGTCACATACCGAACATACAACCAATTGGTTGTATGTTTCAACGCCCCCTCGCCGTAGAGCCGAGAGCCCGCAGATCAGACCGCCGGACTATCGGCCAGACAGCGATGCCGAGCCAGGTGCGTGTTGGCTTTGGTATCCGCATGGCCCCGGAGTAGGCGGGCGACTAGCCCGCTATCGAATCGCGTGTGTCTAGCACTCGGTGGGTGACCGCGCGCTGCTCGACCTCTAGGCGGCCTTGACCCTCCGCACGGTCTCGGCAAGAAGCTCGTCGAGCGTATTCAGCGCCAGCGGCGGCGTGTCCGCACCGAAAAGGCCACCTTCATTCGAACTACTGATGATGATCAACCCCCGCACCTGGCTGACTCTCATGGCCTCGACGCCTTCGCTACACATGTCGTGGCCGCGGACCGAAAGCGTCCGCATCCATCGATGCGTCAAACGCACCGTGTCCTCGCCTTCGGCGACCGCCGAGTCTGCTTGGAGGAATTGGTGATTCTGCCGGTCGGCACACACCGACGGTTTCGTCGACAGATGCGCGGTGCAGTTGGCGATCTCGCTCCGCAGATCGGCCAAGTAGTCAACGCCTACACGTGCGTGCTTGACGATCACGAAGGGTCGAGGTGGTTTACCCTGCTGATCCCACTTCGATTGGTCGAAGTCCTGCCAACTTGCAAGCGGGTCGTAGTGGGGTGTGGAGCCATGATTGTCAGACGGGCACAGCGACCAGCTTGGGCCGCCGGGGACGCTGCTAGTAGCAATGCTGAAGTTGGTGCTGGCTTCGATGGAAGTGTCCGTTGACAGGGGCGGAAGCAGCGTCGAGATCTGGGCCAGGCTCCAGTCGGCGAGGTTGGGCGGCAGCGCCGAGCGTGGGCGTGGTCGTCCCGCTGCGCGGATCAATTGGGACAGAGTGTGATTCCGCGACGTCGCCGACGGATCGGTGGTGCGATACCACGCCTGAACTATGACCCCGTTGGCATGCACGGTCGCGGCCATATGGGTGACATAAGGCCATTGCCCGTCGATGTCACCCGCCTGGTACCGGGTGAGCTTCTCGCCAGACTCGGCGACCTGCCACCCCTCGACCCCGTTGTCGTCCATCGTGCGGGCAATGCCCCACATGGGACATTGGTGCGCCCACGCGGCCATCGCAGCGATGAGGTCATTGCCTTCGCCTGCGACGAGCACCCGAAGGTGGACGGACTCGCCGCCGCGCGACAACCGATTGTCAAAAGGCGTTCCATTGGCGTCGGTGGCCGGGCGGTACTCCACATCCAGTTCTGGTCCGTCCTTCGCTGCGAGCCTGGACAGATGCTGGCAATCAACCGGCGCAGACTCCCGAGCCGCTCCGGGCGGTACTGCGGCGAATCCTGGCCGGGCCGCGAACACGTCGACGGCGTCGAAAAGATTGGCGTCGACGTCAGCCAACCCAGGTATACAGCGCGCCAACCGATCTGGTGCACAGTCCGCGAGTTCTGTCGGCGCGGCTGTGAGCGTTGCCGGTGTCGCCTCGGGTTTCGGCCTGTGCGCCGTACATGAGCACAGGGTCACGGCGAGCGCGGCGATAATGCCCAGGCCCGCCGCCGAATGAGCGAAGCGCCGCGAAACTGAGACCAGGTGTTTGCCCGGCACTCCCTTATGCACCGCCTGGGATCGCGTCCAACCACGTGAAGGCGGCTACAACGAACGACACGACAACTATCGCCAGGCCGACCGTCGGCCAGATCCACATCATCCAACGGCGCACACCCGCGACGACTGTGCCGGTGCCGGCCACCAGAACCGCAACAACGGCTGCAATCCAGATAACCGCAACTCCGCTCCACACGTGATGGTAAAGGCGTGCTATCTCCGGGCTGTCACAGTTGTCGCTGCAGATGGGCATCATCATCCATAAGGACGGAAAAAGTGAGACAACCACCGACAACCCGATTGCCACCAGAAGCGCCGTGAACAAAACCACCGTCGCGACGATGTCAGCAGTTGATCGCGTTCGGGCCCGCGCGTCGGCCGGCGGCGAATGCCAGTAGCCGGAGACATTGCCGCCGTATGGGGTGCGCGGATCTGGCATCAGGCCCTGCTGAACTCGCCCGCGGTGTCCTGGCCGGTCTAGGTCATCCACACTTAAACGCGTCCCTCATGGGAGTCATCGGATCACCCTAGCGCTGGCTCGTTCGCTGCTCACCTGCGGTCGCTCAAAAGCACGCCAGGGCTGAGTTGCTCGCCCGGACAAACGCAAAAGGCCCCAATTCTGTTGTGAATTGCGGGCTTTCGCGCCTGCGCGTCAAACTGGCGCTACCTCGCCTGCACGAGCTGATTTCCGTCCGCGTCGAAGAGCTCCTTGGACCAGCGGTCGAGGACCTCGGTGCTGTCCCAGTCGTCCGGGTGAAATCCCGGGCGGGTGTAGGAGGCGATGCGACGACGGGTCTCGGCGCTCAGCAACGGCGATTTGCGGAAATCGTTGAGGCTGCGCAGCAGCCGTCGCGGGTTGTAAGACGCGCGGTCGCGGGCCATGGACCGGACCGTCTGGAGGACCATTTCGGCCAGGAAGATCACCGTGGCAATCCGCATGGCCCGCACCCGGGTCCGCTCTGTTCCGCCGACCGCTTGGAAGACATCGAAGGCCACCGCTTTGTGCTCACACTCTTCGAAGGCGTGCCACAGCAGGATCGGGCGCACGTCCGATCGGCCCAGCAGGTCCAGCATTTCGTCGTCGGTCAGCAGGAGCTCCGCCAGCGTCGCCGTGTAGTGCTCCAGGGCAGCCGTGCCGGCCAGAGCCATCTCGGTGGAGAACACCTTTTCCAGCTTGCCGAGTAACCACGTGACGTGGCGGTCCATCCGTGCGGTGGGATAACCCATGTCCTGCAGTCGGTCGTTGAGTATCCGATGCTGGTGGCGGTGGGTGGCCTCCTGGGCGATGAATCCCTTGACCGCCTGCTGCAGTTCCGGGTCGGTGATCTGGTCGCGATAGTTGCGCACGGATCGGATGAAATAGTCCTCGCCCTCCGGGAACGCCGCAGACAACATCGCCATGAAGTGGCTCATCACCAGGTCGTCGCCGGCGTAATGCTTCCGGGCGCCCGTGGGAAGCGTGAACTGGACCCGACGAGCTTTCAGTGCAGGGCGTTTGGACGGCACTGTGCTGGACATATCGGTCTCCTGTCGGTACACGATTGCATCTGACTTTATGCGTAGTCAGATAAGAATGACAGACTGTAGGCCGTGAGCCCGGCGCGGATCTATGGCGGCATGACGGCCGAGCAGCGTGAGGCCGGACGTCGAGCACGCCTGATCGATGCGGCGATTGAGCTGATGGGCACCCGAGGCGCTGCCGACACCACGGTGACCGCGCTCTGCGCCACGTCCGGGGTTACCTCGCGCTACTTCTACCAGCACTTCGCTGATCGCGACGCGCTGCTGCGCGCCGTGGCTGAGCAACTCCGCGCCACAATGCAAAGCGCCATCGTGCGGGCTATCCCAGAAGGGAGCCTCACGCCCGACGCGCTGGCGCAGGCCCCAATCCGCGCGATGCTGACCATGATCCACGACGATCGGCGGCTGGCCCGGATTCTGTTCGTAGAATCCGGCACCGAACCCACCCTGCGCCAACTCCGCAGCGAGCTCCTGGCCAGCTTCGCCGACCTCGTCTGGCAACAGGCCCGGCTACATCTGGACATCTCCGATTCCGCGGTCAAGGTCGGCCAACTCGCCGCAATCCTGGGCGTCGGCGGGGTGTTCGAAGTGCTGCGCCGCTGGGCCGACGGCGAACTCGACTACCACCCGGATCAACTCGTCGAGCACTGCGCCGGGTTGTTGGGCAGCCTCGCCGGCTACGTGTTGACGGACCGCGCCGCTGAATAGCGTCGGCATCTCGGGGTGGTCAGCAAGTTGCGGTGCCGCCTCAACAAGCGCCGCCGCCAACCGTTTCATGATGTCCTCGATTTGCGGCGGTTGGCGACGGTTTGCCGCGGGCGCGGCGCGCGCCTGATCGTGGACAACACGACCGTCACGCCACTAGGACAACAACCGCTGGCACTGGATGCTGACCTCGTGGTGGCCAGCGCCAGCAAGGCCCTGTCCGGTCACAGCGACCTATTGGCCGGGTACGTGGCCACCAACCAGCCCGAATTAATCGCCGCCGTAGAACGCCAACGGTTGCTCGCGGGCGCGACCCTGGGCGCATTCGATGCATGGTTGCTGCTGCGCAGCTTGGGCAGCGCCGGACTGCGCTTTGAACGCCAATCCGACAACGCCCAGGCTCTAGCGAAGATGCTGCGGGACCATCCGGGCGTACGGACGGTGCGCTACCCAGGGCTGGTCGAGGATCCGGCGCATCGAGTGGCCGCGGCGCAGATGCGCAGATTTGGTGCCCTCGTCGCCGTCGAGTTCGCCGACGCGGGCACAGTGCACCTTCTCGTGCAGCGCAGCGAGCTACTGATCGCGGCGACCAGCTTCGGGGGCATCCACACCTCGGTAGATCGCCGGGCCCGCTGGGGAGACTCCGTCGCGGACAGCTTCGCGCGCATCTCGTTAGGAATCGAGGACACCGATGACCTTCTGGCCGACGTAGAACGCGCCCTCGGAGCCAGCTAAGGAATACCTTTCTCGTATCGATGAGTTCGCGGACGCCGAAGCGAGTTTCATGTAACACGTCGAAACGGATCAGGGAAGCGTCTCACCGCGCCATGTTGGCGAATCGCGACAAGTGCAGTTGATGCGCGACGGTGACCGTCTTGGTCGGACCATTACGGTGTTTGGCGAGAATGAAATCCGCCTCTCCCCCACGTGGATCATCACGCTCAAACGCATCCGGGCGGTGCAAAAGAATTACCACGTCAGCATCTTGCTCCAAAGAATTATGCAAATTAATTCCATTTGCCACAAAATTATGAGTACCATCTACAGTTCCGTCATAAACGTCATATTCGCCGATGCTGGTGATTTCCACAATTCGATCCCAAAAAACGTCGGAGGTAGCCAATTCGTGGAGTTCAGCATCGTCAAGCCTCGCCGCGACCCTGTGTAGCAGCGGCCTTCCTGGTGCATGTTGTGACCGCGACTCACACAGCAGTGCCTTCGTAGCGGCCCTGAACTCGCTGGGCATGACAGGGTTGCGGGCCATAACTTTTCGTACCTTTTGCCAAACTTCCACGGGCGAGGTATCACCGCCTGGACGCCGGGTGCGCGACGCTAGCTGTTGGAGCACAAACTCCGCGGATCTACCACGCGCACCGTAGACACCAACTTTGGTCAAGAATGCCGTTTGATTCTCTGCGCCGTCAATCCACAAATTCCAGCAATCGCGATAACCCATCTTGCGCATCCGCGTCACCCGGCTTTGAACGCCCAGCCGAAGCAACAATTGCGCGACGTCGTCAATTAGACGTCGGCTGGTCGACGCGTAATAAATCTTGCCTTGGCCTGCGACATGTTCCCACCGCACTGACCCATCCGTGGCCCACAGATGCCGCAAGAACAGCGCCACCTGGTCGTTGGGGGCGCGAAATACGGCTTCTGGCACGAACTTTTCGCAACTGCGCAGCCCGAACAACCCTAGGCCGTCTAGCCAGGCCGCGATGGGGTTGCGCTTGCCATGCGTCAGCCGGTACGGCGCCGGCATCTGCAGCGTCGTCACTCGTGCGGCCGGGTACTCGTCGCGGACAGCGGTCACGCCGAAGTGCGCGGCCGATACCGTCACGGCGACGAGGTTCGCTTCGTCCACCGACGCATAGCGAATCGGCTGGTTCTTCACACACAATCCGTCGCCGATCATGTGGGCCAGCATGATCAATTCGGACTCGTCCATCCGCTGCGTGTCAACGGGTTCTGGCACCCGCCGGGGTGTTGCGATTCGATCGCCAATCTTCAGCTGCTCCAACGGAGTCCAGCCCTCCAGCTTCATGAAGGGATGGTTACCGGTTGCCTCAACCTCCCGACCTGAGGCCAGCCGAAGCCGGAACACCTCCTTGCGGCCGCTGGGGAACACATTGGTCATCGGCCTGGCGACCATGCGCAGCCGCTCGTCCAGCGACCACACCAGGGGACGTTCGCCGGTTTGCATCAGCTCGCCGAACGTGACCTCGGCGCCGTTGTCGGCGCGCAGGATTCGCGTTGCGGCGGTAAGGCATCCCGACTCGCGAAGATCGGCCAGCATCGGTTTCTTGTCGGTACGCTGCTCGGGCCCACGGTTGAGCTGGCTGATCGCGACCACCGGAACCTCGAGCTCCTTGGCCAACAGCTTGAGATGCCTTGAAAACTCCGACACCTCCACCTGCCGCGACTCATGCTTCTTGCCCGAGGTCATCAGCTGCATGTAGTCGACCACAATCAGCTTCAGGCTGGCTTTTTGCCGCAGCCTTCGCGCCTTGGCGCGGATCTCCATCATGGTCAGGTTGGGCGAGTCGTCGATATACAGCGGCGCCTCGCTGATTTCGCTCATCCGTCGCGCCAGCCGGGTCCAGTCGTCGTCGTTCATCCGGCCCGAACGCATGTCGGAGAGTTTGATTTTCGCCTCCGCCGACAGCAGCCGCATCACGATCTCAGATTTGCTCATCTCCAGCGAGAAGATGACGCTGGCCATGCGGTGCTTGATCGAACACGAGCGCATTAAGTCCAGACCCAGGGTGGAGTTGTGGGTCGGGATCATCCCGCGGCCGGCCAGGTACAGATGTGCAGCGTTGTCGACCTGAACGCAGCGCACCGCGATGCTGGGTACGCGGCGCACGGAATCGACTTGCAGCACCGGAGCCAACACCGCGGTCCGCCCCTCGGGGTAACGCGCGATCGATCCGGCTGCGCCGATGGTGTCAAAGCCGCGACGCAACCGAGACGACGTCCGGATGCCATAACTCGTCGGCCACTGGTGTTTAGCGTCGGCGACTATGACTGTGCCGTCTGAGAACTCGATCTCGTAACAGGGGCGGCCCAGCATGATGTCGGTCGCGGCCACCACCCGCGTCGGCAAGCCATCAGCATCAAGCAACTCATCGCCAACGCTGACATCGCCCATCGTCGTCCAACCGGTCGGCGTCGGCAGCGGCGTGTCGAGCGCGAGCGCTTTCCCAACACCGGGCCGCGCCGCGACGATGATCATCTGCCCCGGATGCAGACCGTTGGTCACCTCGTCGAGTTCGGTGAAACCCGTTGGGACCCCACGCGCCAGGCCCCCGTTGGAGGCGATGGCGTCGATCTCGTCCATCGTCGGCTGCAGCAGGTCCTCGAGTGGGACGAAGTCCTCGGAGAGCCGGCGGTCGGCGACGTCGTAGATCTCAGCCTGCGCACGATCGACCACCTCGGCGACGTCGGCGCCCTCGGCGCCGGCGTAGCCGTACTGCACTACCCGCGTTCCGGCTTCCACCAGCCGGCGCAGCAGCGCCTTCTCGGCGACGATGCCCGCGTAGTAGCCCGCGTTCGCGGCCGTCGGCACCGTCGAGATCAGGGTGTGCAGATAGGGCGCGCCGCCGATCCGCCGGAGCAACCCGCGACGGTCCAGCTCGGCGGCCACCGTCACGGCGTCGGCCGGCTCCCCCCGCCCGTACAGGTCGAGAATGGCGTCGTAGACGTTCTGGTGCGCGGGGCGGTAGAAGTCACCGGGCCGCAGCCGTTCCAGCACATCGGCGATCGCATCCTTGCTCAGCAGCATCCCGCCCAGCACCGACTGCTCGGCGGCGAGATCCTGCGGGGGCTGACGGCCGAAGTCCTCACTGGGCGGCGTGGCATCCATGCCCGGGTGCCCCAGCTCGTCGACGACCGCCATGCGCTCTCACCTCCTCCGGACACCCGAACATACATTCGACGACTGTTCTCCAGAGCGTAAGTCTCGGCACTGACACACCCACCCCATGCACCTGCCATCGCCTCGCGCCGGGATGACGCTAGACGTTGCTGGGAAGTACTCCAAGGGGGTGCTGTTCATTAAGCTGTGCATCGCGTGTGCATATCCGTCGACACCTGTGTTAAGCGGGGTGTGGAAAACCTGTGGATCAATGCGGGGCGGTACTACATCACTGCTGATAAACGTCCCACGACGCGGCACATCCAGTGTGGACAACAATCTCTTCGGCGTGTCGGCCCAGGTTACCGAGTCGGGCGTGTTGGTTTTCGGCCAGATTTTCGGTGCGTTAAGCCCCGGTAACTACGGGCGGCCCTCGAGTCGGCCGAAATAGTTCGCCAGAGGCGTGGCCGATACCGGAAATTGTGACTATGCGGACCGATTTCTCGACATGATGAACGTCGTGTGGCAGAGAGGAGCGGTATGTCGCAGTACTTGACCGACAAGGTCATCATCGTGACCGGCGCAGCGAGCGGCTTCGGCAAGCTGATTTCGGAGAAGTGCGCCGCCGGTGGCGCGAAGGTCGTCGGCGTGGATGTCAGTGCGGAGAGCCTGAACGAGGTTTTCGAGGGCATCCGGGCCGCCGGCTTCGAAGGCACCGCCCAGGTCGCCGATGTCACCGACATGGCACAGGTCAAAGCGGCGGCCCAGCATGCCGTCGACACGTACGGCGCCATCGACGTGATCGTGAACAACGCGGGGGTGATGCCGCTGGCGTTTTTCGCCGACCACGAACGCGCCTGGGAGAAATGGCACAAGGCGATCGACATCAACATCAAGGGCGTCGTGAACGGCATCTCAGCCGTCTACGACACGATGATCGCGCAGGGCCGAGGCCAGGTCGTCAACATTTCGTCCATCTACGGCAACGCCGGAACCGAAGGCTCGGGCGTCTACAGCGCGACCAAGGCGGCAGTCAATGCGCTCTCGGATTCGTTGCGGATCGAGGCCCAGGGCAGGATCAAGGTGACCACGATCAAGCCGACCGGCGTCCTCGGCACCAATCTGGCCAGCGGAGTCGTCAACGAAGCGGCGGCCATCGGCATCGTCGGGCAGAAGAGCCCTCAGTTCTTGGAGAACGTGGGCAAGTTGCAGACCGGAGCCCTGCAACCCGAGCAGACGCAGGTGGACTCAATGGGGTACTGGCTGATCACCCCCGACGACCTGGCAAACGCGGTTGTACACGTCATCGACCAACCCTGGGGCATCAGCATCAGCGACGTCACGGTACGGGCGAGCGGCGAGAACTACGTCTACTGACCGCCGAAATCAGCTTCCGGCGACGACCTCGAGTGCAATCTCGACATCGACCTCGGGGTGCAGATGCACCGACACCGGATGGGTACCGACGGCCTTGATATGCGCCTTGGGCAACCGGACGATTCGCTTGTCGAGGTTTGGCCCACCGGCCTTCTTGATGGCGGCGACGACGTCGCCGGCGGTCACCGAGCCGAACAACTTACCCGAATCGGACGCGGACTTCACCGGCAGCGACACCGGCCCCAGCGCCTCGATCGCCGTCTTGATTTCGTCGGCGTGCTCCCGGTCGCGCACGGTCTTGGTTTCGCGGGCGCGGCGGATCTCATCGGCCTGCTTCTGGGCTCCACGCGAGGCGACGATCGCCAACCCGCGCGGCAGCAGGAAGTTGCGGCCGTATCCGTTCTTGACTTCGACCGTGTCGCCGACGGCACCGAGGTGGTCGACGTCAGCCGTCAGAATCAGCTTCATCGTGTTGCATACTCTCCGTTGGACAAGTGGCCGGTTACCGGGCCGACGAGGTGAAAGGCAGCAGCGCCACCTCGCGGGCATTCTTCACCGCGAGCGCGACGTCGCGCTGGTGCTGCACGCAGTTGCCGGTGACCCGGCGCGCCCGGATCTTGCCGCGCTCACTGATGTAGGTCCGCAGTAGGGCGGTGTCCTTGTAGTCGATCGATTGATCCTTCTTCGCGCAGAAGACGCACTTGCGCGCCTTGACCGGCTTCTCCGGAGCCGGGCGCCGCTTACCGCTGGACTTGGCCATGTCTGTCTTTCTTTCCGTTCCTAAAGTGCCTTGAAGTATTGATCAGAAGGGCGGTTCGTCGTCGCCGCCACCGAAGGAGCCCGACGCCGGGGCGCTGCCCCACGGGTCGTCAGCCGGTGCGCCGCTTGGCTGTGCGGGCGGCGCCTGACGGGATCCGCCGCCGCCTCCGCCAAAGCCGCCGCCACCGCCGCCGCCGCTGCGGCTGGCCTTGTTGACCTTGGCCGTGGCGTACCGCAGCGAGGGACCGATCTCGTCGACCTCGACCTCGACAACGGTCCGCTTCTCGCCTTCGCGAGTCTCGAAAGAGCGCTGCTTGAGCCGGCCGCTGACGATCACCCGGGCCCCGCGAGTCAGGCTTTCGGCCACGTTCTCAGCGGCCTCGCGCCAGATATTGCATCGCAGGAACAGCGCCTCGCCGTCTTTCCATTCCCCCGCCTGGCGGTCATAGATCCTGGGTGTGGATGCCACGGTGAAGTTCGCCACGGCGGCACCCGACGGGGTGAACCGCAGTTCGGGGTCGGCGGTCAGGTTACCGACGACGGTAATGGTGGTGTCACCAGCCACAATTTTCCTCCTGAGTCCGCCCTGGTCTCGACTTGGTCATCACGAGCTTTTTAACAGACTAAGCAACCGTTCTGACAGGTGGCAGTCAGTGCTTGTCGGTGCGCATCACCTTGGTGCGCAGCACCGACTCGTTGAGGCTGAGCTGACGGTCAAGCTCGGATACCGTCGCCGGTTCGGCCTTGAGGTCGACGACGACATAGATGCCCTCGGCATGCTTGGCGATCTCGTACGCCAGCCGGCGCTTACCCCAGATGTCGATCTTCTCGACGGTCCCGCCGTCCTTGCGGACGACGTTGAGGAACGTCTCCAGGGACGGAGCAACAGTGCGTTCGTCGAGCGTGGGGTCAAGAATGACCATGATTTCGTATGGACGCATGGAAACCTCACCACCTCCTCTGGTCTGTGCGGCCACGGCCTGTCCGTGGCAGGAGGGTCGCCTGCGTCGGCAACCCCGCTAGGTTACCGGACCGCGGGGCACCCCCAAAATCCGTGCCAACGACGGTAGGGGGGGTCACTTCCTGGTCTGCAGGAATTCCGCGGCTCTGGCCCTGGTCGCCTCGTCGGCCTTTGCGAACGAGCCCGAATCGAACGGGGGCTGCGGGTCGTATTCGATGAGCAGCTGCGCGGCCTGCGCAGCCTGTCGATCGACCAGCAGCTCAACCAGCCGCAAGGCCATGTCGATGCCGCTCGACACACCCGCCGCGGTGATGATCCGCTGCGGTAGATGCTCGACTACCCGGTTGGGCACGTAGCGCGCACCCAATGTGTTGAGTAGTTCTGCCGCACCCCAGTGGGTGGTCGCGGTGAGTCCATCGAGCAGGCCCGCGGCCGCGAGGAGCAGCGAGCCGGTGCACACCGACGTGGTGAACGTGGTGTGCGGATGCACCGATTGCAGCCAGTTCCGGATGACTTCGTCGTGGATCAGTTGGCGGGTGCCGATACCGCCGGGGACGACCACGACGTCAGGTTCTCCGATTTCGTCGAACGTCGCGTCGCAGCTGACGCCGAGCATTGCGTTCTCCGTACGCATTTCACCGCGCCGGTGGCCGACGAACACCACATCCACCGCCGGAATGCGTTGCAGCACTTCGTAGGGGCCGATGGCGTCCAGCGCGGTGAATTGCGGGAACACTGGAATGGCGACCAGCATCAGGTGCTCCTGACACCGGCCGGGGTATCGCCTTCGGTCACTGCCTCGGTGGGGATCTCGGCGGTACCCACTGACCGGACCGATCGCCCGAGTCCCGCCGGCCGCAGCTCCTTCGGCAGCCAGCCGGGTGGAGCGTCGGGAGCGCGGTCGAACGGCCCACCCACCGGATCGTCCAGCCGTCCGTTCCACCGCACCAGATCCTCGTCGGGCCGGTAGATCTGCCGGATTATCAACGCACACAACGCCACAACGGCGATGTCGCGCAGCAGCACCGTCGTGGTGAACCACTGCTCGGGAAGCGAGCGGTTTGGGTTGCCGTAGAGGTAATACATTCGCGGTACCCACACCAGCGCGTCGATTGTCATCCACGCCAGCAGAATTCGGCGGTGCGGCAAGGCCAGCACCGCCAGCGGTACCAACCACAGCGAGAACTGCGGGCTCCACACCTTGTTGGTCAACAGGAACGCGGCCAGCGTCAAGAATGCCAACTGCGCCAGCCGTGGCCGCTGTGGCGCAGTGAGCGCGACATAAGCGATTGCCGCACAAGATACTACGAACAACACGGTGACCACCGCGTTCAGCATCGTGGGCGGCTCCCAAAAGCCCAGCTTCGGATCGAAACCCCGCCAGCCGGTGAACGATTTCACCACGTTGTACAGCGAGTCCATGTCGTCGCCGCGGCGGGTGTTGAGCCGGAAAAACTCCGACCAGCCGCGCGGAAACAGCACCAAGACCGGCAGATTCACCAACAGCCAGGTCACTGCCGCCGAGGCGGCCGTGCGGCCCACCGCCCGCAGGCGGCCGGTGCGGATTCCCAACAGCAACAGCGGGACCAAGAACAGCAGCGGATACAGCTTGGCCGCGGCACCCAGCCCGATCAACGCTCCGGCCAGCACCGGTTTGCGCCGCGCCCACGCGAGCAGTCCGCCCATCGCGAATGCCGTTGCCAGCGCGTCGAAGTTGGTGAATATCTGAAAGATCACCAATGGCGAAGCCGCCACCAGGGCCGCATCCCATATCCGGCGGCCGGCCAGACCCGAGGTTGCCCACACCGTCGCCAGCCAGGCCAGTGCCAACCCGAATGCCGCCACATCGAAGAACACCACCACTTCGGCGATCACCGGAACGGGGACGATCTTGCTGAGCGCGGTGTAGGTTTTGGCGACCGCCATCGACAGGTACTGATAGACGCCGGTCAGCACCGGATACTCCATGTAGCGCACCGCGGGCTTGCCGTCGTAACGGGTCTGAGGCGTGCCGCTGCCGTCGGTCTCGATCCAACTGGACTTGTACGGAAACTTGCCCTGGTTCAACAACTCCGCGCCATACAGCGGCACCGTATCGGAGTAGCACAGCTCGTAGTAGGCGCGTTGGTTGTCCCAAACGGCGACCCGTTGATCACCCGGTCCGGTGCCGGTGCTCTGCAGGCAGGCCGCCTTCGTCGACCAGCCCAGCGCCAGAAACACCAGCGCGATCGCGAACATCACCCGCAGCGGTGTCATCAGCCGGGTGCGGCCGATCAGCGCATGCCGACCGATAGGTCCGCCGGCGAGATCTGCAAACGCGGCGCCCAATGAGTCGGTGCGACTGGGGCAGTCGCGATTGTCGGCGCTGCGCCGATCCGCGGCCAACGGACGCGGCGAGATGATGGCGCTCTGCTGCTGAGCGCCGGTCACGGTGGCGGGAGTTCAGCGGACGGGGCGGGGGCTGGTCCCGGGGGCGGCGCAGGCGCGACGGTGATCGTGGTAGGCGGACCTACCGGGATGGTGATGCCCGGCGCCACTTCGACAGTCGGCTGGATGACCGTCTCCGATGGCGGCGGCGGCGCCGGCCGCGGGGGCGGAGCGGGCACACCCGCGTAGCCGCCGATTTCAGTGGGCTTGGGGAAGGTCTCGTTGGAGGTGCCCTTCAGCGCCCCGTCCATGGTCGACTTCCAGATATCCGACGGCAGGCCCGAGCCGTAAACCGCTCCGCCCGAGGCGGTTACCAGCGGTTGGTCGCCCTTGGCCGTGCCCACCCAGACAGCCGTGGACAGCGACGGTGTGTACCCGACCATCCACGCGTCCTTATTCGACTTGGTGTCGCCCAATTGCGTGGTGCCGGTCTTGGCCGCCGACGGCCTACCGCCGGCCAAGTTGTGGCCGCGGGAGTAGCCGGCGATCGGCTGCATGGCCGCGGTCACGTTGTCTGCCACCGCTTTGGGGATGCGCTGGTCGCCACTGTTATTGGTGTTGCTGGCGTCGAAAAGTACCTGGCCTTCCGCGTTGACGACCTTCTGCACGAGGTGCGGCCGGTGATAGCTGCCGGAGGCGGCCAGCGTGGCGTAGGCGGAGGCCATATCGATCACCCGGGTTTGGTACTGGCCCAACACGATTCCGTTGTTGGGCGGTCCGCCCTTGCCGTCCTCGGACAGGGTGTGCGCGACGCCGGGGAAGCTGGCCGCGATGCCCGCTTGATGCGCGGCGTCCGCGACGGCCTGCGGTCCGTTCTTGAGCTTCAGCATCAACCGGTAATAGGACGTGTTCAACGACTGCTTGAGCGCCTCGGCGATATTGCAGGTGCCGCAAGCCTCGCCGTCGACGTTGGTGATCTTGATGCCGTCAACGGTCAGCGGGGAGCTGTCGACCTGGTAGCCCAGACCGATGCCTTGTTCGAGCGCGGCAACAAGAGCGAACACCTTGAACGACGAGCCGGTCTGTAACCCGGCCTGAGCGAAGTCGAATCCGTTTGCGTCGGAACCGCCGTAGTAGGCGCTTATCGCGCCGTTGTGCGGGTCGATCGACACCACGGCTGCCCGCACCCCGGGATTCTGGCCGTCGAGGTATTTGGATACCGCCTTTTCCGCTGCCTGCTGAGCCTGCGGTTCGATCGTGGTGGTGACTTGCAGCCCCTGGGTGTTCAACGTCTGCTCGTCGATGTTGAACAGCTCCATCAGTTCCTTGGTGACCTGCCGCTCGATGAGGCCGTTGGGACCGGTGGTCTGGTTCGCCACGCGGGCCTGCTCGGGCGGAACGGTCGCCGGAAACACCTGTGCCGCTCGGTCACTCGGTGACAGGGCCTTGGTTTCCACCATGCCGTCGAGGACCCAGTTCCAGCGCGCATTGGCCCCCCTGGGATCGACCGCGGGATCCAGCGTCGAAGGGCGCCGAATCAGCGCCGCGAGCAGTGCCCCTTCGGAAACGGTGAGCTGCTCGACGGGCTTGCCGAAATAGGCCTTGGCGGCCGCAGAAATCCCATAGGCGCCGCGGCCGAAGTAGATGATGTTCAAATAGGCCTGCAGCACCTCGTCTTTGGACCACTCCCCCGACATCTTGGTGGCGATGACCAATTCCTTGGCCTTGCGCATCAGGCCGCTCCACC
Organism: Mycobacterium sp. NGS41; assembly: GCF_059812725.1. Taxonomy (NCBI): domain Bacteria; kingdom Bacillati; phylum Actinomycetota; class Actinomycetes; order Mycobacteriales; family Mycobacteriaceae; genus Mycobacterium; species Mycobacterium sp. NGS41. The sequence continues at coordinate 77,808 of NZ_JCALDF010000018.1, forward strand.
CGTGCTGTGCGGAACCGACCAACGCGTTCTTCACGTACTGCTGGGTGATCGTCGACCCACCCTGCAAACCACCGCTGCCGAAGAGGTTGTTGTTCACCGCCCGCGCGAAGCCGCTGAACGAAAAGCCCGGATTCGAGTAGAAATTGCGGTCCTCGGCGGCGATCACAGCCTGGCGCACATGCACCGGCACTTGGCTGATGTTGACGTCGACCCGATTGCCTTCGGGCGGAACGATTTTGGCGATCTCCGAGCCATCGCTGGCCAGGATCGTCGAGACCTGATTGGTGCGGATGTCGCCCGGCTTGGGAATGTCGACGATGAAGTAGGCCATGGCGAATGTGACGATCGGCAGCAGGAAAATGATCACCGCGGTCAGAACGAGTGCGCGTCGCACCCATCGCCAGTTGACCCGCCGACTCAGCTGCTGGAGCGAAGACAGGTTCATACCCGGTCGCTGGCCGTGCCCGGCGGGCCCTCTGGAAGGTCCGGAGGGGGGCGGCGGTCCGCCGGGTGGACGGCGTCCCGGCCGTCGCTGCCGCCCCGGCGCGTCCAGCGCTGCCTTGACCTCCTCGATCGGGTCACGCCGCGCGGGTGCCTCACGCTGCACGGGGGCATCGCGCTTAACGGGGGCGTCGCGGTGCAGGGGTTCCGACAACTGCCGCTTCTCCGACGCGGGGCGCTCCAGTGCGGCCTTGACCTCATCGAGGGGGTCGGCCCGGGCAGGTGAGCGGTCGTCGCGTACGGGCGGGATGATCGAGGTCAACCGGTCGTCGGGCGGAACCTCGCGGCGCTTGGCCGGCCGCGGAGCCGTGCCGGCGGGCGGGGCGTTTGTCTCGGGATCTGAATCCTTGCTCGCACGCTCAGTCGGTGGCACCTTCGGGTCGTCACTGGACGACTGATCCTGGCGCCCTTCGTTATTCACTGGCCGTGCGGGCGCCGTTGCGGGCCGTCCGCGTGCCTCGTGTCCCCCTCGGGGGAGGTGCCTGGCGCGCCGCGCCCAGGACATACGACTTGACCAGGTGATTCCAGCTGCAGGTTCGGCATACCTCCACCACGTGGACAGCAAACTCCGAGAAACGGGTTGCCAGCAAGACCAGTTCTTCGGCTGTGCGGGCCGAGCCGGAGACCGCACCCAGCTGGTCGCCGAACACCCACGACACCAGGGTGAGCTGCTCCTTCCGGCATATCGGGCACATCACCTGACTCGGTTTCCCGTGAAACTTTGCGGCCCGCAGCAGATAGGGGTTTGCGTCGCACACTTCGGAGACGCCGGTGCGGCCCGAATACACCTCAGCCAGCAGTGAGCGCCGCCGGAGCGTGTAGTCCACCACCTGTCGCTGCAGTCGCACGCTGACCAGAGTACGTCCCCCATGCCAACGCCGTTAGGCAGCCAACGCGGTTATCCGTCCCGTTTCCCGGCATCAACGGCGGTATTCGCTGATCACGATTGGCGCGCTACTTCTACGATCAACCCCGTGGCGAAATGGCTCGGGGCATCCCTTGGCAGCGGGGCCGTCGGAACCGTCAGGGCAACAGCGTCGACGCGAGCCAAAGACAGCGACCGGCAGGACACCTGCAAGATCCTCGACAACGCCCTCAACGACGGCGAACTCTCGATGGAAGAGCACCGGGAACGCATCGGCGCCGCGACCAACGCCGTCACACTGGGCGATCTGCAGACGCTGGTGGCCGATCTGCAGATCGACAACTTCCCAGTGCATTCCCCGGGCAACTTGCCTGCCGTCGCATCGCCCGCGAAGTCCATCCGGTGGCGCGTCATGGCCGTCGCCTTCGTCGGGTCGATCTTGCTGGGCATGCTGATCGGCTGGGGCCTCTACGGCAACACCGGCTCGCCGTTGGACTTCACCACCGATCCCGGGGCGAAGCCCGACGGGATCGCGCCATTGGTGCTGACTCCGCCGACCCAATTGCACTCGCTCGGGGGGCTCAGCGGCTTGATGGAGCAAACACGCAAGAGGTTCGGAGACACCATGGGCTACCGGATGGTGATCTACCCGACCTACGCCGTCTACGACCGCCCGGACCCTTCCGACGACCGACGTGTGCTGGCCTACGACTACCGCGGCGGCTGGGGCGACCCGTCTAGTTCCGCCAAGTCCGGCCTCGATGCGGCCGCGCCGGTTGACCTCGGCAAGTTCGACGTGACCAAGGCCGTCGGCATCATGCGCGGGGCCCCCGAGACGCTCCGCATCAAGCCCGGCGACGTCAAAAACACCTACCTGATCATCGAGCCCGCAAAGGACCCGCTCAAGCCTGACGCGTTGACGCTGTCGGTCTACGTGTCCAGCGATTACGGCAGCGGCTACATCAACTTCGCAGGTGACGGCACTATTAAGCGGTTGAACTTGCCGTCCTAGCGGCCACTTGGCGCCGCACCGGCGTCGATGTGACCAATGGCGCACCAACACCAGGTGGTGTTGTCGCAAATATATCGAAACGATACGATGACACGAGGCGTCGAGCCGCTAATTGGCCGACTACCGCGCCATGCCACTAGCCGAGCAAAGGAGGTGCATCGATGCTGGAGCTCGCCATCCTGGGTCTCCTCATCGAATCACCGATGCACGGCTACGAATTGCGCAAGCGGCTCACCGGTTTGCTCGGTGCATTCCGCGCCTTCTCCTACGGTTCGCTGTACCCCGCCCTGCGGCGGATGCAAGCCGACGGCCTGATCGCCGAGAATGCCGCACCGGCCGGCACCCCGGTCCGGCGCGCCCGGCGGGTCTATCAGCTAACTGACGAGGGCCGGCAACGCTTCACCGAGCTGGTGGCCGACACCGGTCCGCACAACTACACCGACGACGGCTTCGGGGTACACCTGGCCTTCTTCAACCGCACTCCCGCCGAGGCGCGGATGCGCATCCTGGAGGGTCGTCGACGTCAGGTCGAGGAACGCCGGGAGGGTCTGCGCGAAGCGGTAGCCCGGGCCAGCAGCTCGTTCGACCGGTATACCCGCCAGCTGCATCAACTCGGACTCGAGTCCAGCGAACGTGAAGTCAAGTGGCTCAATGAGCTCATCGCTGCGGAACGGGCCGCGCCCGGCCTCTCCGAGCAAACGTGAACCCCGCACCAAACGAACAGTCAAATCAATCCACGAGGCAGCAGGTTATGAAGTTAGGAGAACGCCCAATGAGTCAGCACCAGCCGTCGAGGCCGGAGGCAGCAGAGACGCAGACGGACGTACGGGTCGCCATAGTTGGCGTCGGTAACTGCGCGTCCTCGCTGGTCCAGGGCGTCGAGTACTACCAGAACGCTGACGAGGCGTCGTCGGTGCCCGGCCTGATGCACGTGCGGTTCGGCCCGTACCACGTCCGCGACGTCAAGTTCGTGGCGGCGTTCGACGTGGACGCCAAGAAGGTCGGCTTCGACCTTTCGGACGCGATTTTCGCGTCGGAGAACAACACCATCAAGATCGCCGATGTGGCGCCCACCAACGTGGTCGTCCAGCGCGGCCCGACCCTCGACGGCATCGGCAAGTACTACGCCGACACCATCGAGCTATCCGACGCCGAGTCCGTCGACGTGGTGCAGGTGCTCAAGGAGGCCAAGGTCGACGTGCTGGTGTCCTACCTGCCGGTGGGCTCCGAAGAGGCCGACAAGTTCTACGCGCAGTGCGCCATCGACGCCGGTGTGGCGTTCGTCAATGCGCTGCCGGTGTTCATCGCCTCGGACCCGGTGTGGGCCAAGAAGTTCGCCGACGCCGGGGTGCCGATCGTCGGTGACGACATCAAGAGCCAGGTCGGTGCGACCATCACCCACCGCGTGATGGCCAAGCTGTTCGAGGACCGCGGTGTGCAACTGGACCGCACCATGCAGCTCAACGTGGGCGGCAACATGGACTTCCTCAACATGCTCGAGCGCGAACGGCTGGAGTCCAAGAAGATCTCCAAGACCCAGGCCGTCACCTCCAACGTGCGACGCGAGTTCAAGGCCAAGGACGTGCACATCGGCCCGTCCGACCACGTCGGCTGGCTCGATGACCGCAAATGGGCCTATGTGCGGCTGGAAGGCCGTGCCTTCGGCGACGTGCCGCTGAACTTGGAGTACAAGCTCGAGGTGTGGGACTCGCCGAACTCGGCGGGCGTCATCATCGATGCGGTGCGGGCGGCCAAGATCGCCAAGGACCGCGGGATCGGCGGGCCGGTGATCCCGGCGTCGGCCTACCTGATGAAGAGCCCCCCGGAGCAGCTGCCCGACGACGTCGCGCGCGCTCAGCTCGAAGAGTTCATCATCGAGGCGTAGCCCGAACCTCAACCACACGAGCCACTTCAGCACCACCATCGGTGGCTCATGCGGTTACGGGAAGCGCTATCGCATGCGATAGCAGCTTCCCTGAATCCGACGGGCCCGCCGCCCGCCTGCCAGTAACACGCAGCAGCCGGCGCAGTGGTTCACCAGAAGAGCCAAAAATTTTGTCGGCGCCCATCGGCCTGGCAGATGCTGCCAGTACCACCTATAACCAGCGACTCTCTGTAGGCCACTAACCGCACTAGCGTCAGCGGGTATACATCCGCACCGACCAGCGTTTCCGGGGCTACAACTACTTCGGCGAGCACCCCGAGATCGCCATCGAATGGTTCGACACCCACATGAAGTAGCGGCCGCGGCAGCTGCACGTAATCTCAAGATCGTGACTGAGATCTCCGAAGACGAACTGGCCGGATTGTCCGAGTTCTCACTGTTGGCCGAGAACGCTGAGCAGGCGGGCGTTTCGGGTCCGCTGCCGGACGTAGAGCGGGTCGAGGCGGGCGCGGGCGAAGGCAGAATCAGCGCGCTGCGCTGGGGTATGCGGCCGCGGATCATCTTTCTGCATGGCGGCGGGCAGAACGCGCACACCTGGGACACCGTGATTGTCGGCCTCGGTGAGCCCGCGCTGGCGGTGGACCTTCCCGGCCACGGCCACTCCGCTTGGCGGGAAGACGGCAACTACTCCCCGCAGCTCAACGCCGCCGCGTTGGCGCCCGTGCTCCACGACCTCGCCTCGGACGCCGAACTCGTCGTCGGCATGTCATTGGGCGGTCTGACCGCGCTACGACTGGCCGCCCAAGCACCCGACCTGGTCGACGAACTCGTCCTCATCGACGTCACGCCGTCGGCGTTGCAGCGGCACGCCGAGCTGACCAAGGAGCAGCAAGGGACAGTGGCGCTGATGCACGGCGAGCGAGAGTTTCCCAGCTTCCAGGCCATGTTGGACCTGACCATCGCCGCGGCACCGCATCGCGAGGTCAAGGCGTTACGGCGCGGCGTGTTCCACAACTCTCGCCAGCTGGACAACGGCAACTGGACCTGGCGCTACGACGCCATTCGCGAATTTCCGGACTTCGCCGCGCTGTGGGACGACGTCGACGGTATGTCGGCACCCGTCACGTTGATCCGCGGCGGCTCGTCGGGCTTCGTCACCGACGATGATGCGGACGAACTCAGCAGACGCGCAAAGCATTTCCGCGGCGCGCACGTCGTCGAGAATTCCGGGCACTCGGTGCAAAGCGACCAGCCGCGCGCGCTGATCGAGCTGCTGCGCGGAGTCCTCGGCGGGCACTAGCCACCAGACATGAAAGACGACGACCGTCCCGGCAGGTCCATCGGGCGTCCGCGCGACTCCTCGATCGATGAGCGGGTGCTATCGGCGACGCGTGAACTGCTCATGGAAGTTGGCTGGGACGAGCTGAGTGTGCGCTTGGTCGCGGCGCGCGCCGGGGTGGGCCGGTCCAGCTTGAACCGTCGCTGGGCGTCCAAAGCGGAGTTGGTGTTGCATGCCATCTTGGGCGAAAGCCCCGATTTGTCACCGTTTTCCGGCACCGATGTCGGCGGCTGGATTGATTGGGTGGTACATGGGAGTCACCAGCTCTTCAGCAGGGCTGATGTGCGGACAGCGGTGCCGGGATTGCTGTTGGCCCTGCGTGAGAACAATGACCTGCGCAAGACCTTGTGGGCGGAGTTCAGCGGCCCAGCCGTAGAGCTTTTCGCCGATGACGTGCGGGCGACGTCGCCGGCCGAACGACGGCGTGCCGATCTCGACGCTCGGGCGACGCTGGCGATGGCGGCCGGAGCGGCGCTGTTCGTCACGACGATCGCCGTGGAGGACGACTCCGACGCGCTACGCAACCGGATCGCGCAATTGTTGCGGACGGCCATCGAGACCCGTGCGCAATGACTCGACGATTGCGGCTTTCGGGCAGCGCCAGCTGATTCCGAGCTCCTGCAGCGTCTTGCTGTCGTCGGTCGGCGTCGCCGCGGTAAGCAGCGCCGCCGCCTCGTAACTGAGCCCGTCGGCGAGCGGGAAGTACCGGCCGGCCACGTCGGCGAGTCGTCCACTGGACGTAACGCTTTTGCCGATAGTCGGACTCGCCGCACCGGGCGTCCCAAGCCCTCTTCGAGCGCGTCGATCATTTCATCGAACGTGAGCAGGTGGCCTCCGCAGACATAGCGGCGTGGGCCGCGGCCGGCCTCCATAATGCGCACGTGCACGTCGGCGACGTCGCGTACGTCGACCATCTGCATGCCGCCGCGGACCTTCGGCGCGACCGCCCAGCGAAGGATCGGTGCCCATCCGCGCTCGGTGACACCGGGGGCCGTGCCGAAGGCCGGGCCCACGACACTCGATGGATACGTCACCACAATCGGTGCGCCCGCCTCCTGCAATCGCCGCGCGACACGGTCCGCGTAACCCTTGGTCTTGGCGTATGAACTACGGCCGGAGGCGGTCGGCGAGTCTGGCGAGATGATTCCGTTGGGCGGCGGAAACAGGGCGCTATAGCTGCTCACCGACACCACCGGGTCAAGCCCGAGCTCGACCGCGCGGGTCAGAATCGTTTCCGTGGCAAAGGCGTTGATATCCCACATCGCCTGGGCTCGGCGTTCGTCGGTGCCGACAATGCCGGCGGCATGCAATACGGCGTCAGCGCCGCCCAGAAGTTCCTCGATCGTCGAGGCTGCGCGCACGTCACCGACGACGACGGTCACGTCGCCGAGCGTGCGGAACTTTTCGACGACAGCGGCGGGATCATTCGGTGCCACCAGCAGCCGGACCTGGTGACCGGCTTGAAGCAGTGCACGCACGGTATGCGCGCCTAGATAGCCGGTCCCGCCGGTGACGGCAATACGCACTTATGGCCTCCTCGCCCGGGTGGGCTCCCCATCGTGATATATTTCGATGCCAATGGTATCGAAACAAGCTTTCACGTCAATGCCGCTGGGTCCGCTGACCCTGAAGAACCGATTCGTCAAAGCCGCGACCTTCGAAGGTCTGATGCCGCGCGGCCAGGTCACCGATGCACTCATCGACTTCCACACCGAGGTGGCCCGCGGCGGAGCGGCCATGACGACCGTCGCCTACTGTGCAATCTCCCCCGGCGGCCGCGTCCATCGCGACACCGTCGTGCTGCACCGCGACCGCATACCACAGTTGCGGCGGCTCACTGACGCGGTGCATGCCGAGGGCGCCCTCGTCTGTGCGCAGATCGGGCATGCGGGCCTGGTTGCCAACACGGCGTCGAATCGGACGCCGACGCTTGCGCCCTCGACCCGGTTTAGTGCGCCCGCAATGGGATTGGTTCGCGCGGCCACTAGCCAACAACTCGACCAGGTCGTCGACGACTTCGGTGCAGCCGCCGGCCACGCGGTCGAAGCCGGCTTCGATGCGATCGAAATCCACATGGGCCACGGCTATTTGCTCAGCTCATTCTTCAGCCCGGGGTTAAACAGGCGATCCGATCGCTACGGCGGCAACACCGTTCGCCGCGCCGAACTGGCCCGCCGCGTCGCCGAACGGGTCCGGCTCACGGTCGGCCAGTCGGTCGCGGTCACCGCGAAGTTCAACATGGACGACGGCGTACGCGGCGGCTTCTGGCTGACCGACAGTCTGCCCACCGCGCGACTATTGGAGTCCGACGGACACCTCGACGCGTTGCAGCTCACCGGCGGAAGCTCGCTGCAAAACCCGATGTACTACTTCCGCGGGGACGTCCCGCTTGACGAATTCATCGCCTCCCAGCCGCGTGCGGTCGGCCTGGGGCTCCGGGTCATCGGGCGACGGCTGTTCCGCGCCTACCCTTTTGAAGAGGCTTTCTTCTTGCCGCTTGCCCGTCAGTTTCGAGCGGCGCTATCCATGCCGCTGATGCTGCTCGGCGGGATCAACCGGCTCGACACGGTTGAGAACGCCCTCGCCGATGGCTTCGAGTTCGTGGCCATGGCTCGCGCGCTGCTGCGAGACCCTAACCTGGTCAACCGTTTTCGCCAGAACATCGCCGCCGAAGGCCTCTGCATCCATTGCATGAAGTGCATGCCCACGGTCTACAGCGGAACGCATTGCGTCGTCCGCGAATCCACAACCCCGCTGCCCATCGGTTGACCTGATCGGGGCCGCGCCGGCCGCCGCCTCGGCGCGGCTACGGTGGTCACATGACCCCCGCCTTTCCCGTTCGTATCGGCGTGCAACTGCAGCCTCAGCACGCCCCGCACTACAGCAGCATGCGTGACGCCGTCCGCCGCTGCGAAGACATCGGCGTCGACATCGCCTTCACCTGGGATCACTTCTTCCCGCTCTACGGCGATCCCGACGGTCCGCACTTCGAATGCTGGACCGTGCTGGCGGCCTGGGCCGAGCAGACGTCGCGCATCGAGATCGGTGCCCTGGTGACGTGCAACTCCTACCGCAATCCGGAGCTGCTGGCCGACATGGCCCGCACCGTCGACCACATTTCCGACGGCCGGCTGATCCTGGGAATCGGGTCGGGCTGGAAGGAAAGGGATTACGAAGAGTACGGCTACGAGTTCGGCACGGCCGGCAGCCGCCTGGACGACCTGGCGGCCGCGCTGCCCCGGATCAAGTCGCGACTGACGAAGCTCAACCCGCTGCCCACCCGCGACATTCCGGTGCTGATCGGCGGCAAAGGCCCACGCAAGACGCTGCGTCTGGTCGCCGAACACGGCGACATATGGCACGGCTTCACCACCGTGGAGACCTATCCGGCGGCGGCGGCGGTGCTGGACGAACACTGTGCGGCCGTCGGGCGAGACCCGGGCACCATCGAGCGGTCCGCCGGGGTGGAGAACGACACCGGCGTCTCCCGCGGCGAAGGCACCAGCGCGCTGATCGCCAACGCCGAGGGACTCACCGCGCTCGGCGTGACACTGCTGACCGTCGGCTGCAACGGCCCGGACTACGACCTCACCGCTGCCGAAGCGCTGTGCCGGTGGCGCGACCGCCGCTGAGCATCGCAATTTGCTTCGGCTTCATCTGCCAAACACCTGAACGTGCGCGCCAAGTCGTGAGAAACTTGCCGCGCTGATCTACGGGTTTTGAAAGAGGCCACCAGAAACCCATGCCGAAGAAATACGGAGTCAAAGAAAAGGACCAGGTTGTTTCGCACATCCTGAACCTGGTGCTTACCGGCAAATTGCGCAGCGGCGACCGAGTCGACCGCAATGAGATCGCGCACGGCCTCGGAGTCAGTCGGGTCCCGATTCAAGAGGCGCTGGTCCAACTCGAGCACGATGGCATTGTTTCGACCCGCTACCACCGGGGCGCGTTCGTCGAGCGATTCGACGAAGCCACCGTCTTGGAGCATCACGAGCTCGACGGACTGCTCAACGGCATCGCCTCGGCCCGCGCGGCCACCAATCCCACGCCGCGGATCCTCGGGCAGCTCGACGCACTCATGCGGGCGCTGCGCTCGGCGAAGGAATCGCGGGCGTTCACCGAAGTCGCCCGGGAGTACCGGCGCACCATCAACGACGAATACGCCGGACCAAGGCTGCACGCCACCATCCGGGCCTCACAAAACCTCATCCCCCGGGTGTTCTGGATGACCTACCAGGTCAACCGCGATGACATGTTGCCGTTCTACGAAGACGAGAACGCCGCGATTCACCGCCATGACCCGGAAGCCGCGCGGGCTGCCTGCGTCGGCCGCTCCCATCTGATGGCGCAGACGATGCTGACCGAATTGTGCCGGCGCCGGGTGTTCGCCGCACCTGAGGCTTCCGATATCGAGATCCCCGGACCGCTGCGGGTGCTCGCGGGAGCCGACTCGGCGCGCGGCGCGCCATCGATTGCACTCTGAACGATTCGAACTGGGCGCCGGTCGATACGGTGGCGGTGATGAGTTTGTGTGTGAGTCTGCGCGCCGATCGCGGTGCGAAGCTGCTTTCAAAGCTCCTGGTACAGGCCGCCACGGTCTTAATGGTGTGCGGCCTGACCTCGGCGGCGCTGGCCGCGCCCGCGAGGGCTGACCGCAACCAGTGCGCACCACCGGGGCTGGAAAGCGCGACGACCTTGCCGAAAGACCTGACCGAGAACCCGGCGATGGCCCAAGACGACCCGAACACGACCCCTACGGTCGAGCCGCTGAGCTCGGTGAACGTCGCTGCCCTGGGGCTCGGCACGCCCGGCGTGCTTACCGTCGGCACGCTGTCGGACGCCCCGCCTAACACCTGCATCAATCCCACCGGACGTTTCAGCGGGTTCGACAATCAGCTGTTGCGTGCCATCGCCAAGAAGCTGGGTTTGCAGGTCCGCTTCGTCGGCACCGATTTTGCGGGACTGCTCGCCCAGGTGGCGTCCCGGCGGTTCGACGTGGGTTCGGCATCGGTCAAGGCCACCGAGGCGCGGCGTCGCACGGTCGCATTCACCAACGGCTACGACTTCGGCTACTACGCGCTGGTGGTGCCCCCGGGTTCGCCGATCAAGAAGTTCAGCGATCTGGCCGAGGGCCAGCGCATCGGCGTCGTGCAGGGCACGGTCGAGGAGTCGTACGTCGTCGACACCCTGCAACTGCAGCCGGTGAAGTATCCCGACTTCAACACGGTGTATGCCAGCCTCAAAGCCCGCCAGCTCGACGCGTGGGTGGCACCGTCCCTGCAGGCACAGACCGTGATGCGGCCGGGCGATCCGGCGGAGATCGTCGCTAACACCTTCAGCCCGGGTTCCTTCGTCGCCTATGCGGTCGCCAAAGACAACCAGCCGCTGGTCGACGCCCTGAACTCCGGGCTGGACGCGGTGATCGCGGACGGCACCTGGATGCATCTGTACACCGAGTGGATCCCCCGGTCCCTGCCACCGGGCTGGAAGCCCGGGTCCCGAGCCGCACCCGGCCCGATCCTGCCGGATTTCGCCAAGATCGCCGCCAGCCACCACCGCAAGCCGGTAGGCCCCACCCCACCGAAGTCCACCCTGACCCTGCTGCGCGAATCCTTCCTCGACTGGAGCATGTACCGGCAAGCTATCCCCACCCTGCTAACCACTGGGCTGCCGAATACGTTGATCCTGACCGGCAGCGCCAGCGTCATCGGGCTGGCTCTCGGAATGGCGCTGGCGATGGCGGGAATATCCAACTCGCGCTGGCTGCGCTGGCCGGCGCGGGCATACACCGACGTCTTCCGCGGTCTCCCGGAAGTGGTGATCATTCTGATCATCGGGCTGGGCGTCGGACCGATAGTGGGCGGGCTGACCAACAACGATCCCTACCCGCTGGGCATTGCGGCGTTGGGGTTGATGGCCGCCGCCTACGTCGGCGAAATTCTGCGGTCAGGCATCCAGAGCGTGGACGCCGGCCAGCTGGAGGCCTCCCGCGCGCTCGGGTTCAGTTACCCGGCCGCGATGCGGCTGGTGGTGGTTCCGCAGGGTATCCGGCGGGTGTTGCCGGCACTGGTCAACCAGTTCATCGCGCTGTTGAAGGCGTCGGCGCTGGTGTACTTCCTGGGTTTGGTCGCCCAGCAGCGCGAGCTGTTTCAGGTCGGCCGCGACTTGAACGCGCAGACCGGCAACTTGTCGCCACTGGTGGCTGCCGGAGTCTTCTATCTGCTGTTGACTGTTCCGTTGACGCATTTGGTGAACTACATCGACGCCCGGCTGCGCCGCGGCCGTACCGCGGTTGAGCCAGAAGAGACTCCCGACATGCTCAAGTCCACCTTCGGTCAGGAAATGACATGACCGAAGAGGCAGAACTGGGCCGGACGTCAGTATCCTTGGCAGCCAAGGGTATTCACCAAACCCTGAACGAAACCGTGGTGCTGCGCGGCGTAGATATCGAAGCCGAGGCGGGCAGCACGGTGGCCGTCGTCGGACCGTCCGGTTCGGGCAAGTCGACGCTGCTGCGCACCCTGAACCGCTTGCACGAGCCCGACAGCGGGGACATCCTGCTCGACGGCCGCTCGGTATTGCGCGACGACCCCGACAAATTGCGTCAGCGCATCGGCATGGTGTTTCAGCATTTCAACCTGTTCCCCCATCGCAGCGTGCTGGACAACGTCGCGCTGGCGCCGCGCAAGTTGCGGCGACTGTCCGCCGACGCCTCCCGCGAGCTGGCCCTGAAGCAACTGGACCGCGTCGGCCTGAAGCACAAGGCCAGTGCCCGCCCCGGGATGCTCTCCGGCGGGCAACAACAACGGGTCGCGATCGCGCGGGCGCTGGCCATGGCCCCGCAGGTGATGTTCTTCGACGAGGCGACCTCGGCGCTGGATCCCGAGCTGGTCAAGGGAATTCTGCAGCTCATTGGCGACCTCGGCGCTGAGGGTATGACGATGATTGTCGTCACCCATGAAATGGGATTCGCCAGGTCGACATCAGACACCGTCGTTTTCATGGACCACGGCAAAGTCGTGGAATCCGGGCCGCCCGAGCAAATATTCGAGGCCGCACAAACCGAGCGCCTACAGCGGTTCCTTTCCCAAGTACTTTGACGATCTAAGACTGGGCCCCGATAGCTACCCTCTACGTGCGGCATAGCAGGTTAGACTCCCGACTTATGGCGGACAGCGAACCCACCGCGCCCGAGTTAACGGAGCTGGCGGAAGGGCTGCATCGGGCGTTGTCCAAGCTCTTTTCGCTGCTGCGTCGCGGTGATCCAAACGGGGCCGCGGCCGGTGAGTTGACGCTGGCGCAGCTGTCGATTCTGGTCACGTTGCTCGACCAGGGGCCCATCCGGATGACCGACCTGGCCGCGCACGAACGGGTACGGACGCCCACCACCACCGTCGCGATCCGCCGACTGGAAAAGATCGGGCTGGTAAAGCGCACTCGCGACCCCTCTGACCTGCGAGCGGTGCTGGTCGACATCACCCCGCGGGGACGCGCCGTTCATGGTGAGTCGCTGGCCAACCGGCGCGCCGCCCTGGCCGCGATGCTCGGTCAGCTGCCCGCTTCCGACCTCAACACCCTGTTGAAGGCCCTCAAGCCGCTGGAGCGCCTGGCGTCCGGCGAACCGGCGGCCAGCGCTGCGGGCGACTCACCCGCCCGCAAGCAGGCCTGAAGATATGAATCTCAACAGCATTGACTAGGGGTTTCGCCGACCGCCCGTAACCTGGAGCGATGCCCACTGCACTGATCACGGGGGCCGGCGGTGGCATCGGATCCGCTATCGCCGACGCACTGGCGCCGACGCACACCTTGCTGTTGGCCGGCCGGCCCTCCGACCGGCTTGATGCGGTCGCGGAGCGGCTCGACGCCACCACCTTCCCGCTGGACCTGACCGACGCCGACGCGATCGCGGCCAGCTGCGAAATCGTGGACGAGCTCGACGTGCTGGTGCACAATGCCGCGGTGTCCATCCCCGGCGAGGTGGCCGAGTCGAGCGTCGAGGAGTGGCGCGCCACCTTCGACGTCAATGTCTTTGGGGCGGTTGCCCTGACCCTTGCACTGTTACCAGCACTGCGACGCGCGCGTGGTCAGGTGGTATTGATCAACTCCGGGGCGGGGCTTCGAGTTTCGCCCGGCATGGCCGCCTATTCGGCAAGCAAATACGCGTTACGTGCGTTCGCCGACTCGTTGCGCCAAGACGAGCCCGAACTGCGCGTGACCACCGTGTACCCGGGTCGCACCGACACCGATATGCAGCGGGAAATCATCGCGTTCGAGGGCGGCGACTACGACCCTTCCAAGTTCTTGCGGCCCGAGACCGTCGCGGCAGCCGTCGCCACCGCGGTCACTACACCCCGCGATGCCCAACTCCACGAGGTTGTGATCCGCCCGGGCCGAACCTAGCGGGCCCTCGCTGGGGTTTAAACGACCAAATTGACCAGCCGGCCCGGAACGACGATCACCTTGCGGGGGCTGGCGCCCGCCAAGAAGGCCTGCACCTTGTCGTCGGCCAGGGCGGTAGCTTTCAGGGTTTCTTCGTCGGCATCGGCGGCCACCACCACCCGGCCGCGCACCTTGCCGTTCACCTGCACCGGATATTCGACGGTGTCGTCGACCAGATATGCCGGATCGAACTGGGGGAACGGACCATGCGCCAGCGACGTGGTGTGCCCCAGCCGCAGCCACAGCTCCTCTGCCAGGTGCGGGGCCAGCGGCGCCAGCATCAGCACCAGCGGCTCGACCGCCGCCCGAGGCACCGAGTCACGATGCTCTTTGGTGAGGTGGTTGGTGTACTCGATCAGCTTGGCTGCCGCGGTGTTATTACGCAGTGCCGCATAGTCTTCCGAGACTCCGGCAATGGTGCGATGCAATGCTCGCATGGTGTCGGCAGCCAGCTCGCCGTCGACAACCGTCGTTTCGCCGGTGATCTCGTCGACCACCAATCGCCAAACCCGCTGCAGAAAGCGATGCGCGCCAACAACGTCCTTGGTGGCCCACGGGCGAGCGGCCTCCAGCGGACCCATCGACATCTCGTACACCCGCAGCGTGTCGGCGCCGTACCCGTCGCAGATCTCGTCGGGCGATATCGAATTCTTCAGGCTCTTACCGATTTTCCCGAACTCCTGAAAGGCCTCGACCTCACCGTCGGGTCCCGGGTAGACGAATCCGCCGTCGCGCTCGATCACTTGGTCTGCGGGCACATACGATCCCCGCGCGTCGGTGTAGGCGAATGCCTGAATCATGCCCTGGTTGACCAACCTGCGATAAGGCTCCCAAGAACTGACCTGCCCGAGGTCGTAGAGGACCTTGTGCCAAAACCGCGAATACAGCAGGTGCAGGACCCCGTGCTCGGCTCCCCCGACGTACAAGTCGACGCCGCCAGGGTCGTCGGGGCCGTGCTCGGCCGGACGCGGCCCCATCCAGTAAGCTTCGTTTTCCTTGGCGCAGAAGCGATCTGGATTGTGCGGATCGGTGTAGCGCAGTTCGTACCACGAGCTGCCGGCCCAATTCGGCATGACGTTGGTGTCGCGGGTGTAGGGCTTCAGACCGTCGCCGAGATCCAGCTCCACGTGCACCCATTCGGCTGCCTTGGCCAGCGGCGGCGACGGCTCGCTGTCGGCATCGTCGGGATCGAACAACACCGGCGAATAGTCCGGCACATCGGGCAGCTCGACCGGCAGTGCGGCCTCGTCTAGGGCATGCGGGCGTCCGTCGCTGTCGTAGACGATGGGAAACGGTTCGCCCCAATACCGCTGCCTGGCGAAAAGCCAGTCGCGCAGTTTGAATTCGACGCGGGCCCGGCCGCGTCCTTCAGATTCCAGACGCTCGGTTATGGCCTTTTTGGCGTCCGCCACGTTCATGCCGTCGAGATAGCCGGAGTTCACCAGCGTGCCGTCGCCGGTGTGCGCGGCTTCCGAAATGTCGCCACCGGCAATGACTTCGACAATCGGTAGACCGAATTCTCGGGCAAAGTCCCAGTCCCGCTGGTCGTGGCCGGGAACTGCCATGATCGCGCCGGTGCCGTAGCCGACCAGCACGTAATCGGCGATGAAGATCGGAACGGGTTTGTCGTTGGCCGGGTTGATCGCCTGTGTGCCCAGGAAGACGCCGGTCTTCTCCCTGCTCTCCTGACGCTCCAGTTCCGACTTGCCGCCGATCGCGTGGCGATAGGCGGCGACGGCCTCAGCCGGTGTGGCGGCACCGTACGTCCAACGCGGGTCGGTCCCATCCGGCCAGGCGCCGGCCACCAGGTCGTCGATCAGTTCATGTTCAGGCGCCAACACCAGGTACGTGGCGCCGAACAGGGTGTCGGGCCGGGTGGTGAACACGTCGATGTCAAGCGCTTGACCCTTGCTGCCGGTCGCCGAGAACAGGGCCGCGGCGCCGGCGGAGCGGCCGATCCAGTTGCGCTGCATGGTTTTTATCTGCTCGGGCCAGTCGAGCACGTCCAGGTCGTCCAGTAGCCGGTCGGCATAGGCCGTGATACGCATCATCCACTGCCGCAACCGCTTCCGGAATACCGGGAAGTTGCCGCGTTCACTGCGGCCGTCGGCGGTGACCTCTTCGTTGGCCAGCACGGTGCCCAGTCCGGGACACCAGTTCACCATCGAGTCCGCTCGGTACACGAGCCGGCAGTTGTCGACGACGTCGGCCCGCTCCCCCGCCGACAGCTTTGTCCAATCTCTACCATCTTCCAGACTGCGTGCACCGGAATCGAATTCGGAGATCAGCTGTGAGATGGGCCGGGCCTTATTGGCCGCGACGTCAAACCAGGCATTGTAGATCTGCAGAAAGATCCACTGGGTCCACTTGTAGAACTCGACATCGGTGGTCGAGAAACTCCGTCGACTGTCATGACCGAACCCCAACCGGCCCAGCTGACGCCGGAAGTTCACGACATTGGCTTCCGTCCTGGCCCGCGGGTGGGTGCCGGTTTGCACGGCGTATTGCTCGGCGGGTAGTCCGAAAGAGTCGAAACCCAAGGCGTGCAGCACATTACGGCCCCGCATCCGGAAGTAGCGGGCGTAGACGTCGGTCGCGATGTATCCCAGCGGGTGCCCGACGTGCAATCCATCGCCCGACGGGTAGGGAAACATGTCCTGGACGAACAGCTTGTCCTCCGGCACGGCGCTGCCGTCCGCCGGAGCCAGCGAGCCCACCGGGTTTGGCACATTGAACGTCCCGAGCTCAGCCCACTTCTGCTGCCATGCGCTTTCGATGCGGCCCGCCAGCTCCGCGGCGTAGCGGTAGCGCGGCGCATCTGGGTCCGGGGCAGCGGTGCCTGCGCTGCTCCCGGGCGCAGCGATCGGGGATTCGGTCACGTCAACAGGGTAGATGGCGCTGTTGGCGGACCCGCCGGCCACAGGATGGTATCGGTTGCGTAGCGCACCGATCAGAGCTTCATCCCAGCTCTATTTCGGGCCTATTCACCCTGTTGACCACTGGTTACAGTCGGCCTCAACGACGGGCGAGGGTGCCCGGGCCAGGAAGGATCGACGCAAATGTTTCAGGTCACACGGACGTGGCTGGCAGTCACGGGAGGTCTGGCCGCCGGTGCGATCGGTGTCACCGCCTTCGCAGGTGCCATCGCATCCGCGGCGCCTCTGCAGCCAGTGCCGGCACCCACGCCCGGCGTCACGGCGCCGGCACCGGTCCCACAGAACGTCACGGGTCTGCCGGGCAATAACAACAGGGTCGTCACCGCTCCGCCGGGGTCCAACCCGGTCAGCGCGCCCGTTCCGTCGGCTGCGCCGGCGCCTGGCGCGGGAGTTCCGCTGCCGGCCACGGTCACCACTCCGGTCACCGGCACGATCCGCGACTACCTGCAGTCGAAGGGCGTTCAACTCGAGGCGCAGAAACCGCAGGAATTCAAGGCCCTCGACATCACCCTGCCGGTGCCCACTCGCTGGACTCAGGTGCCCGACCCCAATGTGCCGGACGCCTTCGCGGTGATCGCCGACCGGCTCGGCAGCAGCCTCTACACGTCGAATGCGCAGGTCGTGGTGTACAAGCTGGTCGGCAACTTCGACCCCAAGGAGGCCATCACTCACGGCTTCGCCGATAGCCAGCAACTGCTTGGGTGGCAGACCACGAACGCCTCGCAGGCTGACTTCATGGGCTTCCCGTCGTCAATCATCGAGGGCACCTACCGCCAGAACGACATGGCGCTCAACACGTCGCGCCGCTACGTCATCGCCACGTCCGGAAACGACAAGTATCTGGTGTCGCTGGCGGTGACCACCGCCCTTTCGCAAGCGGTTGCCGACGGGCCCGCCACGGACGCCATCATCAACGGGTTCCGCGTTACGGCGCCGGCGGCTACTGCCCCGGTCGCGCCGGCAGCCCCCGTGTCGCCGGTAGCGCCCGTAGCGCCAGTAGCGCCGGTAGCCCCCGCGGCGCCGGTAGCCCCCGCGGCGCCGGCAGCCCCCGCCGCGCCGGTAGCCCCTGTCGCGGCTCCCGCACCGGCGCCCGTCGCGACTCCCACACAGGTATCTGCTGCGGCGCCGGTCGGCGTGCCCGCGCAGGCACCCGCTGTGGCTCCTGGCATCGCGCCCGCGCCACTTCCGGCGCCGTCGGGACTTCCGGCCACGGCGCCGGCGCCCGGTCAGTCGCTCTCCCCGCAGCCCACGCCGAACCTGCTGGCGATTCTCCCCGGACTGCCGCCGCTACCGAACCTGCACCTGAACCTGCTGGGAACCCAGCCGCACTAAGCCGCGCCGAGCGCCAACCCCGGCACGTGGGTCGGCGGCCGGACTCGTATTGTGAGCCCATGGTGATCGCGGGCGTGCTATGCGTGTGTGCGGCGGTGGTCTCCGCCGGCTTCGGAACCTGGTCGCTTTCCCACGCCCCAACCGCCGACAACACCCAGGCGGCGCTGCGTGCCATGGCGCCGACACAGTTGGCGGTCGCGGTGATGCTCGCGGCAGGCGGCGTGGTGGCTTTGGTCGCGTCACCGCCCACCGCGCTGGTAGTGGTGATCGTCTGTGTCGCAGGCGCTTTCGGTACGCTGGCCGCCGGCTCATGGCAGAGCGCACGCTTCGTGCTGCGCCGCGAGGCATCCCGTTTCGAGTCGGCCGACTGCGCAGGCAACTGCGCGGCCTGCACGCTTTCCTGTCACTGACGATTGGCGCTGGCGCTTGTCCCCGCCGCCCCAGCCTCAGTTTCTGCTGACGTCGATCGGGTGGGTGGCCAGCAGCGACAACGGCAACGGCTGGCGGCGCAGCACCTGGCCCCACAGGTCGGACCGCGGCCCGACTAGAACGTCGGATGGCAACGCAGACAACACGATCCAGTCGTCGCGCTCGATCTCCCCTTCGAGCTGGCCGATGGTCCAGCCGGAGTACCCCGCGTAGATTCGCACCCCCTCCACCAAGGGTGCGATCTGATCGGGTTCGGCGTCCAGGTCCACCATCACCATCCGGCCGGCCACATGCCGCAGGCCCGGCACACCTTCCGGGTCGGCACCGATGCGCAGCACCGCCAAGCACAGCGCGGCGTCACGCTTCACCGGTCCACCGATGAACATCGTCTTCGGCTTGGCCGCAAGTTTCGCCCACTGCGGCAACACGTTATAGACCGCGGTCTCGCTGGAACGGTTCAACACCACGCCCAACGTGCCGCCGTCATTGTGCTCGACGATGTAGATCACGCTGCGACGAAACGTGGGTTCCAGAAGATCGGTGTTGGCCAGCAGCAACGTACCGGCACGGACCCGCTGGGCGGCGGGTGCGACATAGTCCTCGGGGTCCTCGGGCTGCGGCACCCCTCCATCATCGCACCTCCGTGAGCGTCGCCGGGGCAAACGTGGACGCCTCGCGATGATTTGTAATGTTGTTGGGTCGGCGTCGAGCGAGGTGAACCTTGCTCTGCCCCAATCGTTGGAAGTTGGTTCTGTGGATCAATCCCGGATGCACGGGAGCGCGCCCGGCAGCCTATGGCGGTCGGTGCGCAGTTTGCCGGACTTCTGGCGACTACTGCAGGTGCGCATGGTAAGTCAGTTCGGCGACGGCCTTTTTCAGGCGGGCATGGCCGGTGCGCTGCTGTTCAACCCCGATCGGGCCGCCGACCCGATGGCAATCGCTCGCGCGTTCATCGTCTTGTTTCTGCCTTACTCACTGCTGGGACCGTTCGCCGGCGCCCTGATGGACCGGTGGGATCGACGGCTGGTGCTGGTGGGCGCCAACCTCGGACGGCTGGTGCTGGTGAGTGCGATCGGCACGATTCTTGCGGTGCGGGCGGGGGAGTGGCCGCTGCTGTGTTTGGCGCTGCTGGCCAACGGCTTCACCCGGTTCGTAAACTCCGGGCTTTCCGCGTCGTTGCCCCACGTGGTGCCGCGCGAACAGGTGGTCACCATGAACTCCGTCGCCACCGCGGCGGGCTCGGTCGCGGCGTTTCTGGGTGCCAACTTCATGCTGTTGCCCCGCTGGCTCGCCGGTGCCGGCGACGAGGGCTCCTCGGCCGTCATCTTCATCGTCACGATCCCGCTGCTGATCGCGTTGCTGTTGTCGTGGCGATTCGCGCCGCGGATACTCGGCCCGGACGACACTCAGCGCGCGATTCACGGATCGGCCTTCTACGCGGTGATCACCGGCTGGGCACATGGCGCGCGAACGGTGGTACAACTTCCCTCGGTCGCGGCAACCCTGTCCGGCTTGGCCGCGCACCGGATGGTGGTCGGCATCAACTCGTTGCTGTTGTTGCTGCTGGTCCACCACCCGAAATCCCCTGGGGAAGGGGGGCTGGGAACCGCGCTGATTTTCTTTGCTGCGTCGGGGCTGGGAGCCTTTCTCGCCACCGCGCTTACCCCGCCCATGATCCGTCGCTGGGGGCGCTACGCCACCGCAAACAGCGCACTGGTGGCGGCCATGATCATCCAGATCGCAGGCGCCGGACTGCTGATCCCGATCATGGTGGTGTGCGGCTTCCTGCTCGGGGTAGCCGGTCAGACGGTCAAGCTGTGCGCCGACTCGGCGATGCAGATCGATGTCGACGACGCCCTTCGCGGGCACGTGTTCGCTGTGCAGGACGCGCTGTTCTGGGTCGCGTTCATCGTCTCGATAAGCATAGCTGCGACAATGGTTCCCGACGACGGGCGCGCACCTGCGTTCGCGTTGTTCGCCGCCGGACTCTACTTCGTCGGGCTCGTTGCTCACGGCATCATCGGACGTCGCGGGCAGCCGACGCCTGCAGTCGACAGTTCCTTGAGGAGGCAATAATGGCGGCTGCAGCTCCGATGGTGGCCGACCTGCGGGCCGAAAGCGACGACCTTGACGCGTTGGTGGCGCCCCTGGCGGCGGACCGATGGGCCGACCCGACGCCGTCCCCGGGATGGACCATCGCGCACCAGATCGCGCATTTGCTGTGGACCGACCGGGTGTCGTTGACCGCGATCACCGACGAGGCCGGATTCGCTGAGGTGCTGACTGGCGCGGCAGCCGACCCTGCAGGTTTTGTCGACGCGGGTGCCGAGGAACTGGCGGCCATGCCGCCGGACGAGCTGCTCGCCGACTGGCGGGTGACGCGCACGCGGCTGCACGACGAGCTGTTAGGCGTCGCCGACGGTCGCAAATTGCCGTGGTTCGGGCCTCCGATGAGCGCGGCGTCGATGGCCACCGCGCGGTTGATGGAGACCTGGGCGCACGGGCTCGACGTCGCCGATGCTCTCGGCGTCGAGCGGCGCGCCACCGAGCGGTTGCGCTCAATCGCGCATCTCGGGGTGCGCACCCGCGACTACGCCTTTCTGGTGAACAACCTGACGCCGCCGGCCGAGCCGTTCCTGGTCGAACTGCGAGGGCCCGGCGGTGGCCTCTGGTCCTGGGGTCCACCCGACGCGGCGCAGCGCGTCAGCGGTTCGGCGCAGGACTTCTGCTTCCTGGTCACCCAGCGGCGAGCCTTGAGCAGCCTGGACGTCGACGCTGTCGGTTCAGACGCGCAGCGCTGGCTGGAGATAGCTCAAGCCTTCGCCGGACCACCCGGCCCCGGGCGATGAGCGCGCTTAGCGCGCGAAGAGAGACGGGGCCGTTCTACTCAAGCCCCGGGCGATGAGCGCGCTTAGCGCGCGAATCTGCGCTGGTGGCGTCGAAACTGCGCTCAGGGCGCCTCCGCGGCACATTCGGTAGCCCTGTGCGCAGTTTCGATCCATCCCAGACTCGGGCGAAACGCTTTACTGGGGGATCTTCGCAGCGATGGCATTGGCGATGGCAATTGCCTGGTCGCCGACGTTCAATCCTTGAGCAGCCACGTCGATGATGATGTTGTTACGGGCGGTCAGCACTCGCTGAGCACTGGCCGCGCTACGAACTTGGGAGGTGAAGGTCATCACCAGGTTGCCGTCGGGGGTGGTCAGCGGGCCGAATGTCCAGCGATTCGGGGTTTCGTTCGGGACCGTGAGCGTGAACGTTCGCCCAGCGCACGCGGCCCACTGCCGACGCTGATCGTCGAATACTTTTCGCGCGGCATCGGCGGAGACGAAAGCGATCACCGCTTGTGCGGCCGCGTTGGGGCCTGCGGGGTTGGTCAGTATCTGAGTTGCCGTACCAATCGATCCCGCGTTGGCGTATGCGTCCAGGTCGGCCGGTGCATACGGACCGGTGCAGTCCTTGTCGGAAACGTTGGGCTTATGGTCGGTGAATCCACGATTGGAGGCGGTCTGCACGATCATCGTGGGGACGCCGAAGATCGTGGCGGTCTGTTGCGTGGACAGCAGAAATCCGGTCAGCGCCGAGGCGGGCTGCGACGGCGCTGGACCGGTAGACGTGGTGGCGGTTGACGAGCCAGATGGGGGAGTGCTCGATGCCGGCGCGCTTCCTTCCGGCGGGGCTGTGGCATGCGGTGACTGGGATCGCGCGGTCAGTGTTACGGCAACGGCCGCCGTGGTGGCAATCGCCAGGGCGACGGCGGTCAGGGTGACGATCCTGCGGCGGCGTGGCCGCGTGACAGGCGGCGGGGGAGGCAGGCCCGGCCGCGGCGCCCACCCCGGGTAGCCAGGCGAGGGCATCGTCGTCGGGAGCGCGCCGGGCTGCCCCCAATTCGGGCCGCCGGGTTGCATCGGCGGGGGATAGGGCCTGGGCGCGCCGGCGGCCGGTTGTGGCGCAACGGTTATCGGCACCGCGGCATCGGTGAGGGTGTCGGCGGCGGCGGCGGCCAACTCGCGCGCCGACGAGAAGCGCTGCGCGGGATTTTTGGCCATCGCGGTCGCGATCACCGCGTCCATGCGCGCTGACAGCCCGGGCAGGCGATCGGTCACACGTGGGGGTGGCGCGTACAAATGCGCGGCCACCAGGGCGGCCATTCCCTCAGCTGCTGCGAACGGCTCGGTGCCGGTGAGCAGCCGAAACAGGGTGCATCCCAAGGAATACAGGTCCGCCTGAGCGTCAGCCAGCCCGCCGGCGAGTACCTCGGGTGCCGCGTAGGGCAGCGTGGCGAGCAACGAGCCGGTGACGGTCACTCCCGCATCGCCGATC
>NZ_JCALDF010000019.1:0-99966 GCF_059812725.1 Mycobacterium sp. NGS41
TGACGCAGGGCGATTCGGCCTCATCCAGCGACCCAAATCGGGCGCGAATCCTACGAAGCTACTGGCGCGTAACATTCGGGCAGATACGGGGTACTCATACCTAAATGTGAGTCGCTTACCTAGATGTTATTCGTCAGCGAGGAGGTCGTCGGATGGCGCAGCAAACACAGGTCACCGCGGAGCAAGCACGGGCACTCGCCGAGGAATCTCGGGAAACTGGTTGGGATAAGCCATCTTTCACCAAAGAGCTGTTTCTGGGCCGCTTTGCGTTGGAGCTGATACATCCTTTTCCCAGGCCGTCTGAGGCTGAGGACGCCCGCACCGGAGCGTTTCTGCGGGAACTGCGGGAATTTCTCGGCACGCTGGACGGCGCCGTCGTCGAGCGCGACTCCCAGATTCCCGACGAATATGTGAAGGGCCTGGCCGAGCTGGGCTGCTTCGGCATGAAGATCCCCTCCGAGTATGGCGGCTTGGACATGTCGCAGGTTGCCTACAACCGCGCGCTGATGATGGTGTCGTCCGTCCATCCCAGCCTCGGCGCGCTGCTGTCGGCACATCAGTCGATCGGGGTGCCCGAACCGCTCAAGCTGGCCGGGACCCCTGAGCAGAAGCGGAAATTTCTGCCGCGCTGCGCGGCCGGCGCCATATCGGCGTTTCTGCTGACCGAGCCCGACGTGGGCTCCGACCCTGCGCGCCTGGCGTCGACGGCGACACCGGTCGACGACGGCCAGGCCTACGAACTAGAGGGCGTGAAGTTGTGGACCACTAACGGCGTCGTTGCCGACCTGCTGGTGATCATGGCTCGGGTACCCCGGAGTGAGGGACACCGCGGCGGCATCAGCGCGTTTGTCGTCGAGGCCGATTCGCCCGGGATCACCGTCGAGCGCCGCAACAAGTTCATGGGACTGCGCGGTATCGAAAACGGGGTCACCAGACTCCACGGTGTTCGGGTCCCCAGGGAGAACCTGATCGGTCGGGAGGGCGATGGTCTGAAGATCGCGCTGACGACACTCAACGCCGGTCGGCTGTCGATACCCGCGACCGCGACCGGAGGCGCCAAGTGGTCGCTGAAGATTGCGCGCGAATGGTCGAAGGAGCGGGTGCAGTGGGGCAAGCCGCTGGGCAAGCATGAAGCGGTCGCCAGCAAGATTTCTTTCATCGCCGCCACCACCTACGCGCTCGACGCAGTGCTCGAACTGTCCGGCCAAATGGCCGACGAGGGCCGCAACGACATCCGGATTGAAGCTGCGTTGGCCAAGTTGTGGTCCAGCGAGATGGGCTGTCTGATTGCCGACGAGCTGATGCAGATCCGCGGCGGGCGAGGCTACGAGACCGCCGAGTCCCTTGCGGCGCGCGGGGAACGTGCGGTGCCGGTGGAGCAGGCGGTGCGGGATCTGCGGATCAACCGCATCTTCGAAGGCTCGAGCGAGATCATGCGGCTGCTCATCGCCCGGGAGGCGGTCGACGCACACCTGACCGCCGCCGGCGACCTCGCCAAACCCGACGCCGCTTTGCGCCAGAAGGCCTCGGCCGCGGTGGGTGCCAGCGGGTTCTACGCAAAGTGGTTGCCGCAGCTGGTTTTCGGTGGAGGTCAACGACCCAGGGCCTTCAGCGAGTTCGGGTCGCTGGCGTCACACTTGAGATTCATCGAGCGTTCCTCACGCAAGCTGGCCCGCAACACGTTCTACGGCATGGCGCGCTGGCAGGCCAAGCTAGAGGAAAAGCAGGGATTCTTGGGGCGCATCGTGGATATCGGTGCCGAGCTGTTCGCCATGTCGGCGACGTGCGTGCGGGCCGAGGCCACGCGAGCACTGGATCCGGCCGCCGGGCGGCAGGCGTACGAGCTGGCAGAGACGTTTTGCGAGCAAGCGACGCTGCGGGTTGAGGCTTTGTTCCATGGGTTGTGGGCCAACACCGACAGCAGCGATGTTCGGCTGACCGACGCGGTGCTGGAGGATCGCTACGCGTGGCTGGAGGAGGGCGTCATCGACCAATCGGCGGGCACCGGGCCGTGGATCGCGAACTGGGAACCGGGTCCGTCAACCGAGACCAATGTGGCTCGACAGTTCCTGACTGTGTCACCGTCCGACGCGAAACTCTGAACCGGGGGCGTCCGTCGCGGCGCGGCGTGCGGCAGGATTACTGTCATGCCCTCTTATGTTGCCGGAACGGGTGAATTCACCCGCGACACCAACTACATCACCACCCGTATCACCGCCGACGGACGCGACGGCTATCCGGTGGAGCCCGATCGGTACCGGCTTGTTGTTGCCCGCGCGTGTCCGTGGGCAAACCGCACCATCATCGTCCGCCGCCTGCTGGGCTTGGAAAGCGTTCTCTCCATTGGATTTTGCGGCCCGACCCATGACCAGCGCAGTTGGACATTCGACCTCGACCCAGGCGGCGTCGACCCGGTGCTCAAAATCCCGCGGCTGCAAGACGCCTATTTCAAACGCTTTCCCGACTATCCCAAAGGCATCACCGTCCCGGCGATCGTCGACGTGCCTACCGGAGCGGTGGTGACCAACGACTTCGCCCAGATCACCCTGGACTTCTCCACGGAATGGACCGCCTACCACCGCGAGGGCGCGCCGCAGCTGTACCCCGCGGAGTTGCGGGCCGAGATCGACGAGGTCAGCAAGAGGATCTACACCGAGATCAACAACGGCGTGTATCGGTGCGGCTTTGCCGGTTCGCAGGATTCCTACGAAGCGGCCTACGACCGACTGTTCACCGCGCTCGACTGGGTGAGCGAGCGGTTGGCCGGCCAGCGATATCTGGTGGGCGACACCATTACCGAGGCCGACGTGCGCCTGTTCACCACCCTGGCCCGCTTCGACCCCGTCTACCACGGCCATTTCAAGTGCAATCGGAGCAAGCTGTCCGAGATGCCGGTGCTGTGGGCCTACGCCCGAGACCTGTTCCAGACGCCGGGTTTTGGCGATACCACCGACTTCGTGCAGATCAAGCAGCACTACTACATCGTGCACTCCGACATCAACCCTACCGGCATCGTCCCGAAGGGCCCCGACCTGTCCGAGTGGCTCACTCCACACGGACGGGAAGCGTTGGGGGGCCGGCCTTTCGGAGACGGCACACCTCCAGGGCCGACGGCCGAGGGTGAGCGAGTTCCGGCCGGTCACGGAGCGTAGACGGGTACGCGGCTGGGGGTGGGCGCGTCGCATCAGTCACAATTGCCACTTGAGTTCTGGCCTAAAGTGGCTGCTGCGCAAGCATTGTCGCGGTGAAGCCGCGGCGGCGCGCTGTGGCCAAGTTTGCGCCGCCTGCAGTGGTCGATTATTACCGAGGGTGTTTCGTCGGTGTTGGCTGTGAAGCCTGGGCTTTGGGTGTGAAGCCAGGGCTTTGGGTGTTAAGCCTGGGCGGAAAAATCGCCGAATCCCCACCGCCGGTTCACATTCAACGCCGCTAGTTCACGCTCAACGCCGCCAGTTCACGCTCAACGCCGCTAGTTCACACTCAACGCCGCCAGTTCACACTCAACGCCGCTAGTTCACTCTCAATGACGGCATCCGGCGCTAACGCTCTCGAGCCTGCGGTCTCGGCGTCGAGTCTGCGTCCAGGGCGCAAAAGTTCGCTTGAGCTACGCCGTGATCGCAGGATGAGCACCGCCGCAGCCTCGCGTGGTGTCGCTGGTGTGACGGATGTGGTCGAACCGAACTCAATACACCAGCCGCACAGACCATTCCGCGTGCGGGGCATCGCGAAGTTCACCGGACTGGTCCACCACCAGCGTCAGCAACTGCACGACGATACCGGTCAGTTGCCCACGCTGCGGGTCGAGCGTGGGAATGGTCACCGCCAGTCGGCTACCGGACCGGAAGTCGCGCTTGGCTCTGTTGTTGGGATCTTCATATTCCTGAAGCAGTCGCCAGGGCGCGCGGGAAATGGCATCCGGCACGGAAAGCTGTACGGGATAGTGTGAGCTGACCCGCAATTCGCCCTGCGTCTCCGGGGTCTCGCAGTCGTTGAGGTTAAGGACATTGCAGTACATGTAGGGCCCCACGCGGGTCAGGTGACCGTGCGAGTACACGCTGATCTCAGGTCGCTGCGGACCGGATCGCCGGGCCCACATCCATGCACCCACCCCGGCGCCGGTGGCAAGCAGTAGCACTACCACCGCGAGCAGCACTGTCACAGGGCGCTTCATATCCGCGCCCCAGAGTGTGTGGCTCCGGGCCGCGTGACCTCCTGCTCGACCATCACCGGCCGATTGCCGCCGAGACCGGGGATTAATGAGTTGCCGCGGAAGCTCACGAGGGTCTGCGCCAGACCGAGGATCAGCACGGCGCTCATCGCAGTGAACCCAACCCACAACTCGGTGTACACCAAAACGCCCATGGCGCCGCCGAGTACCCAGGCCAGCTGCAGCGTCGACTCGGAACGCCCGAATCCCGACGCCCTCGACTCCTCGGGCAGGTCATGTTGCAACGAGGCATCCAGCGAGGCCTTTCCGATTGCGCTGGCCGCCGAGGTGACCAGCGTCGCGACGGCGGCCACCACCAAATTGCCGGCCACGGCGGCCGCCAACGCCAATACCGTGACCGCCACCGTGCAGCGCACCACGAGGACGGCCGGCCTGCCGAGTCGCAGGCGCGCGCTGGTGAAGTTGCCGGCGAAATTGCCGATGCCTGCCGCCGCGCCGATGAGGCCCAGCATGCCCACCTGAACCCAGCCGCTGGCCTGATGCGCCTTGGCGACGAACGCCGGATACAGGAACAGGAACCCGACCATCACCTTGATGGTGCAGTTCCCCCACAGCGAGGTAATAATGTTGCGGCCCAGCGGTTGTCGCAATGATCCACTGATGTTCTTCGCTTCCGGCGGGCGGGTCGGCGGCGGGCCGCTGTGGTGGTGATAGCTCAACGTGGCCGGGACCTCGCCTGCGGTCACCTCGACCCAGCGTGGAATCCGCATCGACAGAAACGCGCCGGCGAGCGTGACCACGACGATGACGAACAACGCGCCCGGCAGCTTCAGCAAGTGAGTGCAGACGAACTCCACGCCGACCGCGACGGTACCGCCCGCGATGGTCCCGCCAAGCAGACCGAACACCGTCAGCCGCGAGTTGACCCGGACCAGGTCAATGGTCGGCGGCATCACCCTGGGCGTTACCGCACTGCGCAGCACGCTGAACGATTTCGAGAACACCATCATGGCCAGCGCACACGGATACAGCACCCACGATGGGTAGCTCGCGTTGACGCCGTCGTAGTTCATGATCAGCACCACCGCCAACAGCGTGCGAAGCGCGAACGACGCCGCTAGCGCGACCCGCCGGCCATGCTGGAGCTTGTCCAGGGCCGGCCCGATCAGCGGTGCGATGACCGCGAACGGTGCGATGGTGATCAGCAGATACAGCGCAACCTTGGACTTGCTCTCCCCGCTGGCCGCGGCGAAAAACAGCGTATTGGCCAGTGCCACAGCCATTGCCGCGTCGGTCGCGAAATTGGCCACCACCGGCCAGGTCAGTGCGGTCAGCCCGGACTTGTCGGCGCCGTCGGCGGTGGCGGCCCGCTGGACCATCCAGTACATCCGGGAACCCATTTCGCGGCTGCGCATTGCCGCGGCGCGGGTGACGGTGATCCGTTCACCGGAAGCGGGGCCGCGTGGCGGCGGCGGTACGCTGCGTTCGGCCTGGGGTTCCTGCTGGTCGAGTGGCGGGAGATAGCGGTTGGCGCTGGGCATCGGGGGTGGGCGGCGCATCCGTCGGTAGTCGGCCTCGTTGGCCGAGGGGTCGGCCGGGTAGTTGGCCATTCCCGGGTGCTGGTTGACGGGTCCTGTGCGGGGCTGGCGGCCCGGGTATGGGGCCGCACGTCCCGGATGATCACGCCGCCGTCCAGACACCGTTCAATTCTGTCTTATGCCGACTGCCCGCGTCTGCAAGGAGGCGGTGTGGCTCGTCAAGCTGGTTTTCGGCAGTATTGAGGTCGCAGTTGATCGAGCGGGGACAGAAAGGTAGCAGTGTGAGCGGACCCATCGAGGAAGCCGCCGTGCGGACCACCGGCGAGTGGCCCGAGGGATTGGCGGCGGTGCTCACGGGTGCGGTCGACCAGGCCAGGCAGGCCGTCGCGGAGTTCGGCGGCGCCGAGACGGTGGGTGACTACCTGGGCGTGGGGTACGAAGACCCGGCCGCCGCGACGCACCGGTTCCTGGCGCATCTGCCCGGCTATCACGGGTGGCAGTGGGCGGTCGTCGTCGCGGCGTATCCCGGTGCCGAGCGCGCCACCATCAGCGAGGTGGTGCTGGTCCCCGGGCCGACGGCACTGCTGGCGCCGCACTGGGTACCGTGGGAGCAGCGGGTCAGGCCGGGAGATTTGAGCCCTGGCGATCTGCTCGCTCCGGCGGCGGACGACCCGAGGCTGGTTCCCGGCTACGCCGCAAGCGGTGACCCGCAGGTGGACGAGACCGCCGTCGAGACCGGACTGGGCCGGCGCTGGGTCCTGAGTGCCTGGGGCCGCGCCGACGCCGCCGAACGATGGCACGACGGCGACTACGGTCCCGCGTCGGCGATGGCGCGGTCCACCAAGCGCGTGTGCCGCGACTGTGGCTTCTTCCTGCCGTTGGCCGGAGCACTGGGCGCAATGTTCGGGGTGTGCGGCAACGAGCTCTCCGCCGATGGGCACGTAGTGGACAAGCAGTACGGTTGCGGCGCCCATTCCGACACCCCTGCTCCGGCGGGCAGCGGCTCGCCGATGTATGAGCCGTACGACGACGGCGTCCTCGACATGATGGCGGCGGCGCGGCCGGCGCAGCCGCCAGAGACATCCGAGCCGTCGGAGACAGAGTCGTCGGGTTAGCCTCGCTCGGCGGCGGCTTTGATGTTTGCCAGCGACGTGTTCATGCCGTCCAGCAGTTCGCGTTCGAAGTTCGTCGTTCCGCCCAGGAAAGCCTGGACCGACATGTTCGAAATCGCGCTGACCCCGTTTTCGGCGTGCCGGCTCTCCGTCACTCGGGTGCCCTCGCCATTCGGCTCAAGCTCGTAACTCCAGACCGTGCGATTGGCGTCGACCCGGAACGCCAGCTTCTTCTCCGGGATGACCTCGATCACAGTGCAGGTAGTGGGCCAGAACAATCGATTGCGGCGGTTGAGGTTTAGCGTTCGGGTGCCCTGGCGAACCGGACCAAAAGGCCTCATCCAGCGGCACTGCGGGCTCCAATCCGGCATGCGCCGGAAATCTGATATCAATGCCCAGACTTTCGATGCGGGTGCGTCGATGTCGACTTGCGCTTGTAGCAGCGGTGCTACCACTGTTCCTCCCGGAATGCGTTGTTCGTGAGTTGCTTTGGGCAATCTAGTTCGGGCGGAGATAGTTTTCGAGTCCGGATTGCGCGCCGCGTGCGCCACGTCGGGCAGCGGCGAGTTGCCATAAGAAGATGCTCGTACCGATCACGCCGGTCATGAGTCCGGCCAACGCCAGCGGACGCCAACTAGCCAGCGTTGGTACCAGGAACGCCACGGCCGTGGCGACCAGCCAGCCGAGCACTCCGACAGCGATGACCGGCCACACCTGGAGCAGTGCGGGCGGCAGTGGCGGTGGCTCGATTTCCCGGTCGGGTTCGACAGACATCGCGATAAATCTAGCCCGACGATGCTGGCGGACGCTTCGTGGCCTGTTTCGCTGGCGGAACGGCATCGCACGGTGAAATGCGTCGACGTCCGTGGTTCCCGTTTCTCGTGTTCTTAGTGAGGTTCCGTTGTAACCTCGCGCTGTGTCTGACAGCGATGCCCGCCTGGCCAGTGACTTGTCGCTGGCGGTGATGCGGCTGGCCCGACAACTGCGGTTCCGGAATCCGCAGTCGCCGGTGTCGCTGTCCCAACTGTCGGTGCTGGCCACGTTGGCCAACGAGGGCGCGATGACGCCCGGGGCGCTGGCGATTCGCGAACGAGTCCGGCCGCCGTCGATGACCCGGGTGGTCGCGTCTCTGGCCGACATGGGTTTCGTGGACCGCACCCCACATCCGGTCGACGGCCGCCAGGTGCTGGTCTCGGTGTCGGAGACCGGTGCCGAGTTGGTCAAGGCCGCGCGCCGCGCCCGTCAGGAGTGGCTGGCCGAGCGGCTCGCGACGCTCGACAACGACAAACGTGACATCCTGCGTGGCGCCGCCGATTTGATGCTGGCTCTGGTGGATGACAGGGCCGACGGACGTCCGTGACCGATGTTCCGGACGTGGAGATTGTCGACATCGACGATCCCGACGATCCACGGCTCGACGATTTCCGCGACCTGAACAGCGTCGACCGTCGTCCCGATCTGCCCACCGGTAAAGGGCTGGTGATCGCGGAGGGCGTGCTGGTCGTGCAGCGGATGCTGGCATCGCGGTTCATCCCGTTTGCCTTGCTCGGTACCGACCGCAGGCTGGCCGAACTCAGCGACGACCTGGCCGGTGCCGAGGCGCCCTACTACCGGGTGTCCGCCGATGTCATGGCGCGGGTGGTCGGCTTTCACCTCAACCGTGGTGTGCTGGCCGCCGCGAGACGGGTGCCCGAACTGAGGATCGGCGAGGTGGTCGACGGCGCCCGTACCGTCGTCGTGCTCGAAGGCGTCAACGACCACGAGAACCTGGGCTCGATTTTTCGCAATGCGGCGGGCCTGTGCGTCGACGCAGTGGTGTTCGGCAGCGGCTGTGCCGATCCGCTGTACCGCCGCGCGGTCCGGGTATCCATGGGTCACGCGTTGCTGGTGCCGTATGCACGAGCGACCGACTGGCCGGTCGATCTCGTGAAGCTGAAGCAAAGCGGCTTCCAGTTGCTGGCGATGACTCCGCACGGCGATGCGCGCCCGCTGGCCGAGGTGATGGCGGCGGTGCGGGACGAGCGCGTTGCGGTCCTGGTGGGAGCCGAAGGCCCGGGACTGACGCCGGCCGCGCTGCGACGCAGCGATGTGCGGGTTCGCGTCCCGATGTCGCGGGGCACCGACTCGCTCAACGTCGCGACGGCCGCCGCGCTGGCGTTCTACGAGCGGGTCCGGTCGCCGACCATGCGGGCCGCGGCGCGGCCCGGGGAGAAGGCGGACAATTCAGGTTAGGCTCGGCCCGTGACAGGCCAATCCACGCCTTGGGCAACGGGTTTGACGGTGGCTGGATTTGTCGCCGCGGTCACCGGAACCGCGGTCGTGGTGCTGAGCCTCGGGCTGATCCGGGTGCATCCGCTGCTGGCGGTGGGGCTCAACATTGTGGCGGTCGGCGGGCTGGCGCCGACGGTGTGGGGCTGGCGACGCACCCCGGTGCTGCGATGGTTTGTGCTCGGTGCGGGAGTAGGCGTCGCTGGGGCGTGGCTGGCGCTGCTTGCGCTGGCAGCCAGCGGCTAGCGCTGTCCGCCTGAGCGCACCCCGAGCAGCACGTCCTCCCAGGCCGGAACGGGCGGCTTGCCGCGTCGGCTACTGACCGGTTGTTCCGGCTGCGGGGTGACCGGCTTGCCCGGCTTGGCCGGCTCGTCGAACGCGATGCGGGCCACGGGCGCCAGCGGCCGCAGCGGAGGCTTGAACTCCGGGTCGATCAGCTCACTGGCCGCGTCGTCGATCGCGGTGACCGTTCCGCCGTGAGCCCCGGGAGTGAAGCGGAAATGGGCGCGATTGTCCGACCGACCCGCTTTCCAAGCCAGCTGCACCGTCCAGCGGCTGTCTTCGTTGCGCCAGGCGTCCCAGCTGAGGCGGTCGGATTGCAGGCCACGCGTCACCAGGGCGGCGGTGATGGTCTCCAGCAGGGTCAGTACCGAGGGCCCGTCGACGAGCAGCGGGTGAGCGGCCGTCGCGAGCTCCGCGGCGCGGAAGCGTTCCAGCAATACCGGGTTGGCGAACCGCTGAATTCGGGCGATATCGGAGCCCGATGCCGCGGCTACCTGCTCGACGGACGCGCCGGCGCGGATACGAGCCTGAATATCCTTCGGGCTCAGCATGTTGGTGACTTCGATTTCGAGCTGCGGTTGTTCCGGCTGCGGCCGCTCGCCGTCGAGGGCCGCCCGCAGTCGGTCATCGGCCGGGAGCTTGAACTTTTCGGCGGGGTTATCGCCCTCGCAGATCATGCTTTTTCCGTCGGCGTCGAGTCCGACGACTCTGAGTTCCCGCATGGCATCTCCTCGCAGGTTTCGTGCGGGTCGGCACGGACCTGTTAGGTGCGCACTCTAATGCGACAAACGCCGTTCACCGTCGTGACACGCGGGGGCCTGCCGAGCAGACGCAAAAGCCCACGATTTCGTGCCGAAACGGGGCTTTTGCGTCTGCTCGCCCTTAAAGCCGCTCGACCACCCAGTCGACGCATTCGGTCAGCGCGCTGACATCGTCAGGCTCGACAGCGGGGAACATCGCCACCCGCAACTGGTTGCGGCCGAGCTTGCGGTACGGCTCGGTATCGACGATGCCGTTAGCCCGCAAGATCTTCGCGACGGCCGCGGCGTCGACGTCGTCTGCGAAGTCGATCGTGCCTACCACCTGCGACCGCAGCGCCGGGTCGGTGACAAAGGGCGTGGTGTACGGCCGCTCGTGCGCCCACGTGTACAACCGCTGCGACGAGTCCGCCGTGCGCTTGACCGCCCATTGCAGACCTCCGTTGCCCAGCATCCAGTCGAGCTGCTCGGCCAGCAGCGCCAGGGTGCCGATCGCCGGCGTGTTGTAGGTCTGGTTTTTCAGGCTGTTCTCAACGGCGATCGGCAGCGACAAAAAGTCGGGAACCCAGCGACCCGACGCGGCGATGGACTCGACCCGGGCCAGCGCGGCGGGACTCATGATGGCCAGCCACAGACCGCCGTCGCTGGCGAAATTCTTCTGCGGCGCGAAGTAGTAGGCATCGGTATCGGTGATGTCGACCGGTAGGCCGCCGGCGCCGGAGGTGGCATCGATGGCGATCAATGCCTCACCCGAATCGGCCGGGCGGCGCACCGGCACCGCGACGCCGGTCGATGTCTCGTTGTGCGCCCAGGCGATCACGTCGACGGACGGGTCGCTCTGCGGCTCCGGGGCGCTGCCCGGGTCCGCCTTGACGATGACCGGGTCGCCGACGAACGGGTTCTTGGTGACTGCGGAGGCGAATTTGGAGCTGAACTCGCCGTAGGACAGATGCAGCGAGCGCTTGTCGATCAGCCCGAAGGCCGCCGCATCCCAGAACGCCGTTGCGCCGCCGTTACCCAGAATGACCTCGTAACCATCCGGTATAGAAAAAAGCTCAGCCAGCCCGGACCGCACTCGGCCCACCAGATTCTTCACCGGAGCCTGCCGGTGCGACGTGCCGAACAGCGCGGCAGCGGTGGTGGTCAGCGCCTGCAATTGTTCGGGCCGGACCTTGGATGGGCCCGACCCGAAGCGGCCGTCGCGCGGTTTGATGTCAGCGGGAATCTGCAGGGGCTCAGCCATGGCACCAGGGTAGTGAGCGGTGCAGAGGCGACCGGGCGGTGGGCCGATTGCCGCAGAGACCTTGTGACCTAGCCCACATCAAGCGACTGACCACTGGTCAGGCCACACTGCTTTAGACAAGTCTGGTGAATTCGCGGTACCGCCGGTACCGTCTTGGGTACACGTCCATACATAAACCTCATTGAGGAGGGCTGAATGGCCAGGACGCGAATGGTGCAGCGTTGGCGCCGCAACATGGAGGTGCGCGACGACGCTGAGTACGTGGAAATGCTCGCCACACTGTCCGAGGGGTCTGTGCGGCGAAACTTCAACCCGTACACCGATATCGATTGGGAATCACCGGAGTTCGAAGTCACCGACAACGATCAGCGGTGGGTCCTGCCGTCGACTGACCCGTTGGGCCGTCACCCCTGGTACCAGGCACAGCCGCTGGAACGCCAGATTCAAATAGGCATGTGGCGACAGGCCAACGTCGCCAAGGTGGGGTTGCACTTCGAATCCATCTTGATCCGCGGGCTGATGAACTACACGTTCTGGGTGCCCAACGGTTCGCCGGAATATCGGTACTGCCTGCACGAATCGGTCGAAGAGTGCAACCACACCATGATGTTCCAGGAGATGGTCAACCGCATCGGCGCGGATGTCCCTGGAATGCCCAAGCGGCTGCGCTGGATTTCGCCGCTGGTCCCGCTGGTCGCCGGACCGTTGCCGGTGGCGTTCTTCATCGGCGTGCTCGCCGGCGAGGAGCCCATCGACCACACCCAGAAGCAGGTGCTTCGGGAAGGCAAGTCGCTGCACCCGATCATGGAACGGGTGATGGCCATACACGTGGCCGAGGAAGCGCGACACATCTCGTTTGCCCATGAGTTCCTGCGCAGGCGACTGCCGGAGTTGACTCGCAGGCAGCGATTCTGGGTTTCGCTGTACTTTCCGCTGACGATGCGGACGTTGTGCAATGCGATTTTGATTCCGCCCAAGGCGTTCTGGCAGGAGTTCGACATTCCGCGTTCGGTCAAGAAGGAACTGTTCTTCCGGTCGCCGGAGTCGCGAAAGTGGTTGCGCGACATGTTCTCCGATGTCCGGATGCTGGCCTACGACACCGGGCTGATGGAAACCCGCTCTGCCCGGCTGATGTGGCGGATCTGCAAGATCAACGGCAAGCCGTCGCGCTACCGCAGCGAGCCGCAGCGCCAGCACCTGGCCGCTGCGCCGGCCGCGTAACGCTCCGAGCTTTTCGAAGGTTTAACTGCTGATGCCGCACGTTATTACTCAGTCGTGCTGCAATGACGGGTCGTGCGTCTTTGCATGCCCGGTCAATTGCATCCACCCGTCTCCGGACGAGCCGGGTTTCGCGACCTCGGAGATGCTGTATATCGATCCGGTGGCCTGCGTGGACTGCGGTGCTTGCGTGAGTGCCTGCCCGGTCGGCGCGATCGCGCCCGACACCAGGCTTGAGCCTAAGCAACTGCCCTTCGTCGAGATCAACGCGTCGTTCTATCCCGAGCGGCCCGCCGACGTGAAACTCCCGCCGACGTCGAAGCTGGCTCCGGTGATCCCGGCAGCCGAGGTGCGGGCGCGTTCTCAGCCGCTGACGGTTGCCATCGTGGGGTCTGGGCCCGCGGCGATGTATGCCGCCGACGAACTGCTGGTCCAACATGGGGTGCGCGTCAATGTCTTCGAGAAGCTGCCGACGCCCTACGGGCTGGTGCGCGCCGGGGTGGCCCCTGATCACCAGAGCACCAAGCGGGTCACTCGGCTCTTCGATCGGGTGGCCAATCATCGCCGCTTCCGGTTTTTTCTCAACGTCGAGATCGGCAAGCACCTGAGCCATGCCGAATTGTTGGCGCACCATCACGCCGTGCTGTACGCGGTCGGCGCGCCCGACGACCGTCGGCTGGACATCGAGGGAATGGGTCTGCCGGGCACCGGAACCGCCACAGAGGTTGTCGCCTGGATAAACGGACATCCCGACTTCGCCCATCTGCCAGTAGATCTCAGCCATGAGCGGGTGGTGATCATCGGCAACGGCAACGTCGCCCTCGACGTGGCCCGCGTGCTCACCGCCGACCCGGATGACCTGGCCCACACTGACATCTCCGATCGGGCGCTGAATGAGTTACGCAACTCCGCGGTTCGCGAGGTGGTCATCGCCGCACGGCGCGGCCCCGCCCACTCGGCGTTTACGTTGCCCGAGTTGATCGGGCTGACGGGCGCGTCCGACGTGGTGCTGGACGCCGCCGACCACGAGTTGGTGGCCCACGATCTTGCGACCGTCTCCGATCCGTTGACCAAGAACAAGTTGGAGATTTTGAGCAAACTGGGCGACGCTTCGACACCGGCGTCACGGCCGCGGGTTCGGTTGGCGTATCGGCTCACGCCCGAGCGGGTCCTGGGACCGCAGCGTGCGACCGCCGTCGAGTTCACCATCACCGGTACAGACCAGCGGCGCCGACTCGATGCCGGCTTGGTGCTGACATCGATTGGCTACCGCGGCAAGCCGATTCACGATCTGCCATTCGATGCGGCGGCGGCCGTCGTGCCCAATGACGACGGTCGTGTCGTCGACCGTGGCTCTGGCCGGCCGGTACTCGGCAGTTACGTCGCCGGCTGGATCAAGCGCGGGCCGACCGGCTTCATCGGCACCAACAAGTCGTGTTCCCTGCAGACGGTGCAGGCGTTGGTCGCCGACTTCAACGCAGGCAGGCTCACCGACCCCGTGGCCAAGCCGGCGGCCCTCGCCAAGTTGGTTCGGGCTCGTCAACCCGACGCCCTGGACTCGGTCGGCTGGCGCGCGATCGACGCCGCCGAAATTGCGCGCGGCAGTGCCGACGACCGACCGCGTAACAAGTTCACAGACATCGACGGCATGTTGGCCGCCGCGGCCGCCGGTCAGCCAACGCCGCCGCTGCGACGCCGGCTGACAGCCCGGCTGCGTGAACTGTCGACTAGCTAAGTTCCGGCCTGCGCGGCCATGGCCGCCTGCATCTCCTCCATGCTGACCTCGCGCACCGGCTGCCCCAGCGACCAGTTGTGCCCGAACGGATCGGCGACCGCGCCGTACCGGTCTCCCCAGAACTGGTCGTCCAAAGGCATCACCACGGTGGCGCCGGCGTCCAGTGCCTGCTGGAATTTGGCATCGACGTCGGAGACCGTCAGATGGATGGTGACCGGCGTGCCGCCCAGCGACTTCGGCGTCATCGACTTACCGCCGCACATCTCGGGGAAGTCGTCGGCGAGCATCACCAGGAAGCCGTTGATGCGTACGGCGGCGTGAACCAGCTTGCCCTCGGGACCCGGCACTCGGCCCACCTCGACGGCATCAAAAGCCTTGACGTAGAAATCGATCGCCGCTGCGGCGTCGTCGACGACGAGATGCGGGGACAGAGCCGGCTCGACGTTGATCGCCATGGTGGTCTCCTTGCTGTCGATACCCCGGACCAGCCTTTGGCCCGGGCTCACGGATATTGACCGTGTGCGCGATGAGAACTCATCGCGCCCGGGGACATTCAATCGCGAGGCACCGACAAAACGCGGCGCGTGCTGTGGTGTGACGCATCTGTCACAGAAGCCCGTGAAAAAGGCGAGTTGAGATGCGCCGCGGCGGAGCTTCGATGCGCCGCTGCGGACCTTCGCTGTGAATCCTGGGCTTTGAGTGTGTACTGGCGGCGTTCGGTGTGAGGGGACGGTGGGAATCGGCGCTAGATTGCGCCCAGGATTCACGCCCAAAGCCCGGGATTCACTCGCAAAGCCCAGGATTCACTCGCAAAGCCCAGGATTCACTCGCAAAGCCCAGGATTCACTCGCAAAGCCCAGGATTCACTCGCAAAGCCCAGGATTCACCCGCAAAGCCCAGGATTCACGCCCGAAACCCCGAAGGCGACCGTCGCGACTCTTAGGCGCTGGTGAGTACTCGGTCCCAGCCTTCGACAGACTCCGGAGAGCGTGGGCCCGGCCCGACATAGATGGCCGACGGGCGGACCAGCTTGCCGAGTCGCTTCTGCTCAAGGATGTGGGCGCACCATCCGGCGGTGCGGCCACAGGTGAACATCGCGGGCATCATGTTGGCCGGCACGCGGGCGAAGTCGAGGATGACCGCGGCCCAGAACTCGACATTGGTTTCGATCGGGTGGTCTGGACGACGTTCGCGCAGCTCCGAAAGTGCGGCCTGTTCCAGCGCGACCGCGACGTCGTGGCGCGGTGCGCCCAGCCGTTCGGCCGCCGCCCGCAGTACCCGTGCACGCGGGTCCTCCGCGCGGTACACCCGGTGCCCGAAGCCCATCAGCTTGTCGCCGCGGTCCAGGATTCCCTTCACCAGGCCGCGTGCATCGCCGGTGCGCTCCACCTCTTCGAGCATCGGCAACACCCGGGCAGGCGCTCCGCCGTGCAGGGGTCCGCTCATCGCCCCGATCGCACCCGACAGTGCTGCCGCCACGTCCGCACCGGTCGAGGCGATCACCCGCGCGGTGAACGTCGAGGCGTTCATGCCGTGCTCGGCTGCCGACACCCAATATGCGTCAATGGCTTCGACGTGCCGGGGATCCGGCTCACCCTGCCAGCGCGTCATGAAACGTGCTGTGACCGTTGAGCATTCGTCGATGATTCGCTGCGGCACGGCGGGCTGGTAGATGCCGCGTGCGGACTGCGCGACATACGACAGCGCCATCACCGACGCGCGGGCCAGCTGATCGCGGGCGGTGGTGTCGTCGATATCCAACAGGGGCATGTATCCCCAGATGGGTGCCAGCATCGCCAGACCGGCCTGCACGTCGACCCGCACGTCGCCGGTGTGAATCGGCAGCGGGAAGGGCTCCGCCGGAGGCAGGCTGCTGCCGAACTTGCCATCGACCAGCAACGACCAGACGTCACCAAACGTGATCTGCTGGTTGACCAGATCCTCGATATCGACACCGCGATAGCGCAGCGCGCCACCATCTTTGTCCGGCTCGGCAATCTCAGTGGTGAAGGCCACCACGCCGTTGAGGCCGGGGACGAAATCTTCCGGGACCACAGTCATGCGAAAATTCTCGCACCCGCGCTCCGGGCCGACGCTACCGGCCGGTAGCAACCGCCGGTAGCGTTGGCGTAATGGCAGTCCCAGAGGAGCACCACCTGGCGGGGATGCGCGTGGAGTACGGCTCCGACGAGAAAGACGGCAGCCCGGACCTGGACGCCGACTGGCTCGATGATGGCTGGCTTGCGTTGTTCCGCAAATGGATTGACGACGCCGAACGCGCCGGCGTCGCCGAGCCCAACGCGTTTGTCCTGGCGACCGTGGCGGAGGGGAGACCGGTGTGCCGGTCGGTGTTATGCAAAAACGCCGACGAGACGGGCATCACATTTTTCACCAACTATGACTCGGACAAGGGTGCCGAGCTGGCGGCAACACCGTACGCATCGGCGACGTTCCCCTGGTATCAACTGGGGCGGCAGGTCCACATCCGCGGGCCGGTGAGCAAGGTCGACCCCCAGGTCACCGAGGACTACTGGTCCAAGCGGCCGCGCGGCTCGCAACTGGGTGCGTGGGCGTCGCACCAGTCGCGGCCGATCGCGTCGCGTGCTGCGCTGCTCGACCAGCTGACAGAGGTCACGGCACGCTTCGCGGACTCCGAACACGTCCCGGTGCCGCCGAACTGGGGCGGCTACCTCATCGCTGCTGAGGTGGTGGAATTCTGGCAGGGCCGGGAAAACCGGGTGCACAACCGGATCCGGCTCGTCGGCAATCGGGTCGAACGCCTACAACCCTGAGCTTGGCCGCCGGCCTGCGTGGTTGCGGCATCTGCCCAGGACTCAGGCGCGAGGCAAGGTCGTTTCGCTGGACTTGGTCCGGTCGCTACGGGGCTGCTAGCAGCAGTTTCCACCCCGGGCAGACACAACGGCCCGATAACGACTACCTTCACCTATACGCACTCAGACGCACCTGGTGCGGCAGCCTTGTCAGCAGAAGCGCAAAGGGGTTCTCGTGGCCGACAACGACGACACCGCCAACCTCCGATACCCGGGTGGCGAGGTTGACCTCCAGATTGTGCACGCCACCGAGGGAAACGACGGTATTGCGCTCGGGCCGCTGCTGGCCAAGACCGGCTACACCACGTTCGATGTCGGCTACGGCAACACCGCGTCGACCAAGAGCGCAATCACCTACATCGACGGCGATGCCGGCATTCTGCGCTACCGCGGCTATCCGATCGAGCAGCTGGCCGAGAAATCGACTTTTATCGAGGTCAGCTACCTGCTGATCTACGGTGAGCTGCCGAACACCGAGCAGCTCGCCGAGTTCACCCACCGAATCCAGCGGCACACCATGCTGCACGAGGACCTGAAACGGTTCTTCGACGGATTTCCGCGCAATGCCCACCCGATGCCGGTGCTGTCCAGCGTGGTCAACGCATTGAGCGCCTACTATCAAGACGCGCTGGACCCGATAGACAACGGCCAGGTCGAGCTGTCGACTATCCGCTTGCTGGCCAAGCTGCCCACCATCGCCGCGTATGCGTACAAGAAGTCGGTTGGCCAGCCGTTCCTCTACCCGGACAACTCGCTCTCACTGGTGGAGAACTTTCTGCGGATGACGTTCGGGTTCCCGGCCGAGCCCTATGAGCCTGATCCCGAGGTGGTACGGGCGCTGGACATGCTGTTCATCCTGCATGCCGACCACGAGCAGAACTGCTCGACGTCGACGGTTCGGCTGGTGGGCTCGTCGCGTGCCAACCTTTTCACCTCGATCTCCGGCGGGATCAATGCGCTGTGGGGCCCGCTGCACGGAGGGGCCAACCAGGCGGTGCTCGAGATGCTCGAGGAGATCCGCGAGAGCGGCGACGACGTCAGTGAATTCGTCCGGAAAGTGAAGAACCGCGAGGCCGGCGTCAAGTTGATGGGCTTCGGCCACCGTGTCTACAAGAACTACGATCCGCGGGCCCGCATCGTCAAGGAGCAGGCCGACAAGATCCTGTCCAAACTGGGCGGCGACGACGACCTGCTGAGCATCGCCAAGCATCTCGAAGAGGCGGCGCTGACCGACGACTACTTCGTCGAACGCAAGCTCTACCCGAACGTCGACTTCTACACCGGCCTGATCTACCGGGCCCTCGGCTTCCCGACCCGCATGTTCACCGTGCTGTTCGCATTGGGCCGGCTGCCCGGCTGGATCGCGCACTGGCGGGAGATGCACGACGAGGGCGACAGCAAGATCGGCCGTCCGCGCCAGATTTACACCGGCTACACCGAACGCGACTACGTCGCCATCGACGGTCGCTAGTTTTTCTGTCTGCTCGCGACACAGTCCAGCACCGCCATCGCGGCGTTGTGGCCGCCGATGCCTGACACCGCGCCGCCGCGGCGAGCGCCCGAGCCGCACAACATGATCCGCTCGTAGGCGGTCGCAACGCCCCAGCGCCGCGCCGGTGTGTCCAGCGCGTCATCGTCCTCCACGAACGGCCAGGACAACGCGCCGTGGAAGATGTTGCCCTCGGTCATCCGCAGGGTGCGCTGCAAGTCCAGGGTGGTCGTCGTTTCGATGCACGGCCGACCCTGCGCGTCGGTCATCAGCACGTCCTGAATCGGCTCGGCCAGAACGGAATTCAGCGACGCCAGGACCGACTCGGTGAGCTCGTCGGGTGAAGCGCTCGAGCTCGACAGCCAGTGTGGTGTGTGCAGGCCGAACACTGTCATCGTCTGTGCACCCGAGTCGCGCAGCCCGGGCGACAGGATGCTCGGGTCGGTCAGCGAATGGCAGTAAACCTCGCACGGCAGGGGATTTGGAAGTTGCCCCTCGGCCGCCCGCAAATAGGCAGTGTCTAGTTGGGTCCACGTTTCGTTGACGTGGAACGTGCCGACGAAGGCCTGCTGCGGGGTGACGCGCTCGTCGCGCAAACGCGGCAGCCGACGCATCGCCATGTTCACCTTCACCTGTGCGCCCGGGGCCACCACCGGTGCGGGTGCGCCGAGCAACTCGGCAAGTACCGCCGGTGTAACGCCGGCCAATACGAAGCGGCCTCGGACGACGTGCTCGTCGTCGCCGGTGCGGTAGCGCACCTCGCCGTCTGGGTCGACGGCGTAAACGTCTGCGCCAGTGGCTATTTCGGCGCCGTGATGGCTGGCCGCAGCCGCCAGGGCAGCAGTCACCGAGCCCATCCCGCCGATCGGGACGTTCCAGTCGCCGGTGCCGCCGCCGAGCACGTGGTACAGGAAGCAGATGTTTTGCCGCAGCGACTCGTCATCGAGGCGTGCGAAGGTGCCGATCAGCGCGTCGGTGGCGATTACTCCGCGGACCAGGTCGTTGCTTACGGCAGAGGCGATGGCATGCCCGATCGGCTCGTCCACCGTGGCCCGCCAGGCGGCCACCGCTTCGGGATCGCCGCCGTCCAAAACGTGCCGACGAGCCTGGCCCCGGGTGCGCAGCGGCTCTAGCAGCGTTGGCCAGAGCCGTTCGGTCACCAGTCGGCAGCGTCGGTAGAACGCAGCGAATCCTTGTCGGTCGCCGGCGGCGCCGATGGCCGCGAATGTGTTGGAGTGCTGCCCGATAAGCAGGCCGGTGCGACCGGCGACAGCCGGATCGGGGGTATACGACGAAAACTGCCGGCGGGCCAGCCGCACAGATGCGCCCAGGTCGTCGACGATTCGGGACGGCAGCAGGCTGACCAGGTAGGAATAGCGCGACACGCGGACCTCGACGCCCTCGAACGCATGCGCCGACACCGCCGCCCCGCCGGTGTGCTCCAGCCGCTCCAGCAGGCGCACCCGCAGGCCCGCCCGGGCCAGGTAAGCGGCGGCAACCAGGCCGTTGTGACCTCCGCCGACGACGACCACATCGAAGTCCTGCGTGTCGTCGTCGGGTGCCATTCGCTAGCCGGTATAGCCCTCGACCTGGTCGGCCGGGCGCACGCTCGCCTCGCGCGGGTCGCCACCGGTGTCGCGCAGCGCCCGACGCTGTCGCAGCAGGTCCCAGCACTGATCCAGTTCGATTTCCAGCCGGCGCAGGCGGTCGTGCTCTTCGGATGTGCTGATGTCGCCGTGCTGTAGTTGCGCCCGCAGCGCTTTCTCTTCGGCGACCAGTTCGCGGATGTGTGACAGGGTCTCGCGGTCGGTCGGTTTCCTCCCGTTAGCCATCGCTCCAGTGTGCCGCACGGGCTTCGGTTCTTGCGGCGGCGTCGTCGGTGGACATCGCGGATTGTGTACGGTCGGCGGGTGGTTGTGGTGGGGGTGAGCGGGTGACTGCTGGGCTGAGTGCGGGGTCGGTGTTCGCCGGGTATCGGGTGGAGCGGGTCCTCGGCGCCGGCGGTATGGGCACGGTGTACCTGGCGCGCAATCCTGATTTGCCGCGGTTTGAGGCGATCAAGGTGCTGTCGGCGGAGCTGTCGCGTGATCCGGACTTTCGGGCGAGGTTTGTGCGCGAGGCCGACATAGCCGCCGGGCTGGATCACCCCAACGTGGTGAAGATCTACGGGCGCGGCGACTTTGACGGCCAGCTGTGGATCGCGATGCAGTTCGTCGATGGCACCGACGCCGACGACGCGTTGAGCGATGGCGCGATGACTCCGGTACGGGCGGTGCATGTGGTGACCGAGGTGGCCAAGGCGCTGGATTACGC
Organism: Mycobacterium sp. NGS41; assembly: GCF_059812725.1. Classification (NCBI taxonomy): domain Bacteria; kingdom Bacillati; phylum Actinomycetota; class Actinomycetes; order Mycobacteriales; family Mycobacteriaceae; genus Mycobacterium; species Mycobacterium sp. NGS41. The sequence goes on from NZ_JCALDF010000019.1 coordinate 20,953, forward strand.
GCATGAGCGCAATGTCGTACACCGTGATGTCAAGCCGGGCAACTTCTTGTTGTCGGGTCCGGTGGGCCCTGACGAGCGGGTGTTGTTGGGGGACTTCGGGATTGCGCGTGCGCTGGATGATGCGAAGTTGACCGCGACGGGGTCGTTTATGGCCACGATCAGTTACGCCGCACCGGAGGTGTTGGCCGGTGAGCCCTTTGACGGTCGGGCGGATTTGTATTCGTTGGGGTGCACGCTTTTTCGGTTGCTGAGCGGTGAGCCGCCCTTTGCCTCGACCAACGGGATGGCCGCGGTGATGGCTGCGCACCTACAGGCCCCGCCGCCGCGGGTGAGCGATCGGGTGCCGGAGTTGTCGATGCGCATGGATGAGGTGATCGCCAAGGCGATGGCCAAGGATCCCGCGGCGCGGTTTGCTTCGGCGCGAATGTTCGCTGCCGCGGCTGCTCAGGCATTGGCGGCTGAGCATACGACGGTGACGTTGCGGCCGGTGCCGCGTACAGCCGTCGCGCCGTATGTGCCGCAGCCGACAGTGACGAACGGGCCGCAGCCTTGGCAGCAGCACGGTGTTCCCGTCACCTATCCACCGCCGGGATCGGTGCCGGGTCCCTTCCCGCCGCCGCGACGACGCCGTCGCGGGCGCTGGATCGCTGCGCTGACGGCCGTGGTGATCTTGGCCGCGGCGGCCGTCGGGGTGACGGTCCTGGCCCGCTCGCAGCATCGGACCAACTCCGCGGCGGAGTCGACGGCGCCCAAATCCACGGCCACCACGACAACGCCAACCGTGGCACCCTCGGCATTGCTTGGCCTGCTGCTTACCCCAGAGCAGGCCGCCGACCTCCTGGGTGCCCCCGATATGACTGTCACACAATCTCTTAACGCGATACACGACGACGCGTCATGGACGATCGTTGACAAAGACTGTCTCGGCGCCTTACTGCCGGCCCAGCGGGTTGTTTACGCCGACACCGGATGGCGCGGGGCGCAGGAACAGGGTTTGAAAGCCAGCACCGGTGGGATGGCCTTCACCCAGACAGTGATTTCGTACCCGTCGGCGGACGCTGCCCGGAAGGTCGTCGCGCAGCAGGAACCGCAGTGGGCTGCCTGCTCGGGTCGCACGGTGACGGTGCACCAAATGAACGACAAGCCAGACGCGCACTTCACTTTCGGCCCGCTGACCAACACCGACGGAATACTGTCCATGACGCAAACCAGCGAAGATTTCAGCACCAACAATGTCGGATGTCAGCGTGCTCTGGGTGCTCGCGGCAATGTCGTCGTCGACATCGCGGTGTGTCGTCCCGATGTCGGTAATCAGGGCGTGGATGTGCTGAATGCGATTGCGGGCAAGATCCCGAAGTAGGTCTGGTCGGCTGGCAGGTACGGTCGGCGGGTGGTTGTGGTGAGGGTGTGAGCGGGTGACTGCTGGGTTGAGTGCGGGGTCGCTGTTTGCCGGTTATCGGATTGAGCGGCTGCTCGGTGCCGGTGGTATGGGCACGGTGTATCTGGCGCGTAATCCCGATTTGCCGCGGTTTGAGGCGATCAAGGTGCTGTCCGCGGAACTTTCGCGTGATCCGGATTTTCGCACCCGGTTTGTCCGTGAGGCCGACGTGGCCGCGGGGCTGGATCACCCGAATGTGGTGTCGATTTATCGGCGCGGCGAATTCATGGGTCAGCTGTGGATCGCGATGCAGTTCGTCGACGGCACCGATGCCGACGACGCGTTGAGCGATGGGGCGATGACTCCGGTACGTGCGGTGCATGTGGTGACCGAGGTGGCCAAGGCGCTGGATTACGCGCATGAGCGCAACGTGGTGCATCGCGACGTCAAGCCCGGCAATTTTCTGTTGTCGGGAGCGGTGGGGCCCGAAGAGCGGGTGTTGTTGGGGGACTTCGGGATTGCGCGTGCGCTCGACGACTCGAAGTTGACCGCGACGGGATCGTTTATGGCCACGGTCAGCTACGCGGCGCCGGAGGTGTTGTCCGGACTCCCGTTTGACGGTCGCGCGGATTTGTATTCGTTGGGGTGCACGCTGTTTCGGTTGTTGACTGGTGAGCCGCCCTACGCCTCGTCCAACGGGATGGCGGCGGTGATAGCTGCGCATTTGACGGCGCCACCGCCTCGGGTCAGTGATCGGGTACCGGGTTTGTCCACGCGCATGGATGCGGTGATCGCCAAGGCGATGGCCAAGGATCCGGCGGAGCGGTTCGATTCGTCGCGTGAGTTCGCGGCCGCGGCCGCCGAGGCGTTGGGCGATGAGCACACCACGGTGGCGTTGCGGCCGGTTCCCGTTGCGGCTGTGGCCCCCTATGCGCCGCCGCCGACGGTGGATGGAACGCAGGGCTGGCAGCAGCACGGTGGTCCGGTCGCCTATCGGCCATCGGGGCCGGTGCCCGGACCGTTTCCGCCGGGGCCGTACCCGCCTGGGCACTTTCCCGGGCACTTCCCGCCGCCCCGACGGCGTCGTGGCCGCTGGATCGCAGCGGTGGCGGCTTTGGTGGTCGTGACCGTGCTGGCGGTCGTGGCGACGGTTCTGGTGCGGTCGCAGGATCGCGCCACCCCCGGGTCGGCAGTGACATCGTCGGCACCGACATCCAAGACAACGCAGGTGGGTGCATCGGAGTTGTCCGGCCTGCTGCTGACCTCCCAGCAGGCCGCCGACATCGTCGGCGCGCCCAAAATGGTGGTCACGCAAAATCTGGCCCAGGTGGCCGACGATTCGGCAGCCGAGTCCGTGTTCGGAAAGGATGCGGACTGTGTCGGAGCTCTATTGCCGGCTCAGCATCGTGCCTACGCCAAGAGCGGATGGAGTGCGGCGCGCAGACAAGATCTCAGCGACGGCAACGAGCAGCCCCTGTACATGGTTTCCCAAGCGGTGCTCAGCTTCCAGAGCGCGGATGTGGCCCGGAAAGTGCTGTCGGATCAGATATCGCTGTGGTCGTCCTGCTCGGGCCGAACAATGACGGCGGCGTTGCCCGGTAAACCGCTGCAGCGCACCACTTTCGGCCCGCTGAGCAACGTCGACGGCGTCGTGTCGATGACGCAGATCAAGGAAGACATCAACGGCTGGAGGTGTCAGCGGGCCATGACCGTCCGCGACAACGTCATCGTCGACGTCAGCGCCTGCCGGGCCGATGCGAGCAATCAGGGCGTCGATGTCCTGAACGCGATCGTCGCGAAGTTCCCGCAATGACGCCGGGGTCAGCTGGGGCCGGGCAGACGCAGCACTAGGCGTGCGCCACCCAGCGGGCTGTTCTCCAGCGACGCCGTGCCGGCGTGCAGGTGGGCCTGTTGGGCCACCAACGCCAGGCCGAGTCCCGACCCGGAATGGGAAGCCGTCGACCCGCGGGAGAACCGCTCGAACACCACCTGTCGTTCCTCTTCGGGCACTCCGCTGCCGTTGTCGTCGATGGCGATCTCCACCCCTGCCCGCGAGCTGACCGCGGACAGCTGGACCTCGGTGGCGCCGCCGTGTTTGACGGCGTTGGCGATGGCGTTGTCGACGGCCAGCCGCAACCCGGCCGGCAACCCCACGATGATGCAGGTGGGCGACGGCACCAGTGAGACGTCGAGGTCCGGATAGATCCGGGTCGCGTCGTGGGCGGCGCGGTCCAGCAGGTCGGTGATGTCGACCGGCACATGGTCGTCGGACGTGGACAGTTCGCCCTGGGCCAACCGCTCCAGCGCGCTCAGCGTGGCCTCGATCCGCGATTGGGTCCGGATGACGTCGTTGAGCACTTCTTTGCGCTGGTCGTCGGGCAGGTCCAGGGTGGCCAGCACCTCGAGGTTGGTACGCATCGCGGTCAGCGGAGTGCGCAGCTCGTGGGAGGACACCGCGGCGAAGTCGCGGGCCGAGGCGAGTGCCTCCTTGGTCCGGTTCTGCTCGTCCCAGATGCGCTGCAACATGCCCCGCATCGCCTCGGCGATCTCGACGGCCTCGCTGGCACCGTGCACTTCGACCTGCGGCGCCTCGTCGCCCGCGTCGATATTTCGGGTCTGCTGAGCCAGCTGTTTGAACGGGCGCACCGCGAAGATGGCCAATAGCCACGCGAATACCGCCGCCGCGCCGATGGCGAAGCCACAGATCAACAGCACCCGGCGGTGCAGGTTGTTCGTCTCGGCGATGGTGGCGTCGTAGGTTGCGCCGACGGCGACCGACGTCGGTTCGGGTCCGGGGATCTCGACCGTCCGCACCCGGTAACGAACCCCGCGGATATAGGTGTCGGCGTAGTCGGCTTTGAGCTCGGGCAGCGTGACGTCGTCGGAACTTGACTTGACCGTGTCGCCGCGACGGACGGTGATGATGGCGTCCTGGTCGTTGGGCGAACGCGGGATCGCGTCAAGACCGCGCGGCAGGAAGGGGATCGCGAAACCTGCGGCCTCATCCAGACGGCGGTCCAGGCGTTCCTTGCGGTCGTTGGTGATGCCGACCCAGACCACAACTCCGACGATGAGTACCGGGATTGCTGCGCCGATCGCCGTCGCGACCACGACCCGGGTACGCAGCGAAGGCGTACGGGCAAAGATGCGCGACAGGAGGCTCATAACTGGCTCTAACTGATTCTTAATGGTTCGGTCTTTATTGCATGCGCAGCACGAATCCGACTCCGCGGACCGTGTGCAGCAGCCTGGGGCCGCCGTTGGCCTCGAGTTTACGGCGCAGGTAGCCGATGAAGACATCGACGACGTTGGTGTCGGCGGCGAAGTCATAGCCCCACACCAGCTCCAACAGTTGAGCCCGGGACAGCACCGCGGTCTTGTGTTCGGCCAGCACCGCCAGCAGATCGAACTCCCGCTTGGTCAGGTCGACGTCCACGCCGTTGACGCGGGCGCGCCGGCCGGGGATGTCCACCTCCAGCGGGCCCACCGTGATGGTTTCCGAGGAGGACGTCGCGGTGGCGCCGCGGCGGCGCAGCAACGCCTTCACCCGCGCGACCAGCTCGGCCAGTACGAACGGTTTGACCAGGTAATCGTCGGCGCCAGCCTCCAGGCCGGCCACGCGGTCGTCGACCGAACTGCGCGCGCTGAGCACGCAGACGGGCACGTCGTTGTCCATGGCTCTCAGCGCGGTGACCACGCTGACGCCGTCGAGGACGGGCATGTTGATGTCCAGCACTATCGCGTCCGGCCGGGTCTCGGTGGCGCTGCGCAAGGCCTCGGCGCCGTCGACCGCTGTGGACACTTCGAATCCGGATAGCCGCAGGCCGCGTTCCAACGAAGCCAGCACGTCGGAGTCGTCGTCGACGACCAAGACCCGCGGCGAGGTGACACCAGTGTCCATGGCGCCCATTTTGCCTGATGGTTGCCTACGGGGGTGGGAGGACACCCGCCGGGTCGCATGGCGGTCGCAGGTAGCAGCGGCCAGCAGACGCAGAATCGCACAAAATTCGCTCTCTGGATGCGATTGTGCGTCTGCTCGCCGAGGAAGTGGCCTGCGTTACCGGTACACCAAACCACTCAACCGCCAGGCCAATTGCCGTCGCGCGGCCGGAATGTGCGCGGCCACGCGCATGGCCGAATTGCGGATCGGACGCAAGGCACGCGGCAGCGTTGCGACCCGGGTCAGCCGTCCGGTCAAGCTCAACACTTGCCGGGCCTTTTGGCGCTGGGACGCGCTGTAGGCGTCCAAGGTGTCCGGGCCGCCGCGCAGTGCCTGGGTGAGTGCCGTGGCCAGAGCGGTCGCGTCGGTGATTCCCAGGTTCATGCCCTGGCCGCCGGCGGGGCTGTGCACGTGGGCGGCGTCGCCGGCCAGCAACAGGCGTCCGGCCCGGTAGCTGTCTGCGACGCGGTGGTGGATCCGGAACCGCGATCCCCACAGCAGCTCGGTGACCACTGTGCGGCCCGGCCCGAAGCCGCGGCTGTCCAGCAGTTGCTGCACGAACTCCGCCGACGGCACCGGCGGCACATCGGCGGCGGGGGCGACAATGCGGAAGATGTCGTCGGGCAGCGGGGCCAGCACGTTGAGGCCGTCCCTGCCGTAGAACAGAATCACCTCGTCGCGGGGCGCGTCGCCGGTGACGCGGACGTCGGCCAGTGCGAAGGACTCGGCGAACTCGCCGCCGGTGAAGCCAATGCCGGCCTGCTCGCGCACGATGCTGTGCATGCCGTCGGCGCCGACAACGTAGCGCGCTCTGATGGTTTCGCCGTCGTCGAAGCTGGCGGTGACGCCGCTGACGTCCTGGTTTACGCGGGTCAGCGACTTGGGCCGGACCACCGCGGTGCCCAGTTCATTGAGGCGCTCTTCCAGCAGTCGCTCGGTATCGGCCTGGGAGATCATCAGCGTGTAGGGATACTGCGTCGGCAGGTTGCTGAAGTCGACCGAGATCAGGAGTTTCGAGCCCTCGCGCATGGTGAAGCGTGGCGCGATGAGACCGGCCTTGACCAAGCGGCGGGACACGTCGAGGCCTTCGAGAACCTCAAGGGTGCGGGCATTGACCGCGGCCGCGCGTGAGGTGTTTGCGCCTTGGGGCGACTTGTCGACCACTACGACGTCGACGCCCTGTGTGAGCAGGGACGCCGCCAGCGTGAGGCCAGTGGGGCCGGCGCCTACAACCAGGACATCCGTGTCGTACATCGGGGGCTCCTTTGCTGCGTCCGTTAGTCAACGCTTGTTGGCATAGTTTTATGGTGCGCGCTTTGCGAGGGGTATGTCAACACTTGTTGGCCTACAATTGTTGACATGCGAAGATCGTCGGCTGAGACCAAGGCTGTGATCCTGGCGGCGGCCCGGGAGCGGTTCGGCAGCGCTGGTTTCCAGGCCGCCACGATTCGGGGGATCGCCGCTGACGCCGGAGTCGATCCGGCGATGGTGATGCGCTATTACGGCAACAAGGACAAGTTGTTCGCGGCCGCGGCCGCGGCCGACTTCGATCTGCAGTTTCCCGAATTCGCTGAGTCCGACCGTGAACGGCTGGGATGGTTGCTGGTCCGGCACTTTCTGCAGCGCTGGGAGAGCGACGACGCGCTGGTGATCCTGCTGCGGTCCAGTGCCACGAATGCCGAAGCCGCGCAACGGATGCGGGAGATTTTCGGCAGCCAGCTGCAGCCGCTGGTCGCGTCGTTGGTGTCGGCTGCTGAAGCGCTAGAGGTTTCGGCGCGGGCCGGGCTGATAGCCACCCAGATCCTGGGATTGGCGCTGTGCCGGTTTGTGCTGCGGTTGCCGCCCATCGCCGAGATGAGTCGCGACGAGGTGGTGGAGCGGCTGGGCCCGACGATCCAGCGGTATCTCGGGCTGGGCGGTGAGGGCGTCGCCGAAACTTAAGCCACTGCGGGCCTTCCCGGCGTGTCGTGTGCGTGAATTAAATGTCGCGGCAGCCCCGACGCCGAAGCGCCTCGCGGACCTGACGCACGACGTCGTCGGGCCGATCTTCAGCGATCACCCGAATGACGATCCATCCGAGTTCTTGCAGTTTTCTGAGCCGGCGCATGTCTTGGACGTATCGGCGCCTGCTGGTCCGATGCACGTCACCGTCATACTCGGCCGCCACCTTGAACTCCTCCCAACCCATGTCGAGCACCCCTACCGTCCGCCAATTGGCCACGACGGGGATCTGCGTTTCCGGAATCGGCAATCCGGCGTCGATCAGCAGCAGCCGTAGCCAGGTCTCTTTCGGAGACTCCGCCCCCCGGTCGACTCGCGGAAGCACCGCCCTCAGTTGGCGCAGTCCGCGCGCGCCCGGGTGGCGTTTGGCGAGTAACAGCACATCCTCGACGGAGAACGGCGTGGCCCGCGTCAGTGCATCGAGCCGCGCCACAGCCTCGCCGGGGGGTAGTAGCCTCGCCAAGTCGAACGCCGTTCGCGGAGATGTGGTCACCGGAAGGCCCGAGACACGGGTGAACTCGTCATTCTCGACTCGCTGATTGCGGGTGATCACGCCCGGTGGCGCATGCGGGTTGCGCCAGATCAACTCGATGGGCTCGTCGTCGTCGATCCATTTCGAGCCGTGCAGCGCCGCTGCGGCCAGTCCGGCCAGGACACCCCGTCGGCGCGACCACAGCCACGCAGCTTCCGAGCTTGTTCGCAGCGTCACTGGTGCACCGACTGGCAGGTAAACGTCGGGATATATGGTGCGAAACTCGGTACGTAATTGGTGGGGGGTTAGCTTTCGTTGCCGCAACGCTTCGCTGCCGAGGAACGGATTCGTCATGGTCGTAGGACGTCATGGCCGACTAACAGGTTCCGCCGAAACTTAAGCCACTGCGGGCCTTCGCGGCGTGTCGTGTGCGTGAATTAAATGTCGTGGCCTAGCGGGGCAAACCGATGCGGCGATAGCGCTGCAGGCGGGCGGTGAGGCGCTCGGCGTCAGGTGTCGCGCGCAATGCGTGGACTTCGGCGGCGATGGCGCTCGACAGTCGCTGGCAGAACTCGACCGGCTCGTCGGCGGCGTCGGGATACTCCGGAACAATGGCATCGACAATGCCGGACTTCAGCAGGTCGGCAGACCGAATGCCTTGGGCCGCAGCCAGTTCGGCGGCATGGTCGGTGTCACGGAAGACGATCGCACTGGCGCCCTCGGGCGGCAACGGCGCCAGCCAGCCATGCAGCGCGGCCAGCACCCGGTCGGCCGGCACCATCGCCAGGGCAGGGCCGCCGCTGCCCTGTCCCAGCAGGACCGACACCGTCGGGGTGTCCAGCGTGACCAGCTCGGCCAGGCACTGGGCGATCTGGCCGGCCAGCCCACCCTGCTCGGCCTCCGCCGACAACGCCGGGCCGGCGGTGTCGATCACCAGCACCAGCGGCAGGCGCAACTCGGCGGCCAGCGCCATCCCGCGGCGGGCCTCGCGCAGCGAAGCGGGGCCGACGGTGCTTGCCCCGCCGCCCACCAACCTCTGCTGGCCCAGCACCACCGCGGGCTGGCCGGAGAACCGGGCGAGCGCCAGCAGAGTGGTCGCCGCCTCGCCCTGACCCGTGCCGGACAGCAGCACCCGGTCGGTGGCGCCGTGCTGCAACAGATGCCCGACATCCGGGCGGTCCGGCCGCCGCGACGCCACCACCGAGTCCCAGGCCGGTACGTCGGGCACCGGTCCGGAGGCCCGCGTGATCGGCGCCGTCAAGGGCGGATCGGCGGTCACCGTCAGCGCACGGTCCAGCATCTCGCGCAGCTCGTCGACCGCCACCACGGCGTCGATCACGCCGTGCCGCTGCAGGTTCTCCGCGGTCTGGACGCCGGGCGGGAACGGCTCGCCATAGAGCAGCTGGTAGACCCGCGGACCGAGGAATCCGATCAACGCGCCCGGTTCGGCGACGGTGACGTGGCCCAGCGAGCCCCACGACGCGAACACCCCCCCGGTGGTCGGGTTGCGTAAGTAAACGAGGTAGGGCAGGTGTGCCTGTTTGTGGAGTCGGACGGCCGCGGCGATTTTGACCATCTGCAGGAACGCGACGGTGCCCTCCTGCATGCGGGTGCCGCCGGAGCTGGGCGAGGCCAGCAGCGGCAAACCCTCGGCCGTGGCCCGTTGCACAGCGGCGGTGATGCGCTCGGCGGCCGCCACCCCGATCGAGCCGCCGAGGAAGCCGAACTCGCAGACCACCACCGCCACCCGGCGACCAAAAACAAGGCCCTCACCGGTCTGCACCGCTTCGTCCAGGCCGGTGGCGGCTCGGGCGTCGGCGAGCTCGCGGGCATAGGACTCCGATATGGGCAGCGCCGGCGGCTCGCTGTCCCAGCTGACGAAGGAGCCGCGGTCCAGCACCGCGTCCAGCACCTGGCCGGTAGTGATATGGCTCACGCGACGAGGCTAAAGGGCGTCGAATGAATGGCTGCGATCAACACTCGGCCGAGCCGATCGTCACGCTTTATATATCCTTGCGGCCATGATCGGTATCACCCAAGCCGAAGCGGTTATGACGATTGAGCTGCAGCGCCCAGAGCGCCGCAACGCGCTGAATTCCCAGCTCGTCGAAGAACTGCGCGAGGCCATATTGAAAGCCGGCGACGGCCAGACCCGCGTCATCGTGCTGACCGGGCAGGGCACGGTGTTCTGCGCCGGGGCGGACCTGAGTGGCGACGCGTTCGCCGCTGACTATCCCGACCGGCTCATCGAACTGCACAAGGTCATGGACGCGACTCCGCTGCCGGTCATCGGCGCCATCAACGGTCCGGCCATCGGCGCGGGCCTGCAGCTGGCCATGCAGTGCGATTTGCGGGTCGTCGCGCCGGAGGCGTTCTTCCAATTTCCGACTTCGAAATACGGCCTGGCCCTGGATAACTGGAGCATCCGGCGACTGTCGTCGTTGGTCGGACACGGACGGGCGCGGGCGATGCTGCTGACCGCCGAGAAGCTGACCGCCGACGTCGCGCTGCACACCGGAATGGCCAACCGGCTCGGGACGCTGGCAGACGCGCAGGCCTGGGCCGCCGAGGTCGCCGGCCTGGCGCCGCTGGCGTTACAGCACGCCAAGCGGGTGCTCAACGACGACGGGTCGATCGAGGAGGCGTGGCCGGAGCACAAGGAGCTCTTCGACAAGGCCTGGGGTAGCCAGGACGTCATCGAAGCGCAGATCGCTCGCGTGGAGAAGCGACCGCCGAAGTTCCAAGGGGCATAGGCAGACATGGTGGGTTCCGCGCTGCGGAAGGTCACCGGCACGGTCTCACTGGCCACCGGGGGCTGGGTACTGCGTGCGCTGCACGGCATGCAGGCCGAAAGGGGCGCGGATCCCGCGTCGATCCGCGCGGTGTGCGAGAGATCGCCGAACTACAGCGACGGTGTCTTCGTCAACCTCGATCCCCCGACGGGGTTCGTCATGGACCGCGAGCAATTGCGGCAAATCGCCTGGGAGATGCTGGGGCCGCGCAGCGCCAGCCGGCCTACCGCGCCGATTCCGTTGGCCTCGCCGCAGATCTATCGCGGTGATGCCAGCGAGCTTGCCGTCAGCTGGTTCGGTCATTCCACGTCGCTGGTGGAAATCGACGGTTACCGGGTGCTCACCGATCCGGTGTGGAGTGACCGATGCTCGCCGTCGGACATTGTCGGCCCACGGCGGCTGCATCCGCCGCCGGTGCAATTGGAAGGGCTGCCGGCGGTAGACGCGGTGGTCATCAGCCATGACCACTACGACCATCTGGATCTCGACACGGTCATCGCTTTGGCCCGTATGCAGCGCGCCCCGTTTTTCGTGCCGCTCGGAGTCGGTGCCCATCTGCGTACCTGGGGTATCCCCGATGATCGCATCGTCGAACTGGACTGGAATCAGAGCGCTCAGGTCGACGAGCTCACCGTCGTTTGCATGCCGGCACGGCACTTCTCCGGGCGGACCCTCAGCCGCAACAACACGCTATGGGCGTCATGGGCGTTCGTCGGCCCGAACCACCGCGCATATTTCGGCGGCGACACCGGCTACACCAAGAGTTTCGCGGACATCGGCGCCGACCACGGACCGTTCGATCTGACGCTGCTACCGGTCGGCGCCTACAACACGGCGTGGCCGGACATCCACATGAATCCCGAGGAGACGGTCCGGGCGCATCTGGATGTCACCGACTCGGGCTCTGGACTGCTGGTGCCGATTCACTGGGGCACCTTCCGGCTGGCGCCGCATCCATGGGCCGAGCCGGTGGAGCGGTTGCTGAAGGCCGCAGAGCCGTCCGGTGTCCAGGTGGCGGTGCCCACGCCCGGTCAGCGGATCGATCCGGCCGGGCCGGTGCGGTTCAACCCCTGGTGGCGGTTCTGATTAACCACGGCGAGCAGACGCAAAAGCTCCCGACTCGCCGTGCGTTCGGGAGCTTTTGCGTCTGCTCGCGGGCCCGATGATCGCCGGTCTGACCGATGTTGAGGTGGCCCAGCGGGTAGCCGACGGCCATAGCAACGATGTTCCGGAGCGCGCCGCCCGCAGTGTCCGGGAGATCGTGCGGGCCAACGTGTTCACCCGGATCAACGCGATCCTGAGCGTGCTGCTGATCATCGTGCTGGCGACGGGCTCGGTGATCAACGGGCTGTTCGGCCTGCTCATCGTCGCCAACAGCGTCATCGGCATGGTCCAGGAGATCCGAGCCAAGCAGACGCTGGACAAGCTGGCGATCGTCGGGCAGGCAAAACCGTTGGTGCGCAGGCAATCCGGGACGCAGCCACTGTCGCCCAGCGAGGTGGTGCTCGACGACGTCATCGAACTCGGCCCCGGCGATCAAATCGTGGTCGACGGACAGATCCTCGAGGAGGACAACCTCGAGGTCGACGAGTCGCTGCTGACCGGTGAGGCCGATCCGATCGCCAAGGACGCCGGAGACGCGGTGATGTCGGGCAGCTTCGTCGTCTCCGGCACCGGCGCCTATCGCGCCACCAAGGTGGGTCAGCACGCATATGCCGCGAAGCTGGCCGAGGAGGCAAGCAAGTTCACCCTGGTGAAATCCGAACTGCGCAATGGCATTAACCGCATTCTGCAATTCGTCACCTACCTGCTGGTGCCGGCCGGCCTGCTGACGATTTACACCCAGTTGTTCACCACGCCCGCGGGGTGGCGGGAGTCGGTGCTGCGGACCGTGGGTGCTTTGGTGCCGATGGTGCCCGAAGGTCTGGTGCTGATGACGTCGATCGCATTCGCGGTCGGCGTCGTGCGGCTGGGCCGGCGCCGATGCCTGGTACAGGAATTGCCCGCGATCGAGGGGTTGGCCCGAGTCGACGTGGTCTGCGCCGACAAGACCGGCACCCTGACCGAAAACGGTATGCGGGTCTCAGACGTCGAAGAGCTTGCCGCACAACGTGCAACGGTCGCTGACGTGCTTGCCTCGCTGGCCGCCGCCGATGCTCGGCCTAACGCGAGCATGCAGGCGATCGCCGAAACCTACGGCCAGCCGCCGGGCTGGACCGCCACCGCCACCGCACCTTTCAAGTCGGCCACCAAGTGGAGCGGCGTGTCTTACCGCGACCATGGCAATTGGGTGATCGGCGCACCCGACGTGCTGCTCGATCCGGCTTCGACGGCCGCCGAACGGGCCGAGCGGATCGGCGGGCGGGGCTTACGGGTCCTGTTGCTGGGTAGCGCAGACGTGGCCGTGGACCATCCAGACGCGCCGGGCCAAGTCACTCCGGCCGCACTGGTGGTTCTCGAGCAGAAGGTGCGGCCCGACGCCCGTGAGACGATGGAATACTTTGCCGCCCAGGATGTCTCGGTGAAGGTGATATCCGGCGACAACGCCGTTTCGGTCGGCGCGGTGGCCGGCGAACTCGGGCTGCGCGGACAGACTATGGACGCGCGTCAACTGTCCACGGAGCCGGCCGAACTGGCTGATGCGGTGGAGTCACACACCACCTTCGGCAGGGTGCGGCCAGATCAGAAACGCGCCATGGTGCATGCATTGCAATCGCGCGGACACACCGTGGCGATGACCGGCGATGGCGTCAACGACGTACTGGCCCTCAAGGACGCCGATATCGGTGTCGCGATGGGCGCTGGTAGCCCGGCCTCGCGTGCAGTTGCGCAGATCGTGCTGCTGGACAACAGGTTTGCCACGCTGCCCTACGTGGTCGGAGAGGGCCGGCGGGTAATCGGCAACATCGAACGGGTCGCGAACCTGTTTTTGACCAAGACCGTGTACTCAGCGCTGCTGGCCCTGTTGGTGGGTATCGAGTGCCTGTTTTCCAAAGCGCTGCACGCCGACCCGCTGCTGTATCCCTTTCAACCGATCCATGTCACCATCGCGGCCTGGTTCACGATTGGTATCCCGTCGTTCATCCTGTCGCTGGCCCCCAACAACGAGCGCGCCAATCCGGGCTTCGTCCGTCGGGTGTTGAGCTCGGCGCTGCCGTCCGGACTTGTCGTCGGGGTCGCGACTTTCGTCTCCTACCTGGCCGCGTACAAGGGCCGCCACGCACCGTGGGTGCAACAGGACCAAGCGTCGACCGGAGCGCTGATCACGTTGTTGGTGACCGCTCTCTGGGTGCTCGCGGTGGTTGCGCGCCCCTACCAGTGGTGGCGACTGGCGCTGGTCATCGTCTCCGGTCTGGCCTATGTGGTGATCTTCAGTGTTCCGTGGGCGCAGCAGAAGTTCCTGCTGGACCCGTCGAACCTGTGGGTGACGTCGAAAGCGTTGGGCATCGGCGTGCTGGGCGCGGCGGCGATCGAAGCAATCTGGTGGATTCGGGCGCGGATGCTCGGGGTTAAGCCGCAGTTGTGGGGGCGGCCTTCCCGCAGCGCTGTCGGAGGCAGCGAATTCGCCGTCGCTGCGCCCGATCATGCTGGCGGGCGGCACGTTTAGATCTCGCGTTGGTGCAGACCACATATGCCACTCGAGTACCAAAAAGTGACCCATGTTCTGGTCTGGAATGTGATAGCACCGACGATATCGCGCCTGCAAAGTCACTGACCGAGCTTCGCAGGGACAGGCGTGGCTGCTGTGACGGCTGCGACTCCAGTAGCCATCGGACCTGGTCCTACACTGCGCCGGGTCGTGGCCAGGCTGACTTGGTCTAGCATCACCCCCAAACGAGGAAGGAAGCAGGATGGGATTCCTGGACAAGGCAAAGGACCTGTTGTCGCAGAATGCCGACAAGGTCGGGACGGCGATCGACAAGGCCGGCGAGTTCGTGGACGACAAGACCAAGGGCAAGTACTCCGACACCATCCACAAGGTGCAGGAGGAGGCCAAGAAGGCCGCCGGCTCGGACGGCGCGGGCGACCAGGGCGACCAGGGCGACCAGCAGAACTGAACGCATGGCGAAACTCTCCGGATCCATCGACGTGCCGCTGCCGCCCGAGCAGGCCTGGAAGCATGCCTCGGATCTGTCGCGGTTCAAGGAGTGGCTGACCATCCACCGGCTCTGGCGTGGCGAGCTGCCCGAAGTCCTACTGAAGGGCACGGTCATCGAGTCTTACGTCGAGGTCAAGGGCATGCCCAACCGGATCAAATGGACGATCGTGCACTACAAGCCGCCGGAGGCCATGACGCTCAACGGCGACGGTGTGGGTGGCGTCAAAGTCAAGCTGCTCGCCAAGGTCATACCCAAAGGTGACGGCTCCGTCGTGACTTTCAACGTTCACCTCGGTGGCCCGGCGCTGTTCGGGCCGATCGGCATGATCGTCGCCGCGGCGCTGCGCAGCGATATCCGCGAATCGCTGCAGAATTTTGTCAGGGTGTTCAGCGGTCCCGCTCCAGGTCTGAATGGAAACCGTGGCCTCGGTAGCTGATTGGTCGGCACCTGCGCGATGACTTTCCGGTTCGGCACCGGTCGATATCTCTGAGCCCCGGCTGGGGCCTACCGACACCACGAGGAGATCATCGTGCCCACCCGAAACGACGCGCCGCTGGGCGCTCCCTGCTGGATCGATTTAATGTCATCGAACGTCGAGCGTGCCCAAGACTTCTACGGCACGGTGTTCGGTTGGACGTTCGAGTCCGCGGGACCGGAATACGGCGGCTACATCAACGCCGCCAAGGACGGTCATCCCGTCGCCGGGCTGATGGCCAACAACCCGGAGTCTCAGGCGCCGGACGGCTGGAGCACCTACTTCCACACCGCCGACATCAACGCGATCACCTCCGCGGTGAACGCCGCGGGCGGCACGACATGCATGGGCGTGATGGAGGTACCCGCGAAGGGTTACATGGCCGTCGCGAGCGACCCGTCGGGAGCGATGTTCGGGTTGTGGCAGCCGTTGGAGCATCGCGGCTTCGAGTTGGTCGGTGAAGCCGGCGCGCCCGTCTGGCACCAACTGACGACGCGTGGCTATCGGGCCGCAGTGGACTTCTACCGCGCGGTCTTCGGGTGGCGGACCGAGGACGTCGGCGACACAGACGAATTCCGTTACACCACAGCGTGGTTCGGTGACCAACAGCTGCTTGGCGTGATGGATGGCGCGGGTTTCCTGCCGGAAGGCGTGCCGTCGAACTGGACGATTTATTTCGGCGCCGAAGATGTCGACAAGACCCTGCAAGTGATCGGCGACACCGGCGGTGCTGTGCTGCGTCCGGCTGAGGACACGCCCTACGGACGGCTCGCCACCGCCGCCGATCCGACGGGCGCGGTGTTCAACTTGTCGTCTTTGCAAACCTGAGGGCGGCGATCGCGGCCCGACATTTCCGGTGGCCGCGCTAACGTCCGCTCGGTCAGAGACGTCAGCTAATCTCGAAATCATGACTCGTCGCCTCCGTCCTGGCTGGCTGGTGGCGTTTTTCGGCTTGGTCGTTTCGGTCAGCGCCTGGTTGCCGTGGCTGACGACGTCAGCTGGCGGCGGGGGATGGGCCAGTGCCATCGGGGGCGCCCACAACCTGCAATTGCCACACGGGTTCGGCGCCGGCCAGCTCATCGTGTTGCTGTCGTCGACGCTACTGGTGGCCGGCGCGATGGTGGGCCGCGGCTTGTCGGCGATTCTCGCTTCGACTGCCGCGCTGATAATTTCGCTGCTCATCGCCGCGTTGACGGTTGTGTATTACAAACTCAACGTCAGCCCGTCGATTTCGGCCCAATACGGCCTCTATGTTGGTGCCGCCGCGGTGGTCTGCGCAGTTGCCTGTTCGGTTTGGTCGCTCATCGCAGCAGTGGTGTCTCGTCGGGCCCGACGATGATGTCTCAGCCCGACGGGAACTCGTGCTTGCCTGAGACGGCACTGGTGTCAGGCTCGTTGACGCCGAATACGAAGGGCGCGAACACGACTTCGCGGCCGTCGGGGTCGCGGTAGGTGACGGCTCCGGTCGCTTCCCAGTACGGGTGCTGCTCGACGGGTTCGGCGCCGACTTCCCGCAAACGGGCGATCGCCGTCTGCTGCGCCTGCTTGTCCGGGAAGTACAGGCACAGCTGCTCGTGGTGGTCCACCGCGTCCTCGTCGACCGCCTCCACGATTTCCATCGTCAGGTTGAAGCTCGGCAGGCCGAAGATCGCGCCGTTGCTGCCGTAGCTGGCCTCGAATGTCTCGAAGAGCGGCAGGCCCACCAGCTCACGGTAAAACCGTACGGTTTCGTCGAAGTTGCGTGAGCGGCGAGCGAAGCGGATGGCGCCGATCGAGGCCAACTCCCTGGGCCAGTGCGTTCTCCGACGGGGCGGGTGAGTGTTCATAGCCCCACCGCGCCGGCCGCCGAATCAGCGGTATCCCAGCGGCGCAACTCTGCCCCGGCCACCCACGCCGAATGCGTGCCGCTGGAAATGCGTTCCGGCAGTTGTAATTTGCATACCGGACCGTCGGCTACCCGGGCGGCGTCGAAGACCAGGCAGTACGATGCGTCGGCGTCCATGTCGGTGGTAAGGGTGACCAGATAGCCGTCGTCCTCGCCACTGCTTCCTAACCGGGGCGCCATTTGTGTCTCGCTGCCGTAGACGCCGTCCCCGAATGAGTAGCGCTCGTGGTTTCCGGTGAGCAGATCGTGTTTCATCAACCCGTCGAACAGGAACCAGCCTGGCTTACCGGTAGCGGCATACGCGTAGCGATAGTTAGTGGTTGCGTAGTTGGAGTTCATGGTGCCGAATTCGGTGATGGACTCCGACAATTGCTCCTCTTTCACGGCGCCGGTGATCAGGTTGAGCCGCCATCGGTGCAACCGGGTCTGCAGACGATCCAACGCCAGGAAGCGAAAGACCTTGTCCCACTTGTCTCCTCCGGATGCCGCGGTTTCAAGAGGTTGAGGCTCACCTTCGAAGAAGCCGTCGAGCACAATCTCGTCACCATCCTCGTAGGCGTTGACGAAGTGCAGCACGAACGTCGGATCCGCCTCGAACCAGCGGATGTCGGCGGTTCCGCCGCGACGAGGGAGCACCGCGAAGCGCGACGGGATGTCGGGATAGAAGCGTGGCAGATGCAGGTTGTGCTCGAGCAGGTCAGGATCCCAGAACAGCGGGAAATCGTTGAGGATCGCGTAGTTTTCGGTGAACGCCATATCGTGCGGAAGTCGCGGCCCGGGCAGCGGGACGTCGACGTAGTTGACCAGCTGGTCGCTCTGGTCCACCACGCCGTAGCGCATGTACGGCTCTTGCTTGCTGTAGTTGAAGAACAACAGCTCGCCGGTTTTGTTGTCCACCTTGGGATGTGCGGACACGCCCCAGTCGGCGGGGAAGCTGCCGTTCCAGCTCTCCTTGCCGAGCGTGGTGGCGGAGTAGGGGTCGATCCGGTACAGGTCGCCGCACTGGTAGAAGCTGGTGAGTGCGATGCCGCGGTGCACGATGACGTCGGTGCTCGACGCGTCCTTCATCAGCGTGCGTGCACCCCAACCCTTTTCGCGTTTCGCGAATTGGACCGGTTCGGCCAGTCCGGGCCACAATGGCTCGCCCGCCTCGTTCTCCGCCAGAAAACCCTCGGTTTGAATAAACCTGTTGCGGTAGAAAGCTTCTCCATCGCGGAACTCGACGACGTGTAGCATGCCGTCGCCGTCGAACGGATGGTAGATCTTAAACGCCGGATGTAGCGGATTTTCGGTGTTGCGCAGGTAGATGCCGTCCAGGTCGTGAGGGATTTCCCCTTCGACGGCGGTCAGGTTGTTGGCGTCCCACTCGTTGGTCTGCGGTCGCCACGGACCGGTGCGATAGGGGTGGTCGTCGTCTTCGGGCAGTGTCGACAAATACTTGCCGACGAGCTCAACATCCATGTCATATGCCTCTTGCGCCTCGTGTACTTCCAACAACGAAACTCACGGTGGTGGCGGTGCTGCCGCCGAAATTCAAGGTCCCGAACGTTTTTGCGTCCTCGACCTGGTAGTCGCCGGCCGCGCCGCTGACTTGTTTCGCCGCGTCGAGTAGCATCCGCACACCGGAAGCGCCGACGGGGTGCCCGCCGCCGATCAGTCCTCCGCTGGGGTTGATCGGCAGCCGTCCGCCGATCTCGATCTCGCCGTTTTCGATGGCCTTCCACGATTCTCCGGGTCCGGTCAGCCCGATGTGGTCGATCGCCAGGTACTCGCTCGGGGTAAAGCAGTCGTGCACCTCGAACCCGTCGACGTCGTCGAGGGTCACCTGCGCGCGCCGCAGGGCGTCGAGCACGGCAGCCCGCACATGCGGCATCACGTAGAGGTCTTCGACATTGCGTTCCAGCTTCTGCCGCAGACCCAGCCCCACGGTGCGATGTCCCCAGCCGTCGATACGGCCGATCGGACGAACATCGGGGTGATCGCGCAGATAGGCATCGTTGACCAGCACCAATCCCGCTCCGCCGTCGGTCATTTGACTGCAGTCGAACCGACGCAGCCTGCCTTCGGTTATCGGGTTGGTCGCGTCGTCGTCGGTGATCGGTTCGGGGATCGTCCATCCGCGGGTCTGGGCGTTGGGGTTGCGGCGCGCGTTGGCGAAGTTGAGCTGCGCAATGGCGCGCAGGTGCGCGTCGTCCAGGCCGTACCGCCGGTCGTACTCGTCGGCGACCTGAGCGAACATCGAGGGCCACAGGTAGCGCGCGTCGGCTCCCTCGTGCCCGGTCCACGCGGCCGCACCGAGATACTGGGCCGCGGTGTCGCCGGGGACGGTCTTTTCCAGCTCGAGGCCCACGACCAGCGCGCTGTCGTATGCGCCGGACCGCAGGTCTGCGATCGCGGCCAGCGCCGCGACGCTGCCCGACGCGCACGCGGCCTCGTGGCGTGTGGCCGGGGTGTCCCACAGCTCGTCGCAAACCGTGGCCGGCATCGCCCCTAGATGACCCTGGCTGGCAAACATCTCGCCGAAGGCGTTGCCGATGTGGACGACCCCGACGTCAGCGGCCTCCATCCGCGCCGAGTCCAGCGTGGCGTCGACTACCTCCGCGGTCAGGGCCGCGAAGTCGCGTTTCTCTTTCGTGAGGTTACGGGCAAAGTCGCTCTGGTACCCACCGAGAATCCACACAGCTGCCGAGCCTGAAGAGCCTTCCATATGCGGACGGTACAACAGATCGAATCGCTCGTCGGAAAATCGGAGCATGCCGGAGAAGTAGTGGCGGCCCCGTCGGCTCTCGGGCTGAACCGACGGGACCTAGAGGAACGCGTCAGCCGGCTAACGCGTCAGCCTCCCAAGGGGCATTACCCTCCGCGACCGTTGGCAAACATGTCCGGGCGGTCCGCGCGGCAGGTACCAATCGGAACGGCCTGAACTGCGAAGACACGGGTGAACACGATCCGGTGCGCGTCGGCCGATATCCCGGGTGATGTCAAACCGCCTGCTTCGCAGTGATTTTCAGAAGCCTGTTCTGACCACAACTGATCCTGCCCGTTCGACTGCGGCAGATGGGGGCAGAGGGGTTCCCGAAGTCTGACCACATGTCGCCAACGCCGCGCGCGCGAACGTCGCAAGAAATTCGCAAGGATTCCGCGATGGACTCACAAGCGTTGCGGGGGAGCCTAAGTGCAGCAATCAAGGCGACACCATGGACAAGGGAAGCACAACATGACTGCCAGCCGCGGGGTGATGCGGTTAGTTGCCGGCGCGCTGCTGTCCGGTGGTTTTGCGGTGGCCGGATTGGGCCTCACCGCAGGTACCGTCGCTGCCGATCCGAATCATCACTGTTGTGCCAGCTGTTTCCTTAGCCACTAAGGCCTTAATTCTCAACGTTTTAGCGCCAGATCGCCGACTACCTCGCAGAAGGGAACCGTCATGAAGATCACTGCGACCGTGATGGCGTGTCTGGCGGCAGGCACGCTGATGACAGCGAGTCCCGCCCAGGCCGAGTTGACGGCGCAACCGGCGCTGACCCCGATTCCGAAGCTCCAGCAGGACCCCAAGTCGGAGGTTCAAGAGTTGCTGCGGCAGATCACCGAACTGGACGATCAGTGGGACGGCCTCACCCCCGATGAGCGAAATCGGCGGATAGCAGGGCTACAGCAGCAGGTCACCGTCGTGGATAGGGAGACCCGCAATTTGCCTCCCGAGCAGCGGCCGGAAGTGGAAGCGATGTTGGGGGTGGCGGTCGTCAGGCTGGCTGACATTCTCCGGAAAGAGCAGACGCCTCCTACTTCGCCGTGTATCTTCCCCCTCTGCTTGCCCGGGCTGTAGTGAGCGTCGCGTCAGCGCCATGCTCGTCGCGCGACGCGGCAGAAGTTGCCGCAAAGCACGGCTCGGATATCGCTGTCGGCCCACCCTTTGCTGCTGAGGTGATCGCCGAGCATCAGCAGCGTTTCCGGCGACATCCACTGGATCGGTCCCCAACGCGTATAGCTGTCGTCGAACAGTTGAGGATTGCGCGTGAGTTCTTCGACGAAGTCGGCGTAGTCGAAAGAGAAGTCCGAGCTGATGCCGACGTGGTCGATGCCGACCAGGTCAACGGCGTATTCCAGGTGCCGGGTCATGGCGTCGAGGGTGGGGGTGTTGGGGCCGAGGAAGATGCCGACGCCGGTGATTCCGACGACGCCACCGGTGGCCGCGCAGGCCCGCGCCTGGTCGTCGGTGATGTTGCGCGGGTGATCCCACACCGTCTGCATGCAGGAGTGGCTGTAAATGACTGGGCCAGTAGAGGTTTCACACATATCGAGGCCGGTACGGGCGCTGCAGTGCGATCCGTCCGGGACGATACCGACCCTGTTCATCTCGGTGACGATCGAACGTCCCCACGCGGTGAGACCACCATCGTTGCTGTCTAGGCAGCCGCTTCCGGCACGGTTGGCGTGGTTGTAGGTGGGCAGGAGAGTACGCACGCCGAGGTTGGCCAGTACGGCCAGGTTGTCGATGTCGTCATCGAGGGGACGGGAGTCTTCCAGGTCGAATACCACCGCGATACGGCCGGCACCCGTGATGGTTGCGACATCGTCGACGTCGGCCGCCAACTCCAGATCGGGGTGTGCGTCGATGGCGGCGCGATAGTGGCGCAGCAGCGCCATCGTGTCGTCGAAGCTGTGCGGCGAATACCCGACATTGACAGATACGAATGCGCCGCCCCTTCGGTGGTAGCGCGTCAGCGGATCGACGTCGGTTTCGGTCCGCAACGGCAGACAGACATGCTGATCCCACAGCAGCGACGTCATGAATACCGATACTGCATCATCGTGGCCGGCCCGTGTACTTGCCGATGTTGGTTCTGCGGTGACGGCGTGCTCGACTCGAACTCCCTTCATCTAGGGAGTGTCAAGGATCAGCCGAAACAGCCGTCAACCATCAGCCGAAACACTGTCAGGCATCAGCCGAAGACAAACTGTCAAGCATCAGCCGAGGTAATACGGGGAAAACGTGCCCCCGGCAGGATTCGAACCTGCCTGCGCGCCCGCCGCTCTCAGGTAGTCTGACTTGCGAAAACATCTCGGCCACTGGGTATTTCGAGTGCTGAGCGGTCGCTCAGTTCGCTCATCTCGCGTGGGTTAAGATGGCTCTGCATAGGTAGCGGATAGGTAGCTCCCAGCAACTACGCTGGTACAGCCGACTCTCCGCAGGATATGCAAGGAAGGCGGCAACCGTGGCGGGCACCAAGGGACACCGAGCATGGGGCAACATCAAGAAGCAGCGCACCAAAACCCCTAGCTACCAGGCCAGTTACATCGGGCCGGACCAACGTCGGCACTACGCGCCTACGGTTTTCACCGCTCGAATGAACGCCGAACGCTGGTTGGCGCGAGAGCGCGACTACAAGGAGAGCTGCCTAGCCACAGGGGAGACGTGGAAGCCGCCTGCCGAGCGGGCCACCGAGAAGAAGGCCAAGGTTCTCACGTTGAGCGAGTACGGTAAAACGGTCATTGACCAGCGTCTGCTCAAGCCACGCACGCGTTTGGAATACGAAGCCAAGTGGACTCAGCTGATCGAACCGAAGCTGGGCAGGCTGGCTGTCCGCGACATCACCACCACCGCCGTTCGGGCCTGGTACTCGGCACTGGATGCGAAGAAACCGACCAGGAACAGCCACGCCTATGGCGTGCTCAGTATGATCTGCAATACCGCCGTCAGAGACGGTCTGTTGGATCGCAACCCGTGCCAAATCGTGGGGGCGACAAACGCCAAACCGAAGCGAAAGGTACGCATCGCCTCCACGGTGGAGCTGCACGCCATCGCCGACAAGCTAGGGGCAGATGACGGTACGGCTCAGTTTCGGGTACTGGTCCTGCTGGCAGCATGGTGTGGCCTGCGCTTCGGTGAGGTATCGGAGCTACGGCGAAAGGACTTGAACAGCGATTGCAGTGTGCTCACGGTGACACGGGCGGTCACACACCGCAGTGATCCTCACGCGGCAGAGAAGGGGAGTGTTGCTAAGGCGGACAGGTGCCGCATCGACAGCACCAAGGGCAACGAAGACACGCGCGTAGTCACGATTCCGCCGCATATCCGCGCCGATGTTGCCGGCCACCTTGAGCGACACGTCGCGAAAGGCAATGAGGCTCTACTCTTCACACCTGTCCGTGGTGGCTGCCACGTTCACGACCGGGTGTTCAACGACACCTTCAAGCGCGCGGCGAAGAGTGTAGGTAGAGATGATCTCTCGGCCCATGATCTGCGGCGGTTCGCGGGCAGCAAGAACGCTCAGGTAGCGACCCTGACGGAGAACATGGCGCGTCTCGGGCACAAGACGGTAGAGGCGGCTCTGCGCTACCAGCACAGCCAGGACGGTAGGGACGCAGTCGTTGCCGCGAATTTGAGCGCCAATGCGTTAGCAGAGCTGGAGGCGGCGAAGAACCGGCCTGAGCCCACATGCGCAGGCATGGACGACCCTGACTCGTACGACCCGACACCGCGCGCATAGTTAGCGGATAGGTAGCTACCGGTCTACTAGGGCTGTCTGCCCAGGTCTGAGCACTGTCTGCCGCAGGTTAACTACCTGCCTGCCTACGGTCGTGGGTACCGCTTGTGCGGGCTCTCGATAGCCAGCTGGCGGTGCAGCTGACCGCTGACCTCGTACGCGGCGTCGCCTGAGATGTGCCGAGCGGGTGGCTGAGCGTGCCGGTCGCGGTCGGGGTTGCGCGGCCTAGGCTGTCGTGGCGGGGCATCCGGCGAATGAGCCTGAGCAGCCTTGGCGGGAGAGGGTACGGCGTCATACTCTGCAGTAGCGTAGCTACGGCCTTCCACAGGTTCAGCAGCCGGCGAGTAGCTGTCCGGTTCCAAACCCCTACGCGCTCTAGACTCTTCGCGGCTGAGACCCGAGATACCTTCAAAGATTTCTTCGTACGGCTTAGTGGGTCCTATCTCGACTGTGGTTGGTGCCTTGCCGATAGTTCGGTCTAGCGCATCCCTGACGGCAGCCAGCTGGACGCCTTCGCTTTCGGCCGTAAGTGCCAGTCCCAGTAGTTGTTTCGCCATGACTTCAGCCGCGTTGTCCAGGCGCGTCTGAGCGGCCCGCTTGATCTGTTTCGCAGCGCCACCGTGGAAGCGACAAACGTTGTGTCCCTTTATCGCAACATTCTTGCACTGCTCGCCGGTACGAGACGAATGTGCGGTGCATCTGCGTTCTGGCCTAGAGTACGTAGACCAGTCACGGGGCGTAGAGGGACGCTCGGCAGTCTCGTGCCCCGCTGACACGGGTTCCGTGCTTCCATGGGTACCGTTGTCTTCAATACTGCGCCTAGGTACTACTGCAGGCAGATTGTCCGGGCTATCCGGTATCTCCTCAGCTTCAACGTCAATGATGTTGTCATCGCCTGTCATTGGTCGACTCCTTCTGTCGTCTTTCATCCGCCATGGCGGAGCACACGGCGCGAGCGAAAACCGCGCCTTTAAAGGGGCGCGGCGATTTTCGCCTGCGAGCGTTGCTGGTGTGTAGGCGGTGATCGCTCCGCTTTTCGCCCCGGTTTTCGACTCTGATCTGCGCAAACGTATCCCGTAACCGCAGTGCGGTTTTCGACCGGTTTTCGATTGCTGGTGCGCCAACTATGCGATCTTCGCCAACTGAGCCGCGCCGACCTGGGCTAACGCTGAAACCGGCGATGATCGCGGCACCCCTGCGATCTTCGACCGTTACGTCTTTACGCGCCATAGAGCCTCTTTTCCGCCGCCACCCTTTCCGCCCCGAGTACCGGCCTGGTGCTCCAAAACACCTTCGTTCATAAGCTTCTTGAGCTCTCGCTGCAGCTTCGAGCGCTGGGCGGTATCCAACCGCTCATCGTCGCGCAGCTGATAAACACGGCGACCAATGGCGTTGAGACTGAACCACTTCTCTCCCGCCACGGTTGCGTGCGAAAGTAGCTCGGACTCAACGTCGATGGATGAGCTAGCACCCACGCTGTGGCTGTGATGAATCGTGAACGCTTCCACCTTCTCCTGCGGCTGCTTGAGGTGGTTGAGTTCGACTGCGCCGCTACCGGCCTCACCCCACAGCAGCACCACACTGCCCTGTCCGGCCGTGAGCCATCCGCTTCCGTAGACGTCGCTCAACTTGTTGGGTTTGCGGTTGTCAGACGTTGCCTTGCGCTGGTGATGCAGGGTCAGAAAGTCGCAACGTAGCTCGTTGAGGACCAGCTGCATTGCATCGTTGAAGCCGATGCCGTCGCTGTCGTCGATCAGACCGGACAGCAAGTCCTTGAGGGAATCAACGACAACCAGACCGGGATTGTTGCCACGGCGGCGAACCCACTCACAGAAGGCATCCGGTGACTCGTTGGCTTTCAGTGGCGGTGGACCCGGCCACACGATCAGCTGATCGGATAGACGTTGACGCGTCGTGGGGTCGTCCACATCCACCATGCGTGCCAGGCTGCGGCGTATCTGAGCACGACGGTCCATGGCGAGGTACAGAATCGGTCTGTCGTCAGCGGCAACCGGAAACCCGAGTAGCTCGGTGTCTCGCAGCTTCATCCGCGCCAGGCACAGCTGTTGCGCGATGGTCGACTTTCCGGTGCCTTGCGGGCCGACTATCATCAGCCCTTCACCGGGTGCCCACAGGACCTTGGAGCCACGGCCCCAAAGTGACTCGCCGTCTAACTCTTCGGTCAGGAACGACAGTGCATCAACCGCCCTGTCAGCGTTGACTTCGATCTTGGCCACTGCCGCTCTTTCGGTGACCCGGCGACGGACTTCCTGCCTCTCTAGTTCCTTGGCAACAAGTTGTTCGATCCGCTTCTCGTTGGCATCGGGATCTGAGTCGTCGAACGGGTCACCGCCTTGAAAGTCTGGTGACTGCCACTTGTCGTACAGCTCTTGCTCGCTGGTGTCGCGGACCTCTCCAACGGCGAAGGTGACCAGGCGGTCAAACTCTTCCTGGTCGAGCTGTTGGCCGCGGATTTCGTAGGCAGCAATTGCCGCCGTGCGGATCTGTTCGACGGCGTTGTCCCAGCCGAAGCGCTTGCCCTTGGCTTCGCGGGCTGCCCAGCACAGCGCGTGCCGCGTTGGGTTACGCGTGCCGTCTGCGTCGGGTGCGTCGATGGTCTGTCGGATGATCACCTGCACCATGTCCGGCTGTGGGCCGTCGTCGTACTTGGCCGCGAAATCGGCTACCTCACTACTTGAGGCGTCACCCCTCCCCGCCCTGGTTGCTAATGCCGGCAAGCCCTGCACATAGCTGTCAGGAAGCCAGGGAATCCGCTCGATAGACGGCAGAACACCTGATTTACTACGTTTCCCGCTCGGTACGAGCAGGCGATATAGCTGGCCGGTGTGGTGCCAGCTGGGTGGAGCGACAATGTAGCGGTGATGGTGGTCTAGAAATTCCACGCCGCTGTTCGGTATCTCTTTGGGGTAGTAGTTCTCCGGTACTCGGTACAGGCGGATACCGGATACCCCGTCGCGGCGAGCGGTGACGATGTAGGTAGGTGGAAGCGGACCCCACCGCTGTTCCCAGTCCTCTAGCGTGGCCTTGCCGTTTTTGCCGTCATACGCGTCCACGTCGATACCGAGCACACCAGCGGGCAGCCGCTCACCAAGCGACAGGATTCCGTAGGCACCGTTACCCCGACGGCCTTCGGCGTCGCCCGCAAGCTCTGGCCAGGTGTCGAGGTCGGCGTCCGTACCGTCCCAACCGTGGTGGGCAGATACCCACGGAAGTTTGTACCTGCCTTTGTGTTCCTTGCCGATGGGCAGGGGTCCGGTCCAACCGTTGGCTAGGTTCCAGTCAGCCTGTTGTAGCCAGGACTCCACCGAAAGGCTTTGCGGTTCATGGCCGTTAGCACGGTGGACACCTGCGCCGGTCGCCGGTATAAACTCTGTCATCACTTCTCACTCCGGTGGCGTCATCCGTTCTGTCCCAAACAAATTCGGGTGGCGCCACTTCCCTTCTATCCCTAGGCTTCACCGCCTTTGTTGACTTTGGTCAGCTGTCTAGTCTGTCCAGCTCGGCTGCTGCCGCTCGTAGCGCCTCTCGGGCTTTGGTCACCTTCGCTTGAGCTTTCTGCAGGCGCTCAGTCTTTGCGCTGTATTGCGGTTTGGCCGCGGACGCCACAGTCATCAGATGTGTGCGGACCACGCGGCGTACGTAGTTGGATTCGACTCTGAGGCGAATTGCTATAGCGCCGGTAACAAGCCCGGTCTGGTGCAGCCGCACGATCTCGTCGTCTATCACTAGCTGCTCCAAGGGTCGTCGTCGACGTTGGGATTGGCTGGCCTCCACTCGCTGAGCTGATCCGACCAAGGGCTCTTGTAGTAGAGCTCGAAGAAATCCGGCTCCCAGATGCGGTCGTCGTTCCATTCGGGTGGACCCGCGTATTCGGGGCTATCTGGGGTTAGCCTGCCTAGGGCATCCAGGCACGACGTACAAATCCTGAACAGGCACAGGTACTCCCCGCGCTTAACGGCGATGAACTCGGACGGCATCCGGTCAGCCTCATGGCAGCCCTTGGTGATACCCGCCTGGCAGCACTCGGCGTACTCCAACAGGTATTCGGCCACTTGCCGGTATTGCCCTGGGGTGTCTAGGGGATAGGCAACGACGGTCGTGTAAACCAGCGCGTACAACCGTGTCAGGGTGTCTAGGTCTCCCTCGTCGTACCCAGGGCAGAAGCGGTCATCAATCCACCGTTCGCCCAAGCCTGGCCACATCATCGCGTGCTTGGACACCAGGTGCGCCGCCATCCTCTGCGCGATCAGATTGTTGTCCAGCGACGAGAACTCATCGGCGACTACCCCGTTCAATTCGTCGGCTCTGTCGCTCGCAGCGGCCCAATCTTCGGGATGAATCGGCCTGCCGGTTCTCGACTGTGAGAGTAGTTGGTTCATCTCCTGCAGACGTGATGAGTCGGTCGACTCGCCATCGAATCTCATGACTGTTCCTCCCAATTCGGTACTTGCACATCGAAAGCGTTGTCGTCTCGGTCTTGGCCGGCTGCGTACACAGGGTGTGGCTGAGAGACATCGCGTTTAGGGAGCTGTGTATTGAGATCCACGCTGTACCTGCGCACATCTGTGTTTGTGGAGCACGGCCCGGTACGAGTGAAAACCAGGGAATCGTTGGTGAACACCCGATGGCTGTGCAAGTGAGCGCAGAAGGGACACCGCACGGTTACGCGTCCAAGACACTGAGGCGGTCCATCGCCGGGGAGCTGCACCGCGAAGATATCGGCCGTTGGAAGATCCTGGTACATCTGATTGCTCACAGGTTCTCAACGAAACGGTCAAGATCAACGCGTGACCAATACGCGCGCCTTCCGACAACCTTCGGCCGTGGCAGGAGACCCTTCTCATAGGCCAGATACTTGATCGTCTGCGCGGTGCACGATTCAAACCCCATGTCTTGCAGGTACTCCGCGGCCTGATTGATATCCAGAAACGGTCGATACGTCTTTACTGCAGTCATTTGTTCTGCCCTTCCGGCGGTTGCCGCCCGATCCCGAGTATAGCCGAATCACGTTGTGCGGGAACGGCGTTGGCCGCCCCGCCCCGCGCCGACCGGGGGTATCATGGCTGGCACGCGGTGAGGAGCCGCTACGGCGTTGTGCACCCACACAAGTGGGCATGATGTCGGCACCTAACGCAGCGCGGTGACACTTTCCTTTCAGTCCCGCGCCGCGTTGCGGGCCTGGTGTTTTCATCCACCTACCGCAAGGTAGCGAGAACGAAAGGCTCGCAACGTGAGTGCCATCTACACACAACCCCGCTTCAACCCTGAATTATTGCAGTCACTCTGGGCACTGCCCCCCTTCGGCGGCGAAGGACTCGGTATCAGTACCGAGGGCGACGTTCTGGTCAACACCACGGCGGACGGCGTCGACGTCAACGCGCTGTGGGCCGAGGTACAAGCCGTGCTAGCGGCGTGGAACGCCGAACGCGGCGCAGTCGCCAGCCTGCTGTCCCACTACACGATCAACGCCGCAGACGCCGTTCCGCAGAGCATCGCGGACGAGAGTTTCGAGGTGGCCTCGGAGTTCGGCGAGCCCCAGAGTATGCGAGCTCCGAGCAACGCCATCTTGCTAGGCAATACGTTGGTTGACTACGACAAGGCCGGCCGGTTCACCTGGAAGTTTCTGCGAGACAGCACCGCTGAACAGATTCGCGCGGTGACCAACTACGCTATCGCTGCCGACAACAAGCTTGTGAACGGACTCATCGTCAATCGTCTGTTCAATCCGGCACCGCAGGTCAACGAATTTGGACACACCTGCTACCCGTTGTGGAGTGCTGACGGCATGGTGCCACCGCCGTATCTGGGCCGCACTTTCGACGCCAGCCACACCCACTATCTGGTGAGCGGAAGCACCGATATCGACAGCGGAGACCTGGAAGCGGCCATTAACCATGTGCAAGAGCACGGGTACGGCGTAGATCCCAGCACGCGGCTGATCGCCTTCATGAACCCGGTAGAAGCCGATGAAGTCTCGTCGTTCCGGGCTGGCGAGGTGTCCAACAACACCGTCGTGGCGCGGCATGACTTCATCCCCAGCCAAGGCGCTCCGGCTTACTACACTCCCAACGAGATTGTGGGCGATGTCGCGCCTGCCGAGTACTCCGGTTTGAAGATTGACGGCAGCTACGGCCCGCTGTGGATCGTGCGCAGCCAATACATTCCCGCCAAGTACCTGCTCGTCGTGGCCACCAATGGCGCCAACAGCCCCAACAATGCTGTAAGCGTTCGCCAGCACACCAACACCACTTACCAGGGCTTGCGGACCATTCCTGGCCTGCGGCCCGGTTACCCCCTGCAAGAAAGCTTCTGGGCGCGCTGCATCGGAGTCGGAACGCGGCACCGAGGTGCAGCTGTGGTCACGCAGATCAAGGCCACCGGCAGCTACGTCGCTCCGTCGATCCCGATGTAAGCCATGACTGCATCGAATTGGCTTCACGACAATTTGGCCGACGTGATCGTGGCGATAGCACAGGCCAGCGCAACGCTTGGGCTATCAGCCGTGGCGGGAGAGGCGCAGGAAGGCACGTCAGATGAATAGCAACATCAGGCCTCCGCTCGACCCCAACGCCGAACCCGATGTGTCCGAGTTCAGCTGGGGAGGCGGCATCGAGCCGAAGTCTGTCCGCGTAAAGGCACCGTCCGAAGGCGGGAGATATAGGGGCACATCGCCGAAATGCGACCCGGTCATCGGTGTGAGTCGGAGGTAGCGGCATCACCGATGTAAAAGGTCCCGATAGGACCGACGGCGATTCTGGGCGACCTTGGCTCTGTCAGTCTTATCCTTTTTCGAGCAGGAAGATGTACTCGACGTTCTTTCCTTCGTCTTCCTTAAGCCATTCATTCGTCCAGCGCATACCCGACATAACATTTCGTTTGTACTCAAGCTCGATGACATTGCGAATCTTGCCGTGCAAACGCAACACATCATCAAGCTCTGCAGCCGTCGCGCGGCCTCCGTTGGAGTAAGACAACGCGATGAATTGGCACGACGTGTCTCGTATGAGTCGATCAATCGACTCAATGACGACGAATCGACCGGATGCACCTCTGCGAAATTCCTCGAAAACCGATCCCGCGATGGTGTCGGATGTGTCGGCGCGCCGCTTCGCGGCACCGAATATGTCAGGTTCGTCGTTTAATATAATTGTCGTCCAAACATGATAGTAAGACTGATAACGGACGCGAGAAGGAGGCATTTTCTCATTGTTTGAGCCGTACGGCGGGTCATAATATGCCAGGTCAGCCAGGGAATTAACGGTGCTCAAACAATCGAAAACATCTTCCTTGAGCACTCGATGGTCAACATTGTCATTCTCCCACAAGAGCGGAACATCTAGCTTTAGGTCAAGGTACGAGCGCGGGGACCATTCTTTCAGATACGAAACAAAGTGGCCCATCGTAGAATCGACTGCGTCGAGAGCCAATATGAGCGAAGTTAGAGCAACAGCCTTCGTTGTGTTATCAAGCCCCAGATTGTCGATCTCGGACCGAATTCCGTCTAGTTTCATCGTGTTGTGCCTCTGCCAGAGGCGTTTACTGCCGTCCGGCTGAATTGCAGAACCGTTGAAGTCATCGCCGCCGTAGTGTTCGGTGAACCAACCCTCAACGGGCGCAACATTGTTTAGGTGTTCGATCAAGTCATGGTAGTCCGCAGGATGCTTTCGATTGAGAAGGTACGCGGTTCCGAAGCACCCAGACCATTCGGCTCTATCGTTCGAAATTACGGTATAACCGGTCTTCGCGAAGGCTTGGGATACTCGTGTCGTGCCTGAGAATCCATCGAACACCGTGCGTACGGGCAAGTCCCGAACCATCCGGAGCAAGTGCGGCAATATCTTCCTCTTAGAGCCGGCATACTTGATGCCTTGAGTCCGCACATCCTCATTCAGCCCTTCGACGAGCATCGGGTTGGCGGCGTTGCCGTTTCGCCTCTTTCGGGCCCGGTGGCTGACCGGAGCAATGTCGCCGTGAGTGACTGGCGATACGTCAAAGAGAGTCGGCTCCTCAGGGGACATTACGGTATGCCTTCCCTTTCTTTGATTCGAGTGAGGTCACTTTCGATCTCCCTCAATGCAGCGGCGTGACCCTCTTCAGTCGCGTTCAGTGCTTTCGCAAGTAATTCAGTTAGGGTCAGGTTGTGTGAGTAGTCGATCCAGCCATTCGTTATCGATCGGAAGAAGGGCAGGGCGTTCCTAGTATGGGTCCAAAGGCCGCGTTGAAGAGCGTTGGCTGACGCGCCGCCGTACCGGACTTCACAGATGTACTTACTATCACCTGTCTCGAACCGCCAGACTGGATGCCGACGGCCTCGCCCCTCGGAGACCTTGATAATACGAGCCGTACTTTCTTTGGCCTTTCGAGAATCAAAGACCAGGATGTTGCACTTCTTTTGGGTTTCGTCATAGATCAGTGGAAGGACGTTTATTCCACTGAAGCCCTTAAACGCCACATCATCAAAGACTTGAGCGATGAGGGCGGTATCGGTGATCTCTTGAACGCCTAGGGCCTCAAGATACGGGAACATTGCGGCTTCTTTATCTGTTGAGAGCTGGAGTGGGCCGTCGCCATACGCTTTCAACGAAATAGGAAGCGTGTCGCCTGTAACCAAGCTCCTAACTAGAATGTCCTCTTCTAGTTGCTTAGACCGGAAGAGGTCCTTCCCTACGTGCTTAGACTCGAAGTCATACATAAATTGATTAATGAATTCGGAAATTGCAACTTCAGCTAGATCGCCGTGCGTCTTGTTCCCGATCAATCGCATGGTGAAGACATTCGACAGCGTCGTAACGATCAACTGAGGATGCTGTGAGATCAAGAGACTTAGGCGGGTTGTGAAATCGAGATATAGATCCTCGGCTTCCGTCATCACCTAGTCTCTCGGTCGGCTGGATGCGCAGATCATATCGGGCACGGACGACAGTCCGGCTTAAGGACGCAGGGCGCGCCGCCATCGCCATCAAGAGCGTCGGGTCCCGGAGCCGTAGATGGCCCCGTGTCCAGGCTCACCGGTTCTGCCTCGATCCGCTCAAGCAGCTGATCTATCCGCTCGCAAATGAGTTTCCGGGCCTCCTGCAGGTGGTGTGCTAGCTCCCGTAGGTCTTCGGCAGCTGCTAAGTCGATGCCTAGAATCGACTTCACGGCGAACTTGCATCGTGCCTGCGGTGTATGCGGTGTGCCGGTCGGTCGCTGCGAGGC
Organism: Mycobacterium sp. NGS41; assembly: GCF_059812725.1. NCBI lineage: Bacteria > Bacillati > Actinomycetota > Actinomycetes > Mycobacteriales > Mycobacteriaceae > Mycobacterium > Mycobacterium sp. NGS41. The sequence goes on from NZ_JCALDF010000019.1 coordinate 53,700, forward strand.
GATGGGTCGCGACTGCTCATCAGGTGTTGCAGCTTTGGGTCCCTTGGTCTTCCGGTAATACGTCAGCCACTCGTCCCGCATGTCGTCGTAGTCTTCTTCAAAGTTGATGTTTGGATCTTCGTCGCCGGGCGACAGTTCCTCAGCTGGTGTACATTTCCCGTCCTTGGCGGCCATCTGCCACGCTTTGTAGTACAGCAGTACGGTTCTTGCGCTCACCCCCGCCTTCTCTGCGAACTGGTTCGCAGTGACCTTTCCATGGGAGTCGGCAACAAGATCACTGCGGCCGCGTTCGTCATCGGACACGTGCACGTTGCGGACGACCAGCAGACCTAGCCGCCAACCGCCTTGTTTAGAGTGGTGCCCGAATGAGCGGGCGTCGTCGTCGAGAGACATAGGTACCCCTACCGATAGGCGCAGATAAGGAGACCCCTTGCTCACCTAGCGCCCAGCGGGGTGCGCTCTCAGTCGGCTCTCTTCTGTGGGGACACGGCTGGTAATCCGACGTGTCCGAGCAACCACGGGCTCTTTAAGCATCCAACTGCCCCCGCGTCGCGGAACCGCTGCATTGACGACAGTACACCGCTGACGACACGCCGCGCGGCGGTGCGTGCACTTGTCGGACCGGTGTGCAAGTCTATTTGGCTGCCCACGAGAAGGGAGCCACAAACGATGTGACAGTACAGAGGAAGGTACGAACGTGGACGACGAGCAGGAAGAAGTAGAGCGGGTACGAGACTGGATCGAACGGCTCGAAGCCTTCACCGCTGCGCTAAACGACGTCGAGGGCGACAACGCAACAGACTTCGCCAACAACGCGCTTGAGGCGCTGAACGACGCGGTCCTACCACACTTGGTTCCGGCGAAGTCTTCCTCGATGCTGCTGGCACTGGAAGCCGTAGTCGCAGTAACTCAGGCGGCAACAGTGGTGATTATGGACTGGGCTGACACACCTGACGTTCGGGATCGCTACACGCGCGAGACCGCCCAGCCTCTCTTCAAGACGGCGCTGGACGATGTGCTATCTCGTTGTAAGCCCTGGCTTTCCGATGGCCTACCGCCAGCCGACGAAGTACAGCAACGCATCGCGGCAGGGGCGAAGGAAATGCAAGAGGCACAGGAAACCCTTGGCAGGCGCAACGCCGAGCTGGAAGCCCAGGACGCAGAGGCCGAAGCAGACCCCTACGGCGCGATCCTGGTCCATCTGGATCCCAACCGGTCTGATGCCCCGATTTTCGAGAAGGTGTGTTCGTTGACTGAAGAGGAAGACAAGCGGTATCGCGATGCGTACGAACGGCTTCGGAAGATGCTGGACAGTGAACTGCTGGTACACATCTCCGATGAGAGCGACCGTTTTCTCGATCAGCTGGTTTCGATCCTTGAGGATCTGCGAGACAACAAGATCGGGATCTTCGATGCAGATGCGTGGGATGAGCGCAGGCGCAAGGTGCGCTCAGCGCTGATCAGCTTCACCAGTGCCCTACAGAGCCATGAGGATCAAACGGTTCGCGCAGTGCGTGACACCTTCGCCCGCCGAACGCCGCAGGAACAGGCCGTGCTGACCCTATTCAATGACTTCAAAGCCGACTCCTTCGAGTATCGCTGGCTGCTCAAAATGCGCGATGCCCTGCTGCACGGCGACATCAACGCCTTCAAGTACGACTTCACGGCAAGCCTCGATGGCGAGAACGCCGTCAACGTGTACATGGATCGCCAGTACATGTTTGATTTCACTAAAGAGGAACGGGGAAAGCCCTGGCTGAAGCGGAACGAGTTGGAAGCCATGACGTCTGACCCCAGCGTCCTGGACATGATCAAAGCCGTACAGCCTCAAATGGGTCCCTTGCAGGAGAGGCTTGATCGGATCCTCTACCCCGATGCAGGGGCAGACGCTGCGACGGTTCGGGAATTCTTGGCCCGGTATCCCGATGGCGTACAGGGACAACGTGCGCTGCAGAGCGGACCGGGCTTCACCCGCCGCAATATGTGCCCAAAGCTGAGCCCGCTTGCGCCGAGGGTGCTGGCCTTTGCCGACAGCTTCCAGGGCTGGGAGGACCCAGAGGACAACGACGACGGCTCAGCTGTTGTCGATAGTGACGATTAGTGCGTCTACCTCTTTGACGTCGCACTTGATCAGTCTGCCGATCTTGTAACCGCGCAGCTTGCCGTCTGCGATGTACTGCCGGATGGTGCCGGGCGACACGTTTAGACGGTCGGCTGCCTTCGTCGTGGAGATGAGTCGACGCGAGGAGATATCGGTAGCACCGGTTTTGGAGCCTTGTGCGCCAGAACTGAACTTGGACATGGAGGATGAACCTTTCCGGAGTTACCATCCTCCCGCAGCGCCGAGATTAGCAGACTGCGCGAACCCGCGCCGTCTGCGCAGGCCAGGCCAATTGCGCCGCCCGAGCGATACCAAGCGAGCCAACCGTGGCGGGGAGGCCAGCAACCTTCTCGGCACCGCTGGCGCGGCGGCAACATGGGTAGTGGATAGGTACGGCACCCCGAAAGGCGACATTTGTCGAGGTAGAAACTGTGCCCCCGGCAGGATTCGAACCTGCGACACCGGCTTTAGGAGAGCCGTGCTCTATCCCCTGAGCTACGAGGGCGGGGACGTCCTTGAATACCTTACGAAACCTCGGTGGCATAACGAGGGCCACACGACGGTTGCGGCATGCGTGGTCAGCGGCGGTGTCGCCGTTGCGGCGATCGGCGCCGGACCGGTTGAGTAGCGACAGGCAACGTCGGTCGTCAGACCGCGACGACGCGGATCAGTTCCTCGAGCCCCGAAAAGTCTTCGGCGTTTCGACTGTAGAGATCTAGGCGATTGGCGTGCGCCGTCGCGGCGATCAACAGATCCGCGAACCTACTTCGCGGCTTTCGACCTTCGCGCACTACGGCGGCAACAATGAGCCCGTAACTGCGCACGGCGGCCCCGTCGAACGGGATGGGCTCCAGCCGCGACTCCACCTCCTGCAATCGGGCCTGGCGTTTGGCCGCCTCGATCGGCGCCGTAGCCAGCAGCGGACCAGCGGCCAACTCGGCAGCGGTAATGGCTGAAATCGCCAGCTCGTCGGGCAGCGCGGCAATGACCACCGGGTCGTGCCAGTCGACCACGACCGACGTATCCAAAAGGCCAGATGTCACCTCACAGACCCTGGTCAATCAACCGGTCCAGGTCGGCGCGGAACTGACGATGATCAATGCGCACCGCTGCGCCGGCCAGTGCCGCGAGTTCATCGCGAGTGATGAATGTGCGGCGGACGGCCCGCATCGGCCGAAGTTCGGCCACCGGTTCGCCATTGCGCGTCACGACGAACGTCTCACCCGCCGCTACCGCGTTGATCACCTTCGCGTTGTCATTGCGGAGGTCGCGCTGCGCGATCGTCCTAGCCATGGAGGCAATCGTAGCAATCTCTGCTACAGCTCGCTACAGTGGCGAAGGCGCAGGTGAGCGGCGGGTTCCAAATCTGCGCGCAAACGCTCTCAACAAGCCGGGTCAGCGGGCCGGCGTTATCGGGTCCCACACGCGTGAGAAGCCGAAGTCACTGAAGTCGTTGACATTTCGAGTGGCGAACTCGTTGACACCGTGGTGGCGCAAGGTCAGCGCCAGGCGAGCGTCAGATAGGCGCCGGCGAGCAGTTCCGGCCGTTGCCCCCAATACCCACACATCCTTCATCACCGGGGCGTTCTCGATGAGCGCCCACCGCCGGTTACGACGGAACGTCTGACAGACCTCCGCCGCCTCGGGGCCGTCGAGCGGCCGCGTTAGCACCGCAGCGTTCCGCAGCAATTGATACAGCTCCATGAGCACGAGCTCACAAACTGCGACGTCCGTCCGACCAGCGCTCTCAACGAGGAAGGCGGCGGCGGCGCCATGTTCGGGGCAATCCTGGTTTTGCGCATACAGCAGGACGTTCGTATCGATCGAGAGCACGGGTGACTCAGGCCTTGTTGGCGAGCTCGCGCCACGCGTCTTCGGACACACGAAACGGACCGAGGCGGCGCGGTGTGGGCGGCTGCCAGGTGTCGGAAGCCACGTCGCGTCGCGGATAAATCTGCACCATGTGCTCAAGTCCGCGACGAACATCAAATTTACATCTGTATCGAAAGTGCATCAATATCACCGCAGCTCAGCGATCACTTTCGCGAAGTTGTCAATATGTTTGTCCTGCACGGTGAAGGATGTGACGCCGTACTTCTCGCGATAGCCGGTCAACGTATCGGCCATCTCGCTGGGTGACCCACTGAGCACCGAAGTCAGCTCCAACAACTCTTCATCGGACAGCTCCGATGCGTACCTGCGCGTCATTGACAAGTCCGGCATGGTCTCGCCCTCGGCCGGCACGGCGGTGATCGCCAGGTTCAGCTCCAGTGGGTCAAAGCGGCCACCGGCGGCGTTACGGACGAACTCGATGCGTTCGGCCAGGGGGTCGTCGACGTCGCGCACACGGGAACCGGTCAGGCCGATGATGTCGGCATGCCGAGCGGCCAGGGTCAGTACCCGGTCGCCGTTGCCGGCGATCAGGATCGGTGTGGTCGGGTGGTGCTGCTTAAGGTACTTCGTCATGTGCTCGAGGTAGTCGACCCGGGCTCCGGCGCTGGGATAAGGCAGTTCGGCGGCGTCGAACTCTTCACGGGCGTAACCGGTGCCCAGCCCGATCTCCAGACGTCCGCCGCTGAGCTGGTCCAGAGCGCCCAGATCTCTGCTCAGCAGGGCCGGCTTGTAGAAGGCGGCATTGAGCACATACATGCTCAGCCGGAGCCTCGTGGTCACCATCGCCACGGCGGTCAGCGTCGGCATGGGTGCAGCCGCGCCGAGATGGTCGGGCACACAGATCGCGTCGAACCCAAGGTCTTCCACGCGTTTGGCTGTCTCCTCCAATGCCACGCGGGATTTGAAGAAGCGGATGCTCAGCGCGAAGCGAAAGTCCTTGGCCACCGACTACCTCCGTTAAACGATCTAAGTAACACTTACCAGGACCGTGCCGCGGCCACCAAGCCCTGCGCCAGGGCTGTGGTGACTGGTGGCCAGCCGTCGTCGCGCGAACCATGGTTAGACCGGCCCTTTCCGGCCCGCATCGTCGACGGGGCGAAACTGCGCGGACTGAGACCCCGGGCTCGAACCGACAGCTCCAGCTGCGTCCCACCCTCGCGCACCCGGTTGACCGGATTGTCCGGATGCAGACCCCGCAGTTCAGGCGGGATGGCGTCGAGATCCGTGACAACCTCGTATCCCGGCAGGTCGATATGCCGGGCCACGTGAGCGGCCAGTGCGCGGTTGCGGCCTCCGGCCAGCAGTTGGGTGCCGCGTCCGATGCGGCCGTACCCATGTAGCGAGACCGCCACGTCGACGTGTTCCAGGAACTCGGCCAGCCGAGCTGACTCGCTCGGGTTGAAACGGGCCGACGGCAGGTGGTGCGGGTATCGGTCGGGATGCCGCAGCACATACACCGACGCCCCGGCCGCCTCGGCAGCGCGTTCGGCGATTGCGTCGGTCATCTGCTCGAGGCCGCCGCCGTGAATGGCGAGAAAGCCGAAACGCGACCGCAGCCGGCTGGTCTCGACCACCCCCGGCTCGATCAACAGTGCCGAAAGTGAATGCGGCCCATCCGCAGACGGCACTACTGGCCGCGGCCAATGCACGGGGTCCCAGCGATGCAGGAAGTCGATCCAGCTTTGCGGCAGCCCGTGGTGCACGGCGCCGTCGATGATCCGCGACAGATAGCCGGGCCGGGGTGGACCCGGAGTCACGCGATGATCGATGTAGACCCACGCCGGTGCCGGCCCGACGCCGGTGTGCACGGTCAGGCGGTCGCGCCGATAGCGCACCGGTACCCCTTCGGCGCTGTCGAGGGCGGTCATGTCGTGGTCGGACACCTGCCAGAGCACGCCGTGCACCTGGTTGCCGACGAACGGTTCGACGGTGGCAACGCCACGCTCGTTGATCAGCCAGTCATGATCGTTGAGCACCGCGGGGCGGGGATCCGTTGCGTCGGGGCAGCGCGCTGCCATTTGCCTGACGCACAGGTTGGAACCGTATGCGAAATAAGAATGGCGGCGGGCCGGCATTCAGCCCGTCACCGAAATATGTTGACGCAAGCTAACTCCCCGCAAGCCTTCACGGTTGACGACGCTTTCCATCCTGCCGCACGGTCTGACCTGCGCGCTACGCCGCCCCGCTCACCGTCAGATAGATCAGCACGACGTTGAGCAGGCTGACCATGATCGCCACCGCCCAGCCGACGACGGTGGTGACGGGATGGTTGGTGTCGGTACCCATCAGCTTGCGATTGCTGGTCAGCCGGACCAGCGGAAGCACCGCGAACGGTATCCCGAAAGACAGCACGACTTGGGAGAGCACCAAGGTGCGCGTCGGGTCGAAGCCCAGCGCCAGAATCGCCACGGCCGGGCAGAGCGTGATCAAGCGGCGCGCCAGCATCGGGATCGACCGGTGCAGCAACCCCTGCATGATCAGCGCGCCGGCGTACGCGCCCACCGACGACGACGCGAGGCCGGACGCGAGCAACCCGATCGCGAACAGCACCGCGATGGTGGCCCCCAAGGTGTTGTGGATGGCCGTGTAGGCACCCTCGATGGAAGCCGCCACGCCGTGGTTCTGCAGGTTGATCGCAGCGACCAGCAGCATCGCCGCGTTCACCGTTCCGGCGACCGCCATCGCCAGGACTACGTCCAAGCGGGTGACTCGCAGCAGGTGACGGCGGTGTCGGCCCTCTTCGGGATGTCCATGCCGGTCGATGGCCAGACCCGAATGCAGGTAAACCGCGTGGGGCATCACGGTGGCGCCCAGGATGGCGGCGGCCAACAGCACCGTCTCGGTACCGCGGAACCGCGGCACCAGTCCGCCGAGCACGTCGCCGGGCGGGGGAGTCGCGACGAAGAAACTGGCCGCGAAGCCGACCGCGATCACCAGCAGCAACCCGGTGATGACACGCTCGAACAACAGCTGGCCGCGACGGTCCTTGACCATCAGCAACAGCAGCGACACCGCGCCGGTGATCACCCCGCCCACCAGCAGCGGCAGATTGAACAGCACGTGCAAGGCGATGGCCCCGCCGACCATTTCGGCGACATCGGTCGCCATCGCCACGAGTTCGGCCTGCAACCAGAACGACAGCCGCAGCGGGCGGCTCATCTGCTTGCCGATCGCCTCGGGCAGCGAGCGACCGGTCACCAGCCCGAGCTTCGCCGACAGGTATTGCACCAGGCCCGCCAGCACGTTGGCCACGACGATGACCCACAGCAGCAGGTAGCCGTACTGCGCGCCGGAGCTGACGTTGGCCGCGACATTTCCGGGGTCGACATAGGCGATGGCCGCGACGAAGGCTGGACCGAGCAGATACCAGCTCGTCTTGAGCGAGGTCTGAGTGCCCTGCGCCAACGTTTCGACCCTCAATTTCGTCAACCCGGATAGGAAAGTGAGGTTAACCGAAGGACCGCGAGCAGACGCAAAAGCCCCTAATCCGGGCCCGAATCACGGGCTTTTGCGTCTGCTCGCCGGCGCGTTAGGCCGAGATGATGCTGCCGCCGCCGTCGACCCGAACGATCTGACCCGTCAGGTACCCGGCGTCGTCATGCAAGAGCATGCAGATCACATGGGCGATCTCAGCGGGAGTGCCAACCCGGCGCAGCGGAATGGTTTCGAGCAGGCGGGATTCGCGCTCCGATCCCACGGGGCTACGTTCGCGATACATCTCGGTTTCGATGGGTCCGGGAGCTACCGCGTTGACGGTGATGCCAGTGGAGGCAAGCTCACCGGCCCAGATACGCGTTGCCGTTTCGAGCGCGGCCTTCGCGCCGGCGTACGGAGTGCGTTCTGCGACCCCGAGCGTCGTCAAGCTGGTGACGTTGACGATGCGACCCCATTTATTGGCCAACATGCCGGGCAGCACCGCTTGCACCACCTGAACCGCGGTGCGCACATTCATGTCATAGGTGGCGAACAGATCGTCAAGGTCTATCGAGCCGATGCGGCCGAAGCGCGCCAAACCCACGTTGTTGACCGCCCCGTCGACGGAGCCTTCGGCAACAATCCGCTCGAGGGCTTTCGCGGTCGCGGCCCGATCGGCGAGGTCGACCTCGCGGAACTGCCCGGGAAAATCCGAAGGCGCAGACCGGGCGAGGCCGATCGGCTGGTGTCCCCCGGCTGCCAACCGGTCAGCCACCTCGCGGCCAATGCCCTTTGACGCTCCGGTGATCAGAAATCGACGATTCGACATGGGATCCCCTTTCGGCGCAACGACTCTGATCGCAACGCCGAAAGGAACGCAATTGTTTCACCCCGCCGAGCAGACGCAAAAGCCCCTAATCCGGGGCCGAATCACGGGCTTTTGCGTCTGCTCGGCACAAAGAGCCCGCGCCCGGTGACCAGGGGCAGATCGAGGGTCGTGCGGATCCCCGGTGCGGCAGCCACCACGGCCGGGATCGCGTTGACGATCCGCATCGCGGTTGCGACCAGCCCGGCGTGGTTGTGATCGCCGTTGCGGCTGCTCAGGCAGATATCCATGGCGTAGGACGGTTCGCCGGTGATCTCGATGCGGTAGCAACCGCCCGGCTGCGCGGGCTGGGGCCAATCCGGACACAGGTCCTCACGCAGCCGAGTGACGTGTTCCAGCACGACGGCGGGCTCGCCGTCGACCATGCCGCGCACCTCGAACCGCACCGCCGCGGCGCTGCCTTCGGGAATATGACCCGAGGCGATGTCGAAGGCTTCCGGTGCCGGTTCCCGGACGTAGGTTTCGGTGACCTCGTCCAGCGAAATACCCAGGCCCGCCGCAAGCTGCCGGACCACCGATCCCCACGCCAGGCTCAACACGCCGGGCTGCAACAGCATCGGGATATCGTCCATCGGCTTACCGAAGCCCATCACGTCGAACATGACGACGGCGCTGTCATAAGTCGCGTAGTCGACGATCTCCATGCACCGCACCTGCTCGACGCTCTGGCAGGTGCCGGCCAAGGCCAGCGGCAACAGGTCGTTGGCGAAGCCCGGGTCGATACCGTTGACGTACAGGCTCGAATTACCTTCGCGAGCAGCGTCTTCCAGTGGCTTTATCAGCTCCTCGGGCAGTACCTGCCACGGCCACTGCAAAAAGACGGGCCCACTGCCGACGATGTTCACCCCGGCTGCCAGGACACGCCGGTAGTCTTCCAGCGCCTCGGGCAGCCGATTGTCGGCCATGGCGTTGTAGACCGCGCATTGCGGACCGGTGGCCAATACGGCGTCCAGGTCGGTGCTGGCTTTCACGCCGGTCGACTCCGCAAGGCCGGCGATTTCGGCGGCGTCCTTGCCGGCCTTGGCATCCGATGACACCCAGACGCCGGTGAGCTCGTAGTCCGGGTTGGTGATGAGCGCGCGCAGCGAGTGGATGCCGACGTTGCCGGTGCCAAGCTGGACGACGGGTATGGCCATGACGGGCTCCTTAGGGGTCTGGATGAGACCGCGAGAAGACGCAAAAGCACCCGACACGCCGTGCGTGCGGGTGCTTTTGCGTCTTCTCGCGAGTCATCACAGGTCCGGGACAGGGATGTCGAGATTGGGGAAGGTGAGGCCGCCGTCGACCTCGAGCGTCTTGCCGGTGAGGAAGCTGCCCGCTGGGGACGCCAAATAGACTGCCGCGGCCGCGATGTCGACGGGGTCGCCGAGGCGACGCATCGGGGTCACCTTCTCCATCGGGGCGCGCAGCTCGTCGTTGGCGGCCACTACGTCCAGCGCCGAGGTCAGGATCGAGCCAGGTGCGATGGCATTGACCCGGATGCGAGGGCACAGGTCCAGCGCCGCCAGCCGCGTGTAGTGCGACAGCGCCGCCTTCGCGGTGCCGTAGGCGGCGAAGCCACGTCCGGCCAGCCGGCCCATCGTGGAGGTGATGTTGATGATGCTGCCGCCGCCGGAGTGCTGGAGCATCAACGGAGCGGCCGCGACTGTCAAGGCGTGGGCGGTGGCGACGTTGAAGGTGAACGCGTCTTTGAGGTCCTTGACTGAAGTGGTCAGCAACGTATTCGGCATAGTCCCGCCGACGTTGTTGACGACGATGTCCAGTTTCCCGAACGCGTCGACGGCCTGGGCGGCCAGCTCAGCGGTTGACTCGGGATGGGCCAGATCGGCGGCGACGACGTGCGCGCGCCGGCCGGTGGCGCGGACCTGTTCGGCGACGGCTTCTAGTTGAGACTGCGTTCGCGAAGCGATCACAACGTCCGCTCCGGCCTCGGCGAAAGCCAGCGCGATGGCCGCCCCCAGCCCGCGACCGCCACCGGTGATGACAGCGACTTTATCGTCGAGACGGAACCTGTCCAGGATCATTGCGGCCTCTCTGTTTTCAGTTGTCGGCCGAAGCCGGCACCAACCCAGCCGATGAGGATGGCAGCTTTTTTGTAACAGGTTCTAGTTTGGCACACGGATGTAGCGAACGAATCCAGGGCGGTCCGGAGTGGCTGAGCAGCGACTACTCCCTCAAGAAAGTGTCGCCCGAAGAAACTATCGAATGTTACATGTTGCTAATGTAACGTCGTGCCTGCAGAAGACGGCTGGCAAAGCTGCTGGAGAGGGGCGGCGGCGAACATGTTTCATTTCAACCGTGAGGAACTAAATTGAAACTCAAACGATTTGGCGCCGTGGTGAGCGTCCTGGCAACCGGCGCACTGGTGTTGTCAGGATGTGGTAGCGACAAGAATGCCACCGGAGGAAGCGCAACGTCGGGCCCGTCGGGGGCAGGCGGAGGGAACGTCAGCTGCGGCGGTAAGAAAACGCTGAAGGCCAGTGGGTCGACGGCGCAGCAAAGCGCCATGAACCTCTTCTCCAAGGCATTCGAGCAGGCCTGCCCCGATCACACGCTGAACTACACGGGCGGTGGTTCGGGCGCCGGAGTCCGCGAGTTCACCGGCAAGCAAACCGATTTCGGCGGCTCAGACGTACCGCTTAGCCCCGACGAGGCGACTGCGGCGCAGGGGCGCTGCGGCTCACCGGCGTGGAACCTGCCGGTGGTCTTCGGCCCGATCGCGGTCGCCTTCAACCTGAACGGCGTCACCTCGTTGAACCTGGACGGCTCTACGCTCGCGAAGATCTTCAAAGGTGACATCACCAAATGGAACGATCCCGCGATCGAGGATCTGAACAGGGGCTCCCACTTGCCCAGTGACCCGATTCACGTCGTCTACCGCAAGGGAGAGTCGGGTACTACGGACAACTTCCAGAAATACCTGGATGCCGCTTCCAAGGGTGCCTGGGGCAAGGGCGGCGGAAAGACGTTCAACGGCGGCACTGGCGAGGGCGCCGAGGGCAGCCAGGGCGTCGCGGACGCCGTCAAGACCACCCCAGGTTCGATTACCTACACCGAGTGGTCGTTCGCCCAGTCGCAGAAGCTGAACACGGCCAAGGTTGCCACGTCGGCGGGTGGCGATGCGGTCGCGATCAGTACCGACTCGGTTGGAAAGACGATCGCCGGGGCTAAGCTTCCGCAGCAGGGCAACGATTTGAAGATCGACACGTCGTCGTTCTACAACCCGTCGCAGCAGGGCTCCTACCCGATCGTGCTGGCGACCTACGAAATCGTCTGCTCGAAGTATCCGGACGCCGATACCGGCCCAGCCGTGAAGGCGTTCCTGCAGGCCACCATTGGCCCTGGACAAAATGGCTTGGCGGACAACGGTTATGTCCCGCTTCCGGACAGTTTCAAAACGAGGTTGTCGGCTGCGGTCAACGCCATTGCCTGATTTGATTTCCTTATGGTCCGCGGACCGCTAGCGCGGCGGCAACGCCCAAACGGGTCAAAGTCCGCGCTAGCGGCCCCGGATGGGCGCGCGGCACGACGTGGCGACCGGCTGTTCAAGTTGACCGCTGGGGCAGCCGGTTCCACGATCGTCGCCGCGATCCTGCTGATCGCAGTATTCCTACTGCTTCGTGCCGTCCCGTCGTTGCGCGCGAACCACGCAAACTTCTTCACCAGTGCGCTATTCGACACCTACGACGACAAGAACCTCAATTTCGGCATCCGCGACCTGTTGATGGTCACGGTGCTCAGTTCGATGTCCGCGCTGGTGTTGGCCGTACCGATCGCGATCGGGATCGCGGTGTTCCTCACCCAATACGCACCGCAGAGGTTGTCCCGTCCGTTTGCCGCGGTGGTTGATCTGTTGGCCGCGGTGCCGTCGATCATCTTCGGCCTGTGGGGGATCCGTGTGCTGGCACCGCAGATCGAACCATTCGCCCGGTTTCTCAACAGCCACCTGGGATGGTTGTTTCTGTTCAAGTCGGGCAACGTATCGCTGGCCGGTGGTGGCACTATCTTCACCGGCAGCATCGTGCTGTCGGTGATGATCCTGCCCATCATCACCTCAGTGTCGCGAGAAGTCTTCCGGCAGACGCCGCATATGCACATCGAGGCAGCCCAAGCGCTGGGCGCGACAAAATGGGAAGTCATCCGAATGACCGTGCTGCCCTTCGGTCGCAGCGGTGTGATCGCGGCGTCGATGCTGGGTCTTGGTCGCGCGCTGGGCGAAACGGTGGCCGTGCTGATCATCCTGCGCTCGGCACCCAAACCGGGGAAGTGGTCGCTGTTTGACGGTGGTAATACGTTCGCTTCCAAGATCGCCTCCGCAGCAGGGGAATTCAGCCAACCACTGCCGACCGGAGCCTACATTTCCGCGGGATTCGCGCTGTTCGTCCTGACGTTCGTGGTCAACGCTATTGCTCGGGCGATCGCCGGCGGAAAGGTCAACGGGTGAGCGCGCAATGAGTATCGATGCGCTCGACCGGCCGCTGAAAGCGACGGTGGTTCGCCAGCTGAGCCTCCGGCGACGAATCGAAAACAACATTGCGGCAACGTTTTTCGTCGCATCATTCATCATCGCGCTGATACCGCTGGTCTGGGTGCTGTGGGTGGTGATCGCGCGCGGCTGGTATGCGGCCACCCGATCGGGCTGGTGGACCCACTCGCTGCGAGGAGTGTTGCCGAACGAGCTTGCCGGCGGCGTGTACCACGCCGTCTATGGGTCCGTGGTGCAGTCCGGAATGGCTGCCATCCTCGCCGTGCCGCTGGGCATCATGACCGCGGTGTTCCTGGTGGAGTACGGTTCTGGACGACTGGCGCGGCTAACCACTTTCATGGTCGACGTGCTCGCCGGGGTGCCCTCGATTGTCGCTGCGCTGTTCATCTTCAGCATGTGGATCTTCACCCTGGGATTTGAGCAGAGCGCCTTCGCGGTGTCGTTGGCGTTGGTCTTGCTGATGTTGCCGGTGGTGATCCGGGCCACCGAGGAGATGCTCAGGCTGGTGCCCGACGAACTGCGAGAAGCCAGCTATGCGTTGGGAATTCCCAAATGGAAAACGATCGTACGGATCGTCTTCCCCATCGCGATGCCGGGCATCGTCGCCGGTGTCCTGCTGGCGCTCGCCCGCGTCCTGGGTGAGACGGCGCCGGTGCTGGTGCTGGTGGGGTACAGCCGGTCGATCAACTACGACATTTTCCACGGCAATATGGCCTCGTTGCCGCTGCTGATCTATACCGAATACAACCAACCGCAAATGGCCAGCATCCTGCGGTATTGGGGTGCTGCGCTGACGTTGATTCTGATCGTGGCATTGATCAACCTGACCGCCGCGGCGATCCGCTTAATTACCAGCCGACGACGCCGGTAGCCGGTCACTGCTTGAGTTTCAGCACCCGCCCGTTGCCGCGATCTGCAACGTACACGTTCAAGTCTTTATCCACCGCCACCGACAAGGGCGTGTTGAGGCCCTGGAATGGCAACACCGTCGAGGCGTTCGCTCCGGCCGGCAGCTTCAGCACAGCGTTGTTGTCGTGGTCGGTGACGTAGACGGCGCCGTCCTTATCCACCGCGATTCCCCACGGCAGGGTAAGGCCGGTAAATGGCAGGACAGACTGGGTGCCCGTCCCGGCATCCAGTTTCAGCACCCTGTTGTGGTCGGTGTCGGTGACGTAGACATTGCCACTGCTGTCCACGGCGACGCCGTCGGGGTTTTTGAGCCCGTCGAATGAGAGCACGATCTGGTTGGTCGACCCCGGCTCCAGCTTCACCACCCTCGCGTTGCCGCGGTCAGCGACATAGACGGCGCCGTGGGAATCCACCGCCAGGCCCTCGGGGTAGTCGAGACCGGCGAAAGGCATGTCGGTCTGGTTGTTCGATCCGGCTCCCATCGTCACGACTCGCATGTTGGAATCGGCGACATAGATCCTGCTACTGCTGTCCACCGCTATGCCCTTGGGCTCGTACAGTCCGGTGAATAGCTTCACCACCGGCGCGCTCGACCCGGCGGGCAATGCCACCACCTTGCCGTACATGCCCTGGCTGGTTACGTAGACGGTGCCGGAACTGTCCACCGCCACCCCGCCGGGGGACAGGTGGAAGTTGAGGCCTTTGAACGGCAGCTCTTGTTGTTGCCCCGGCTTCAGCTCCGCCTGTCCCGGGGTGTTCTCCGAACCGCCAAACGCGAACACGGCGATCAACACGATCGCGAGCAAGAGCGCCGCGGCTCCTGCCAAGATAAGCAGCAATTTCTTCTTGTCCCGGCGCTTGCCCGCGGGCTCGAATTGCTGGCTGGGCGGTGCCTGCTGGCCTGTGCCGCCGACGCCCGGCTGGCTGGGCCAGCCGCCGCCTACTGCAGGGCTGGCCTGGGTCCATTGGTCGGACGTGTTGGGCGCCGGCGTGTGACCGCCGCTGTCCGTCGGCACGGGACGCATCATGGTCTCGTTACCAGTGGGAAATTGCTGCGCGGGCCCCATCATGGTCTGGTCCCCGCTGGAGTATTGCGGCGTCGGTCCCATGGCCGTTGCGGCCTGTGGGTAATCGCGCGAGCCCTGCTGCTGCGGTGTCGGTCCCATGGCCGTCGGTGCCTGCGGGTAGCCGCCCGAGGTCTGCTGCGGGTAGCCACCCGAGGACTGCTGCGCGTAGGAACCTGTCGCCTGTTGCGGGTGGCCACCGGAAGTCTGTTGTGGGTAGCCGCCGGAGGCCTGTTGTGGGTAGCCGCCGGAGCCTTGCTGTGCGTAGCCGCCGGAGCCTTGCTGCGGGTAGCCGCCGGAGGCCTGCTGCGGCTGGGCACCCGAGCCGCTGTAGCTGGACCAGCCGGCCACATTCGGATCGACAACAGGGGCCATCAGGGTCTCGTTGTCGCCCTGCCGCAGAATGGTGGCTTCCTGGCGCTGCTCGGATGTGGTGAGCGCGTCATGAGCGGCCTCAGCCAGATCACCGCAGCTCAGATAGCGGTCCAGCGGATTCTTGGCCATGCCTTTCGCGATCACATCGTCCAATGCCGCCGGTACTCTGCCGGGCCGAAGCTGGCTGGGCCGCGGCGCAGGCTCCATCAGATGCGACGCGATCAGTCGTTCGACGCTTTGGGCCGAATATGGCGGCGAACCGGTCAAGCACTCGTCCAGCACGCAGGCCAGCGCGTAGATATCGGCACGGTAGGTGACCTCAGTGTCGCCGAACCTCTCCGGGGCCATGTAGTTATAGGTCCCGACAGCCGTTCCGGTCTGGGTCAGTCCGGGATCAGAGGCGGCGCGGGCGATACCGAAATCAACCAGATAGGCGAAGTCCTGGTTGGTGACCAAGATGTTTTCCGGCTTGACATCGCGGTGGGTGACGCCGGCGCTGTGGGCGGCATCCAGCGCGGCGGCGATCTGGCGAATGATCGCGACCGACCGCGCCGGGGCCATAGGACCGGTCTGGGTCAGGATCTGCCGCAGCGAGACGCCGTCGATCAAGCGCATCTCCACGTAGAACTGGCCATCGATCTCGCCATAGTCATGGATCGGCACGATGTGCGGCTCGGTCAGCCGTCCCGCGGTGTCGGCTTCACGTTGCATCCGAGCACGAAACACCGAGTTGTCGGAGTACTGCGCCGAGATCAGCTTGACCGCCACTACCCGGTGCTTGCGGGTGTCCTCGGCTTCATAGACCTCGCCCATCCCGCCGCGACCTATGAGACGCACCAGCTGATAGGGCCCGAACAGGGACCCTTCCCGCGAAACGGCGTTACTCACCGTCGACGCTCCCTTCACCCGCCACCCATTCCGGACGGCCCTAACAAGCCTTCGGAAAACCGATGGTTACCACACGGTAAATCCTCGGCGACCAACGCGCTACAGAATCGCGTTACTCACAGTGAATCTTGAAAACTCCCCACACAGTTGCCAGCGGACAGCATCGACTTTTATCGGTCGGAGCACACCCAAACCCGTTGTGGCTCAGGGTGATGCACGCATTTACGCGATACTGTTGACCGCCGGCACCAGTTTCGATTGAAGCGCGCTCGGCAACGGAATGTAGCCATACTCGTCCAGACCGGTTTGGCCGTCACCAATTGTGGCCTGCATGAAAGCCTTTACGGCAGTGCCGGTGGGCGTATCGGGGTACTTCGAGCAGACGATCTCGTAGGTCACCAGCACAATCGGGTAGGCGCCGCGCTGCTGTGGCTTGTAGAACGTCGACGTGTCCACCACCAGGTCATTGCCCTGGCCCTTGATCGTAGCCCCGGCAATCGTCTTGCCGACCGTTTCGGTGTTGATCGGCACCGGATCGGGACCCGCTGAGGTGATGATTTGCGCCTTCATCAATTGATGGCCCTCGGCGAACGACCATTCGTTGTAGGTAATCGACCCGTCGGTTCTCTTCAGAGCTTGCGACGTGCCGTCATTGTGTTCGGCGCCCTCACCGACGCCACCCTTGAACACCTTTCCGGCGCCTTTTCCCCACGCGCCGTTGGAAGCGGCATCGAGGTACTTCTGGAAGTTGTCCGTAGTGCCGGACTCGTCGGAGCGAAAGACGACGTGGATGGGCGTCGGCGGTAGAGCGTTGTTGCCGTTGAGTGCCTTGATCGCCGGGTCATCCCATTTGGTGATGCCGCCGTTGAAAATCTTCGCAACCGTGGGCCCGTCGAGATTCAGCGAGGTCACGCCGCTGATGTTGTAGGTGACCGCAATGGGACCGAACACCACCGGTAGATCCCACGCCGGCGATCCGCAACGCTCCGATGCCCGGTCGGTCTCACCTTTGGCCGGATCCATCGGCGAGTCGGAACCCGCCATGTCGCTCTGGCCACCGATGAATTGTTTCAGTCCGGCACCGGAGCCGTTGGCTTCGTAGTCCAGCGTGTAGCCGGGGCATGCGCGTATGTAGGCATACACAAATTGTTCGATGGCGTTCTTCTGCGCGGTCGAACCGGCGGCCTTGATTTTCTTCTTACCGCCGCAGTTCACCGGCACCGAGGGAGTGCTCGATGTTGACGCCGACGGGGTATTCGAATGGCCACCACAAGCCGATAACAGCAGTGTGCTGGCGACCACCAGGCTTAACGCGGTGCCAGTTCGTTTGAACTTCACAGGACTCCTAGGTTCAGGATCGGCAGCACGATGAGCATATGTGAATCGAGGCCGCTTTGGTTAGGACTTCGACGCCTGTTTTGCGCGGGTCTTCTTGGCCGCTTTAGCGGGGCTGGCCTTTTTCGCGGTGGTCTTTTTTGCAGGTTTGCTGCTACCCGAGCGGGCCTTCACGCTGGCTTCCAGCTTGGCAAGCAGGTCGGAGACGTCTTCGGCCTCGTCCAGCTCCGTCGGTTTCTCCTCGGCGGTAAACGCTTCCCCGCCTTCGAGTTTCGCGTCGACCAGCTCTTGCAGCTGCTCCTGATAGGTGTCGTGGTAGCGATCGGGGTTGAAGTCGTCGGCCATCGAGTCCACCACCTGCCCGGCCATCTTGAGTTCGGCGGGCTTGATGTCGACCTTCTTGTCCAGCACGGGGAAATCGGGGTCGCGGATCTCGTCGGGCCACAACAAGGTGTGCACCACCATCACGTCGCGCTTGCCGAAATCCTTGACGCGCAATGCCGCCAGCCGGGTCTTGTTGCGCAGCGTGAAATGCACAATCGCCATCCGGTCGGTGTCGGCGAGAGTCTTGGCCAGCAGCACATACGATTTGGACGACTTCGAATCCGGCTCAAGGAAGTAGCTGCGGTCGAACAGCATCGGGTCGACCTCGCTGACCGGGACGAACTCCAGAACCTCGATCTCGCGGCTGCGCTCTTCGGGCAACGTGGCGATGTCGTCGTCGGTGATCACGACCATTCGGCCGTCGGGAGATTCGTAGGCCCGGGCGAGATCGCTGTATTCGACGACTTCGCCGCACACCTCGCAGACCCGCTTGTATCGGATGCGTCCGTTGTCCTTGGCGTGCACCTGATGGAACTTGATGTCGTGATCTTCAGTGGCGCTGTACACCTTGACCGGGACGTTTACCAGCCCGAAGGCGATCGAACCCTTCCAGATGGAGCGCATGGTGTAAGTATGCCCACGTAATGCCGAGCAGACGCAAAAGCCCCTAATTCGGGCGGAATTCGGGGGCTTTTGCGTCTTCTCGCGCTACTTATGCCCCAGCCTGCGCGACCCGCTGCGCCGACGCCACACTCCCCGCGTCAAGCGCCGCCGTCAGCGCATCCAGCCTGATACCACGGAGCGCGGCGCGGCGCCCGCCACCCAAAAGGCCCTGTTCCCAAAGCGTGTCGAGCAGGCCGACCATGAAAGCGTCACCGGCGCCGACAGTGTCCACCACCTGCACCGGCCGCGCGGCCACTCGGGCCTCGCCGGCCGCGCAGAACGCCGCCGAACCCTGATCGCCCAGGGTCAGCGCGACAACCGCGGGCCCCGACGCCAGCCAGGTTCGGGCGGTCACCTCCGGCGGGTGGTTGGGATTGAGCCAGCGCAGGTCGTCCGCGCTGGCCTTCACGACGTCGCTGCGCTCAACGAGATGCTCGATTCTTTCCCGGGCCAGATCCCGGTCGACGATCAGCGACGGTCGCACGTTGGGGTCGAAGGTGAGAGTGGCCGACACGCGGTAGGCGTCGAGCAGGGCCGCGACGGCCAGGCAGCCCGGCTCGCGCACCGCGGCGATGGATCCGGTGTGCACGAAAAGCGGCGGCGGCACCGGTGGTATGCCGGAGAGCTCCCAGTCCAGGTCGAAGGCATAGCTGGCCGAGCCATCGGCGGCCAGGGTCGCCACCGCGCTAGGTGTCCGGGAAGCTGCAACGCTGCTTGGGATTAATTGTGCGCCAGCAGTTTTGACGTATTCGGCGATGTGCCGGCCGGGTGCGTCGTCGCCGATGTGGGTCAGGAAATCCACGCCCCGTCCCAGCCGGGCCAATCCGACGGCGACATTCAACGGGCTGCCACCGACATGATCGACCCCGTTGACGGTGTCGATCAGTGCCTCACCGATCACCAGCCCGCGGGTCATGGGTCCACCGCCTCATCGTGTAGCAACGCCTCCAGGGTTGCCCGTGCCCCGCGGTTGTGCAACGAGTCCAGCGCCCAGCGGTATGCCTGGACGAAGCGCGGCTGGTGGGCCAGATCGCCGAACACGGCGGCGATCTCGATGAACGCGGTGGGATTCTCGTACTGCGAGCGCGCGATCGGGATCAGCGAGTCCGCGAGCTGGTCCACCACCTCGTACGGCGAACCCCATTCGTCGGTGCCCTCGGCGTAGCGGGCCCAGCTGGCCACCACCGCCGCCGTCACCCGGACCGGGCCGTCGCTGGCGAGGTTGTCGCAGATCACCGGGATCAGCCATTTCGGGATGCGATCCGACGAGTAGGCGCACAGCCGCGCCACGGTGTCGCGCAAGCCCGGGTTGGAGAACCGCTCGACCAGCGTGCGGGTGTAGTCGTGCAGGTCGATCCCGGGCACCGGTGGCAGCGTCGGGATGGCCTCGGATTCGAAATAGGCAAGCAGGAATTCGGCGAACAACGGATCGCTCGCGGCCTCGTGGACGAATTTGAAGCCGCACAGATGGGCGAAGTAGGCCAGGCACTGATGGCCGGCGTTGAGCAGTCGCAGCTTCATCAACTCGTACGGAGCGACGTCGTCAACCAGCAGCACGCCCGCCTTTTCCAGCGGTGGCCTGCCATCGGCGAAATCATCTTCGAGCACCCAGGCCGTGAATGGCTCGGCCACCACGGGCCACCGGTCGTTGACGCCGAAATCGCGCCGCACCTCCGCGGCCATCTGCAGGGTTGTGGCCGGGGTGATCCGGTCCACCATCGAACTCGGGAACCGGACCTCGTCGCCGATCCACTGCGCCAGGCCGGCATCTCGGCTTTCGGCATTCGCGAGGACGGCCCGTCGCGCGATCTCACCGTTGTTCTCGATGTTGTCGCACGACACGATCGTCGGTGCGGCGATCCCGCGCGCGCGGCGCCGCTCCAGGGCCTCGACGATCAATGCGAACGCGGGCCCGTCCGGGTCGCGATAACCACCTTCGGTGATGGTCAGCGAGATGATCCGGGTGGACGGCGCGACCAGTACCTCCAGCGCCGACTCGGGATCGTCGGGCGCGTAGCGGTAGTCGATGATCGAGCCGATCACGTGTGCGTCCCGGCTGCCGTCCGGATTTTCCAGGACCAGCGTGTAGAGGCCGTCCTGACCATCGAGGACGTCGCGCATGGTCCAGTCGGCCGGCATCACCCCCACACCGCAGATGCCCCACTCGTGCGCCAGGCCCTGCTGCAGCAGCAGGTTGATGTACGCGGCCTGATGGGCGCGGTGGAAGTGACCGGCGCCGATATGGGCAATACCGACGCCGATGGCGCCGCGGTCATAGCTCGGCTTTTCGATCGACAGCCTCGTCAGAGCTGCATTGTTCAGGTTCATCACGCTGGACACGATTGTCCACCTCCTCCCCGGACCACGGCCCGAATCGGGTCGCGGACGCCTACCTACGGGGGGAGCTTCCACCTGTCGCGGTCGACAACATAAGGGCGTCAGCGAGGGCGCGCCACGAGTCGGTTATCGCGACTGCGCCGGCATCGATCAATTCTGCACGGCGGCAATCTCGTTCGTCAGGCAGCACGAACATCAGGTTTCCGACGGCGGCGTAGCCGGCTGCGACCGCGGAACCCACGCCGGCCACCGAGTCCTCGATGGCCAGCCCTTGTTCGGGTTGGACGCCCAGTACCTGGCCGGAGTGCAGATACACCGCCGGGTCGGGTTTGCTGGTCGGCACCGGAAGAGAATCCTCCGCGCTGAAGGTCACAGACTCTGGAATCAGCGAGTCGAGGCCAGTCGCCGTGAAGCACGCACGCAGACGCTTGCTGGCGCTGGAGCTGACCGCCGCGAGTGCGTAGTGCGTCGCGAGGTTTCGCAACGGTTCCAGCACCTGCGGATCGGGTGTCAGGGTGACAGCCAGATGAGCGGTGACCCGTTCGCGCTCTTCGCGCACCCACTGCTCGAGTTCGTCGGCGGACAACGTGTCGCCGCTCGCCAAGTCGCCGGCTGAAGCAACCACCGCGGCGGGACGCCCCTGCGCCAACGTCTCATCGAGCGGCACTTCGCACTGCACCGCCAAGTCGAGAGCCGTGGTACGAAAGTTTTTCCCGACGGCCCGCTTACGCAACTCATCAGAGCTGAGCGGGGCGGTCACGCCGAACCTGGCCAGGAAACGATTCGTAACCTCGGTCGACGCGTCGAACGCCGGCCTCTCGGAAGGAAATAGGTTGTCATCGGCGTCACAGAGCAAGGTGGTGATCGGCGCCGGGTCGAATGGGCGGATGAACGTGACGGGCTGGTTCATTGCAACACCAGCTCCCGCGCATTGTCCTGCAACGCTCGACGCAGAGTGGGTATCACACCATGCTCATCGATGTCCGCGATCATGACGCCAAGGCGCTCTGTGAAACCGGGAATCAGACGGAGGTCGGCGAGGATTTCATGCCGCAGCAACGGACGAGGGTTATCGCCTCCCATGGTCGCCAACTTGGTGAGCAATCCTGACTCCGGGTCGTCGATGCGGATTGTGCGACCGTTGAGGTCGTAGCCGCGCAGATAGCGCGCCCACCCCGCGAGAGCCAACATCAGCAGCGTGTGCGGCCGGTCCTGCTCGATCGCCTCATGCAGGGACGGCAGCAGGAACGACGCCATCTTCTCCGATCCCCGGCGCGCCAGTCGCGACAACTGGTCGCTCATCCGGGGGTTGCTCAGCCGAGTGAGCAACGTGTTCCGATAGCCGGGTGTGTTCATCCCCGGCACCGCCGGCAGCAGCGGCTGAACCTCATCGCGCATGAGCTGCTCGACGTAATCGAAGATGACGGGGTTGCCCATCGCTTCGTCGGTGCGCTGAAAGCCCGCCAGCGTGGCCAAACACGCGATCGCAATATGAGTTCCGTTGAGCAGACGGGTCTTGAGAAGCTTGTAATCGCTGACATCGGTCACGAACTGGGCGCCGACCTCATCGAGCGGTGGGCGGCCGTCGCTGAAGGCGTCCTCGATGATCCATTGGCTATACGGTTCGGTGAGCACCGGCCACTTGTCGGCGACGCCAAAGGTGCGCTCGACGAATTGGCGCTCCGAGTTCGACGTCTGCGGGGTGATGCGGTCGACCATGGTCGACGGGAAAGCGACATGTGTGTCGATCCAGCGGGCGAGCCCGGGATCGCGTAGAGCGGCGAACGACACCAGAGCGGTTCGCGCGGCCTGGGTGTTGTCGGGAATGTTGTCGCAACACAGCACCGTAAACGGGGCGGTACCGGCGCGACGACGCTGCTCGAGTGCCTCGGCCAGATATGCCCACGCGGTGGCAAAGCCATCCGTCGCGACAAGATCGGCACGCACGTCGGGGTTGTCCGCATCGAACTCGCGGGTCACCGGATCCAGGAAGTACCCGTTGCCGGTGATCGTGAGGCTGACGAGGCGGGTTTGGGGATCAGTCAGAGCGGCGCGGACCGCAGCGGTGTCGTTCGGCGCGTAGTGGTAGGAGCCGATCGAGCCGACCACACGGGCCGTTTGGCGGTCATAGCCGCGTTGTACGACGGTGTAAAGCCCATCCTGAGCCGACAGCACGTCTTTGACGTCGCGGGAGCGAAGACTGACGCCGGTGACGCCCCACTGATCGGAAATGCCCGAGCAGGCCAGGTCGTCGAAGTAAACGGCCTGATGAGCACGGTGGAAGTTGCCCGCGCCGATGTGAACGACACCCCGCTGGAGTGCCGACCTGTCATAGGTGGGCACGTCCATCCGTTGGGAATGTAGTTTCAATGTGGCGTTACTCAGCGGAACAGCAGTGGTGCAGCCCTGGGTGACGACACTCGTCAGGCAGTCGGCATGGCGCATTGGTCGTCGAACCTACCCGCCGTGACGGCAATCGTTAAGTGAGCACCGCGCCGTTACATCGGATATTGCAGGCGTCAACAGGCGTTTAACCGGTGCAGTGAAATGCGCCACAGTGGGCTGTTGATGGGCGGGTTGGCGTACTGACGGCGGCACCGGAACCGCTGTTTCGCCGTGCTTACTTCTACCGGCCGCCGAGCCCGACGAAGTACGTTGACACCATGGGCTCGAAGGCTCCGGAACAGCGGGTGACGCTGACCAACGCCGACAAAGTGCTCTACCCCGCCACCGGAACCACCAAGCGCGACGTCTTCGACTACTACACCGCGATCGCCGAGTTCATGGTCCCGCATATCGCACGGCGCCCGGCAACCCGCAAACGCTGGCCCAACGGCGTCGAGGAGGCCTCGTTTTTCGAAAAGCAGCTGGCATCTTCGGCGCCGGACTGGCTGCCGCGCGCCAGCGTGACGCACCGGTCCGGAACCACGACGTATCCGATCATCGAGAGCGCGCCCGGGTTGGCCTGGATCGCGCAGCAGGCGGCGCTCGAGGTGCACGTGCCGCAGTGGCGCTTCGTCGCCGAGTGGACCCGAAAAGGCGAAAAGCTAAACCCGGGCCCGGCAACACGATTGGTGTTCGATCTGGACCCCGGTGAGGGCGTGACGATGGCCCAGCTGGCCGAGGTGGCCCGCGCCGTAAGGGATCTGATCACCGACATCGGGCTGACCACCTTCCCGCTCACCAGCGGCAGCAAGGGCCTGCACCTCTACGCGCCGCTAGATGAGCCGGTGAGTAGCCGGGGAGCCTCTGTTTTGGCTAAACGCGTTGCGCAGCAACTGGAAAAGACGATGCCCAAGCTGGTGACATCGACGATGACCAAAAGTCTGCGCGCCGGGAAGGTGTTCTTGGACTGGAGCCAGAACAACGGTGCGAAGACCACCATCGCGCCCTACTCACTGCGTGGCCGGGAGCACCCGACGGTCGCGGCACCACGCAGCTGGGAGGAACTCGACGACCCAGATTCGCTGCGCCAGCTGCGCTACGACGAGGTACTGACCCGAGTGGCCCGCGACGGCGATCTGCTGGCGGCGCTGGACGCCGATATGCCCGGCGCGGACCGGCTGACCAAGTACCGCAGCATGCGCGACTCATCCAAGACGCCAGAACCGGTGCCGGCCGCCAAACCCATTACCGGCCATAACAATACGTTCGTCATCCAGGAGCATCACGCCCGCCGGCTGCACTACGACTTCAGGCTGGAAAGAGACGGGGTGCTGGTGTCGTGGGCGGTGCCGAAGAACCTGCCCGAGACGACGGCGGTCAATCACCTGGCGGTACACACCGAGGATCACCCCTTGGAATACGGCACGTTCCAGGGCAATATCCCGAAGGGCGAGTACGGTGCGGGCAAGGTGATCATTTGGGACTCGGGAACCTACGAGACCGAAAAGTTCAATGACTCCGCCGAAAAAGGTGAGGTCATTGTCAACCTGCACGGTAGCCGGATCTCCGGGCGCTACGCCCTGATTCAAACCAACGGCGACCAGTGGCTGGCGCACCGGATGAAGGATCAGAAGTTCTTCGACTTCGACTCGCTGGCACCGATGTTTGCGACCCACGGTTCGGTGGCGAACCTCAGGGCGAGTCAGTGGGCCTTCGAAGGCAAGTGGGACGGTTACCGGTTACTCGTCGACGCCGATCACGGCGACGTGCGGTTAAGGTCCCGCAGCGGACGCGACGTCACCAAGGAATATCCCCAATTGCTTTCATTGGCAGAAGCTCTCAGTGACCACCACGTGGTGATCGACGGCGAGGTGGTGGCGCTCGACAAGTCCGGTGTGCCCAGCTTCAACGAAATGCAGAACCGCGTGCGCGCCACCCGCATCGAGTTCTGGGCGTTCGACTTGCTCTATCTGGACGGCCGCTCGCTGCTGCGGGCCCGCTACTCCGACCGGCGAAAGCTGCTGGAAACACTTGCCGCCGCAGGCGATCTCATTGTTCCGGAGCTGCTGCCCGGTGACGGCGCCGAGGCGCTCGAGTACTCCCGCCAGCACGGCTGGGAGGGCGTGGTCGCCAAGCGGCGCGACTCCACGTATCAGCCGGGCCGCCGGTCGGCGTCGTGGGTCAAGGACAAGCACTGGAACACGCAGGAAGTCGTCATCGGCGGGTGGCGTGCCGGAGAGGGCGGACGCAGCAGCGGCATCGGCGCGCTGCTGATCGGCATCCCCTCTGGCGGTGGCCTGCGTTTCGCCGGACGGGTCGGCACCGGCTTCACCGAACGCGACCTAGCCAACCTCAAGGCCACGCTGACACCGCTGCACACCGACAACTCGCCGTTCGACGCACCGCTCCCAGCACCCGACGCGAAGCGGGTTACCTTCGTCGAACCGGTTCTGGTCGGGGAGGTGCGGTACAGCGAGTGGACCCCGGATAACCGGTTGCGCCAACCGAGTTGGCGGGGGCTGCGACCGGACAAGAAACCGAGTGAGGTGATACGCGAATGAAATGGGTGACGTATCAAGGCCCGGAAGGTGGTGAACGTACCGGAGTGCTGTCCGGTGACATGATCCATCCGGCGCCGCCGGGTGTGACATTGCTGGAGCTGGTCGGCCGTGGCGCCGACGGGCTGCGCGAAGCCGGTGAGCAGGCACTGGGTTCCGACGACGCGGTCCCGTTGGCCGACGTAAGGTTGCGTGCCCCGATCCCGCGCCCGCCGTCGATCCGGGACTCACTGTGTTTTTTGGACCACATGCGCAACTGTCAGGCCGCACTCGGTGCCGGACGGGTACTCGCCGACACCTGGTACCGCGTCCCCGCGTTCTACTTCGCCTGTCCGGCAACCGTGCTGGGTCCCTACGACGACGCGCCGATGGCACCCGGAAGTGCCTGGCAGGACTTCGAATTGGAGGTCGCCGCGGTCATCGGAACAAGCGGCAAGGACCTCACTGTCGACGAAGCCGAACGCGCCATCATCGGCTACACAATCTTCAACGACTGGTCTGCCCGAGATCTGCAGCAGCTGGAGGGACAGCTGGCGATCGGGCAGGCCAAAGGCAAAGACAGCGGCGTCACGTTGGGCCCCTACCTCGTCACCCCGGATGAGCTGGAGCCCTACCGCCACCCCTCACATCCTGGCAAGCTCGACCTTCAGGTGAGCGCACTGGTGAACGACACCGTGATCGGTTCGGGGTCCACCGCGCAAATGGATTGGAGCTTCGGTGAAGTCATTTCCTACGCCTCGCGCGGAGTGACGCTCACCCCCGGCGACGTCTTCGGCTCCGGCACAGTACCCACCTGCACTCTCGTCGAACACCTGAGTCTTACCGCACTGGAATCGTTTCCGGGCTGGCTGCACGACGGCGACGTCGTCACCCTGCGGGTACAGGGGTTGGGGGAGACCCGTCAAACCGTCCGCGCCAGCGGCGCGCCGCACCCGTTGGCGCCGCGGCCCAATCCGGATGCCGCACCGGCCCCCGGTCGGGTCAACCGCGCGCCCGCACGGGTCCCCTACACCCGCGGGTTGCACGACGTCGGCGAGCGGGTGTGGGCGTGGACACTGCCGGATGGGGGATACGGCTGGAGCAACGCGGGGCTGGTCGCCGGCGACGGTGCTTCGCTGCTCGTCGACACCCTTTTCGACTTGGCGCTGACCCGCGAGATGCTCGCCGCGATGAAGTCCATCACCGATGGCGCACCCATCACCGACGTGCTGATCACCCACTCCAACGGCGACCACACGCACGGCAATCAGCTGCTGGACCCGTCGGTGCGAATCATCGCCGCCACGGGCACGGCCGAGGAGATCGCGCATGGCATGCCACCGGAGATGCTGGTCATGACGCAGACCGGCAACCTCGGTCCGGTTGCCACTCCGTACGCGCGAGAACGCTTCGGGCACTTTGACTTCAGCGGCATCAACCTGCGCAACGCCGACCTTACATTTGACCGCGAGCTCACCATCGACGTCGGCGGCCGGCAGATCACGCTGCTGAATCTGGGTCCCGCGCACACCGCCGCGGACTCGGTAGTGCACGTGCCCGACGCCGGAGTGCTGTTCGGCGGGGACCTGCTGTTCATCGGCTGCACGCCGATCGTGTGGGCGGGGCCGATCGCCAATTGGATCGCGGCCTGCGATGCGATGATCGCGCTGGACGCGCCGACGGTGGTGCCCGGGCATGGTCCCGTCACCGATCCGGACGGGATCCGCGCGGTCCGCGGCTATCTCGCTCACGTCTCCGAACAAACCGAGGCCGCCTACCGCAAGGGTCTGTCGTGGTCCGAGGCCGCCGACACGATCGACCTCGGCGAATACGCGACCTGGCTGGACGCCGAGCGCGTCGTCGTCAACGTCTACCAGCGTTACCGCGAACTTGATACCGACACACCCCAGCTGGAAGTGATGGCGCTGCTGGTGATGCAGGCCGAGTGGCTGGCCAAGCGTTCGTCCTGAGTCCCACCCGTAACTGGAAATTCGGAGTGTTGTCCATATCGCCTCAAGGTGAGCGTGGCTGTGAAGTCTGGGCTTTGGCTGTGAATCCAGGGCTTTGGGAGTGAAGCCAGGGTGAAAATTAGCGCTGTGGCCCACCCTACGTTCACGCTGAAAGCCGTTGTTTCACACTGAAAGCCGTCAGTTCACACTCAAGGCGAAGGCCCGCGATTGGAGTGACTCCTGGGGCTACCAGTACACAGCGCTCACGCGAAAGCGCAACGGGCAACGCATTTCCCGCGGCGCCGCCTTCGCGGCTACTGCTTGCCGGACCGCACGAACTGAATCGTGGCCGCGGCGCTCCGCCGATCGTCCTCCGCCAACTCGGGTAGCCCGGCAGCGCGGAAAAGGTCGGGCAGTCCGCGCGTCGACGTCTGCCAGCCGTGTGCTTCCAGGTGCGCGGCGACGTCGGTGTGCTCACCGGGGTAAGCAAGCTCGGCGATGTCGAGGTCCAGGCCCTGCGCCCGCCAGCCTGCGGCCATCAGCCGGGCCTGTTCCCGCGCGTCCGGCGTACCCGCGTTGAGCGATCCGTAGTCCGCAGAGAACCGGCTGCCCACAGCACTCATTGCAATGACGTTGTCCAGCAACCGAACCTCGGCTTCAGGCGGCAGAAAGCCGATCAACACGCCTTCGGCCAGCCACGCGGTAGGCTCCGTCGCGTCGAAGCCGGCCGCCCGTAGTGCGGCCGGCCAGTCCTCGCGAAGGTCGATGCCCACCGGCCGGTACTGGGCGCCGGGCTCGGCGCCGAGCTTACGAAGCGTCGAGGTCTTGAACCCGATCACCTCGGGCTGGTCGATTTCGTACACCGTCGTTCCCGTCGGCCAGGAAAGCCGGTAAGCACGCGAGTCCAGCCCCGCGGCCACGATCACGACCTGCCGTATGCCCGCAGCGGTTACCTCGGCGAAGTAGTCGTCGTAATAGCGGGCGCGAGCCGCGAATGTGTCAGTCACCCGCGGAAATCCGAGGTCTCGATCGAAATCCTCGAAATCCAGCTCGCCGGCGGCCACCTTGGTGAACACCTCCAGCCCGACGGCGCGCACCAGCGGTTCGGCGAACTGATCGGTGATGACCGGCTCCGCGCGCCGGCTCGCTGCTGCGCGGGCCGCGGCGACCATGGTGGCCGTCGCCCCCACGCTGCTGGCCAGGTCCCAGGTGTCGCTTTCGGTTCGTGTCATTTTGCGGAATCTCCTTCGACGTTGCGCCGAATCCACGGTAGGTCGCATCCCTGAGCGCCCGCTGTGTCCTACGGTGCGGGTATGGCTGCTGTCGAACTTGGAACTCTCGAGGATGAAATCGCCCTGATCACCCTGAACCGCCCGAGGCGCCTGAACGCCATCGACGGGTCGCTGATCGACGCGATGGACGATTGCCTGGACGCACTCGGTTCAGGCGAATACCGGGTAGCGATACTGACCGGCGCCGGACGCGGGTTCTGCGCCGGCGCCGACCTGAGCGGCGAAGGTCAGGCTTGGACCAAGACCACTCGGCCGACCCCGCCCTTCAAGACCAGTTATGACGCTCAAGTTCGTCTGGCCGAACAGTACGTCCGCCTCTACGAACTACCCATCCCGGTCATCGCCGCGGTGAACGGCGTCGCGGTCGGTGGCGGATTGGCCTTCGCGTTGCATTGCGACATCCGGATCGCATCCGAGAACGCACGGTTCGGATCGGTGTTCATCAGGGCGGGATTCTCGTCGATGGACATGGGCACCAGCTATCTGCTGCCGAAGATCGTCGGCGCCGGGGTGGCGCGCGAACTCATGCTGACCGGTCGCATCATCGACGCCGACGAGGCCTATCGCATCAAGTTGGTGCACGAGGTGGTGGCGCCGGATCATCTGATTACGGCGTCGTTGAACATGGCGCGGTCGATCGCCGAGAACAACGCTTTCGGTGTGTGGCAGACCAAGATTGGGTTGAATACCGCGCTGGACGCGCCCAGTTTGCGTCATGCCGTCGAGATCGAGAACCGTACCCAGATGCTTACCGGCTTCACCAACAACCCGGCCGAAGCCGCCAAGGCGCACCAAGAGAAGCGGGCGCCCAAATGGGATTCCCTGTGACCGCTTAATCTGATGGCGGCGGCCCGCTGCGCCCGGCTTCGCCGCGCTTGCGACCGCCGCTAAACTTTCGCAATCACCTTCTCCGCGTACCGTTCCAGGTGACGGATCTTCGTCTCCAGCGGTTCGGTGTCGGGTCCCTTGATGTAGGGCCAGCGGAAGCCCACGATGATGTCGGTGACGCCCTTGTCCTCAAGCCGCTTGATGCCGTCCACGGTGTAGGCGTCCGTCGAGATGACATGAATCTCGAACGGTCCGCTCTTGCCGGCTTCTTCGCGATACTGCATGACCTTGGCGATGAGCCGGTCGAGTTCCTCGGGATCGCTGCCGCCGCCGTGCATCCACCCGTCCAGGCGCGCTGCACGGCGCAACGCGGCATCGGCGTGGCCGCCGACCAGGATCGGGATCGGCTGCGTCGGAGCCGGGCTCATCTTGGTCTTGGGAATGTCGTAGAACTCGCCATGGAACTCGAAGTAGTCGCCGGTAGTGAGACCCTTGACGATCTCGATGCATTCGTCCATCCGCTTGCCGCGCTTGGTGAATGGGATACCCATCAACTCGTAATCCTCCGGCCACGGGCTGGTGCCGACGCCGAGTCCTACCCGGTTGCCGATCAGCGCGGCCAGCGAACCCGCCTGCTTGGCGGTCAGCGCCGGATGGCGGACGGGAAGCTTGAGGACGAAGAAGTTGAACCGCAACCGCGAAGTAACCGCGCCCAGTGCCGCGGTCAGCACGAAGGTCTCGATGATCTCTTTGCCGTCCAGGAACTCGCGGTTGCCGTCGGGTGTGTACGGGTATTTGGAGTCGGACTCGAAGGGGTAGGCCAGGCTGTCGGCGATCGTCATGCTGTGGTAGCCGGCCTCGTCCGCCGCCTTGGCCATCGGGATGTAGAACGAAGGATCGGTCAGTGACTCCGCAAAGCTGAACCGCACGTCATCTACCTTCCGTCGGCGGGCACTAACACGAGACTAGAACGTGTTCTAATTTTGGCCCGCGCCGGGGGCGCCTAGAGCTGGTTCTCCGGACCGATGATCGCCCAGACCGTCTTGCCCGACGCGGTGGGAGTGCTGCCCCAATCCCGCGACAACGCAGCCACGATCGCCAGGCCGGAGACGTCGATGCCCTTCGCCGGCGAGGGCAGCCGCACCGCGGGTGTGGAACTGGTGTCGGACACCGCGATGGTCGCGGTCTGGCCCTCGCTCTCGATCATCATCAGCGGTTCGCTGCCGGTGTGTTCCAGCACGTTCTCGATGAACACGTTGACGACCACCAGCGCGACTGGGATGAGCCGCGGCCGCGCCCAGGCGGTGAACCACTCGCGGACCAGCTGACGCGACTCGCGGAGGCTGGTCAGGTGGGCGGGCAACTCCGCTTGCGCACGCCGGACCTTGTTGCGTGGAAGCCGGGCGACGGCTTTCATCGCCGTCTTAGTGCTGGCGTACACCGGCATCAAGTGGGCCACCCCAGTGCGTTCGATCGCCGCGCGGCTGGTGCGATTCGCACAGACCAGCAGCAGTGGCACGTCGGAGCGCCCTTCGGTCTGCCAGCGCGCGCCCAACAAGATGGACCACGCCGATTCTTCGGGCACTCGTAGCGCGGTGACGTCGATGATGACCGCGGACTGCCCCTCGCGGGTGGCCTTCATGATGCTGTCCAGCAGGGCCGCCGACTTGGCGGTGTCCAATACACCGTCGACGGTCAGCACGACCACTGATTCCTCGGTACGCGACGCAACGGCCAGCGGGCTCGCCGAATCGGCGATCGCGCTCACCGCGCGGCCCCTTTCGCACCCGCACCAAATGTGGTCGAAAAGCGGTAAGGCGTCGCGAACCGGCAGCCCGATGCCGTCGTGTCGTCCCGTTCCATCTCGTGCTCCTCGAGTTCCTCAGCTGGTCGATTGCCGACGAATGCCGCCTTTCGGCGGCATAAAACTTCTGATTTCCGTTAACCATCCTCGACGTGCGAGCTGGTTGACGCGGTGCGCTCGGCGCGAGTTGCGCAGGCAGCGCTATCCGGGGGCGAGTCGGGAAGATGCCTCGACGTTGCCAGTCGCAAGCACCGCCGTCGGTTACGCCTTACATGTCGATCTCGTCGCGTCTGATCCTCCGCTGCGCGCAACACTAACGTGTATTACCCACTTAGGTTGTGGACAACCCTCCGGTGTGGTTAGGGGCAGCTTAACCGTATTCCGCGGATGTCAACAGCTAAGAGATCAGCTGGTAGGGCGGCGCGCCGACCCCGGCGATGGAGTGTGTGCCCCACGGTGTTTGCTCGACGATGCGCGCGGGAGCAGTGCGTTCGCCCACGGTCAGCGTCGCCGCCCGCGTCTGTTTGAGCGTGTCGTCGGGTATCGAGCTGAATACCGTGCCCTGCCAGTGGTAATTGCCGTCGATCGGATCGAGGTGGCCTCGGAGCCGAACGCGCACCTGATGCGCGGCGCCGGCGATGATCAGCGTCGCCGCGCCGTCGTAGGTCTCCTCGTCGTCGGCCGCGCCGGACGTCAGGTCGAACGCCTTGATCGCCCGATGAACCTGAGCCGGCCCCAGGTGGGCGCGCTCGTTGAACACCTGCTGGCTGCTGCGCAGCACCTCGATGCGGGTCCGACCGGTGCCGTCCAGGAGCGCCACGCACTGGGCGACGCAGCGGGTCTGCATGCCGATATCGGGCCCGGTGATGAAGAAATAGTTAGGGAAACCGTGCACGGCGATCCCCACGTAGGGCTCCATGCCGTCGTACCAGGCCTGCCGGATGGTCAGACCGCAGGCTCCGACCAGCGACTCGTCGGACACGCGGTCGGGGATCTGGAACCCGGTGCCGTAGACGATGGCGTCGACGCGGTGCTCAACGCCGTCGCGGGTGCGGATGCCCGCCTGGGTCAGAGTGTGGATCGGCGAGTCGACCACCGACGGTCCGCTGCGGGGCCCGGTGCGGGCGCGCAGCCAGCGCAGGACCGGGACGGTGCGCAGCGGCAGCCACGGCGTCATGTGCGTGACCACCCAGCGCGGTGCGTGCGCCAAGACGGTAACCGAGGCCTTCGAGGGCTCGGGCGCTTCCTTCAGCCGGCCGATGTGATAGCCCGCAGCCGCATCCGTGCCGAGCATCGCGATGCGCTTGCCGGCTGGATCGAAATCAGGATCCCAGTCCGATGCGTGGAACGACGCTCCCCGAAAGTCGTTGTGCCCGTTAAGTTCCGGTATCCATGGCTGGAACGGCGGTCGGTGAGCGGCGATGACGGCGCGACCCCGCAACGTCTCGCCGGCGCTGGTTCGCAACGTCCAGGTGTCGGTGTCGTCGTCGAACACCGAGCCGACGATTTCGCAGCCGGTCCGTAGCCGGTCGGCCAGCGCCGGCGGCCAGTCGCGCCCGACTTGAGGCGCCTTGTCCAGGACCACGAAGTCGGTGACGCCGGCCGTCAGCAGCTCGGTCGCTACGCCCCGTCCGATGACACCGGCGCCGACGACTATGGCCGTCACAGAAACTTGGTCCGCTTCCACCCGAAGCGCGCGATCGGTCCGAGCAGTCCCACCTCGGCCAAAAATGCCGCCAGCGGCGCGAACCCGGACTTGTGGACCTCGTGCCGGTGCGGGCTGCTGCGCGCCAGCTTGCGTGCCCGCGCCGCATCCAGACCCACCCTCGCGTAGGGAATCGGGTTGTTGAACAGGTACCGGAAGAAGTAGCCGCCGAGCCCGTTGACGTTGGCCATCACCCACCTGTTGAACCGCGGCATCGTCTGCACCCGCTTGCGTGCGCCGTCGCGCGCGAACTGGATGTGGCGGGCCTCTTCGGTGACGTGAATCCGCATCAGGCGCTGGATCATCGGCTGCAGTTCCGGGTCGTCCATCATCTGCCGTTGCAGCGAGTCGAAGATTTCCTCACCGATCAGGGCAGCCACCCACAGCGCCGAGCCACGCTGAAACACCAGCGGCAGGAGGTTGATGATCATCCGGTGGATCCGGCGCGGTTGTACCGGCTTGGCGCCCATGCGCTCGATGGCCTTGCCGAACATCACCATGTGGCGAGTCTCGTCGCCCAGCTCGGTGAGCTTGTAATGAACGGACTTGGAGGTGGGGTCCTCGTGCAGGATGGTGCGCAACAACGACTGGTTGAGCATGTTCTCGAACCAGATCCCCGCGGACAGTGTGTTGACCATTTCCTGGCGGGACAGTTCGATCCGCTGCTCGCGGGTCATCTCGTCCCACATCGGGGTCCCGTAGAGCGATATCAGCCGAGGCGGCAGAAAGAACTTGTCCGGGTCCAGCGGCGCATCCCAGTCGATGTCGACGACCGGCTCGTATGACTTCTTGACCGAGCCCTTGAGCAGGCGTTCGGAGAACTCGTCTCGACTCGGCCCGTCCGGCTTGACCGCAGTGGTCATCGTTGGCGTCCCTTCGGTGCGTCAGACGTGCGGGCAGATCACAATCGATGTCATACCTATGGTATGCGGTACCGCAGGTATCGGCTAGGGGTTTGAGGTATCGATTCGGCCGACCGCAATAGGCTTGGCTGGTGAGTCGGCGCATCCACGTCATCGGCATCGGCGCGGGGGATCCCGACTACCTGACCGTCCAGGCCATCGAGGCGCTCAACGACACCCAAGTCTTCTTCGCGATGGACAAGGGTGAGACGAGAAGCGACCTGGTTGCGCTGCGCCGGGAAATCTGCGCGCGGTTCATCAGCGAGCCCGGGTATCGATTCGTCGAGCTCCCCGACCCGCCCCGGGCTACTGGCGGCGACTACCGTCACGCGGTGTCCGACTGGCACGCGGCCCGGGCCCGGGTGTGGGCGTCGGCCATCACTGCCGAACTGGGCCCGGACGGCGTAGGCGCCTTCCTGGCCTGGGGTGATCCATCGCTGTACGACAGCACACTGCGCATCCTTGACACCGTGTCCGCCGAAGTCGATATCGGCTATGACGTCATTCCGGGCATCACGGCGGTGCAGGCATTGACGGCCCGGCACCGCATCCCGCTCAACGAGGTCGGCGAACCGGTGCTGATCACCACCGGCAGGCAGCTGCGCGAGCACGGGCTGGCCGGCTCGGCCGTGGTGATGCTCGACGCGGACTGCTCCTTTCGGGTTTGCCCTGCCGACACATTGATCTGGTGGGGTGCCTATCTGGGCACCGCCGACGAGCTGCTGGTCGACGGCACCGTCGGCGAAGTCGGGACGCGTATCCAAGCGCTTCGTGCCGACGCCCGAGCCCGACACGGCTGGATCATGGACACCTATCTAGTCAGGACGCCGCCCGCGTAAGCGGTACCGAAGGGCGCGGTGGGGCAGACTGGTCGCGTGCCCGAACTTCCCGAGATCGAAGCGCTGGTTGACCATTTGCGGCGCCACGCCGTCGGTCTGACCGTCGGGCGGGTCGATGTTGCCGCGCTGTCGGTGCTGAAGACCTTCGACCCGCCGATCAATGCGTTGCACGGGCAGACGGTCGAGGGAGCCGAGCGATGGGGTAAGTACCTCGGCCTGCGCGTCGGGAAGCTGTCGTTGATCGCGCACCTGTCGCGGGCGGGCTGGTTGCGGTGGTCCGACCAGTTGGCGCCCGCGCCGTTGCGCCCCGGCAAGGGACCGATCGCGCTGCGCGTCCACCTGGGCACGCCTGGAAGCGCGCCGGGCTTCGACCTCACCGAGGCCGGCACCCAGAAACGGCTGGCGGTGTGGCTCGTCCGGGATGTTCAAGACCCGCAGCAGGTACCGGGTATCGCCGCGCTGGGCCCGGACGCGCTGGAGCTCAGCCCCGACGACCTGGCCCGGCTATTGGCCGGAAACACCGGCCGCATCAAAACCGTCATCACCGACCAGAAAGTGATCGCCGGGATCGGTAATGCGTACAGCGACGAGATCCTGCACGTCGCGAAGGTCTCACCGTTCGCCACCGCGGCGAAGCTGACCGACGAACAGCTCGCCACCCTGCACGACGCGATGGTTTCGGTGCTGACCGACGCGGTAAGCCGGTCCGTCGGCCAGGGTGCCGCGATGCTCAAAGGGGAGAAGCGGTCCGGACTACGGGTGCACGCACGCACCGGGCTGCCCTGTCCGGTGTGCGGCGATACGGTGCGTGAGGTGTCGTTTGCGGACAAGTCCTTTCAGTACTGCCCGACCTGCCAGACCGGCGGCAAGGTGCTGGCCGACCGGCGCATGTCGCGGCTGCTGAAGTAATCGCGCTGCACGAGCGTCGCCTCGGCTGAGGTTCTCTAGCTGAATTCCAGGGAAATCCCTGTATCCCCGACAGAACGATCCCAATAAATTCTGAGATCTCAGTAGCAATGCGAAAACAGCAAGGAGACGCCATGCTTTCACGTGATCGACGTCGGGGACGGGCAAGGCCGAAGTTGGCAGTATTCACCGCTGGCGTAGCGGGATTGGCCGCGGCGGGAATGGTCGGCGCCGCGCCTGCAACGGCTGACCAGGCGCAGGACGACCAGTATCTTGCTGCCCTCCAGCAAATTTACCCAGGGGAACATCTTAAACCGCCGAACGCGCTAGACAATGCGCATAAGGTCTGTGACCACCTGGGTCGTGGAGATACATTCGACGCCGTGGTCAGTGGCCTCCAGAAAGCCAACCCTAACCATTCTGTGGAGCAGGTACAGCAACAAGTGCACCTAGCACAGTCGACCTACTGCCCGTAATAGGGTCAGGTGCAAGCGGACCAGCGGGTCTGCTGGAATGGTCGGGTGACTCGGCAGAAAATTCTCATTACAGGTGCCAGCTCTGGCTTGGGCGCGGGAATGGCCCGCGCGTTCGCCGCCAAGGGCCGCGACCTGGCGCTGTGCGCCCGTCGTACCGACCGGCTCGAAGAACTCAAAACCGAACTGTCCCAACAGTATCCAGGGGTCAAGATCGCCGTCGCGGCGCTGGACGTCAACGACCACGAGCAGGTGCCCAAGGTGTTCGCCGAGCTGGCCGACGAGTTGGGCGGCATCGACCGCGTCATCGTCAACGCCGGCATCGGTAAGGGCGCCAAGCTGGGCTCCGGCAAGCTGTGGGCGAACAAGGCAACCATCGAGACCAACCTGGTATCCGCGCTCGTGCAGATCGAGAGCGCGCTGGAGATGTTCCACAAGAGTGGATCGGGACATCTGGTGCTCATCTCGTCGGTGCTCGGCAACAAGGGGGTGCCGGGCGTCAAAGCCGCCTACGCGGCGAGCAAGGCCGGGGTGAGCTCCCTGGGCGAATCACTGCGCGCCGAGTATGCCAAAGGCCCGATCAAGGTCTCGGTGATGGAGCCCGGCTACATCGAGTCGGAGATGACCGGCAAGTCTGAGAGCACAATGCTGATGGTGGACAACGAAACTGGCGTCAAAGCACTCGTCGGCGCCATCGAACGCGAACCGAGCAGGGCCGCGGTGCCGTGGTGGCCGTGGGCGCCGCTGGTGCAGCTGATGCGGGTGCTGCCACCGCCGCTGACCAAGCGCTTCGCTTGACGCTTTCCTGCCGCGAGCGTGCGTGTTTGTACGCGACACGCCGCCCGACCGTGTACAACTGCGCACGCTCGCGCCGGTAGTCAGTGTGACGCCGGGGTGTAATGCGCTGCGTCGGTGGTGAATTCGGGTTTGCCGTAGGTCGCCAGCCGGAGCTTGAGCAGCCCGATGACGTATGCGTCAGTGATGTCCCGAAGCACGGGAACGCGACTGGCCTGGCTCACGACGTTGAACCTTCCGATGATGAAGGGCGCGGTGAGGGCGACGCGGATGAGATCCGTCGGCCCGAGGGAGACACCCATGGCCTCGGCGATGTCGCGATCACCGCCGCAGAAGGTGCGGACGAAGGTGAGCTTGCTGAAACTCTTCTCGACCGCCTCGGCGCAACGGTCGAACAGGGTGGTGTTGGGCCGCAGATAGGCCGCCATCGTGCCGCTGACGAGTTCGCGGCAGATGTCGTCGAATCCGTCGCGCAGCAGTGCCGAGCGGGCGTGCAACACGTGCATGATGTCGGCGGGTTCGGCGGGCAGGAGTTCCTGCGGCAGGCCGAGCAAAAAGCAGCGATACCTGGCGAATTCGACGACAGCACGTTCTTCGGCGGTGAACTTCGACCGGCCCTGCTGACGCGCCCTCCGGGCCAGCAGGTACTGGCCGATCATTCCGGCGGGCATCTGGTCGACCTGCGGCACCGGCATGCCATAGATGGCCGTGTTCCATCTGCGGCCCATCTTGTCCGGTTTCTTCAGGGCGTTGTAGCGGACCATCGAGTGCATCAGCCGGACCATGGCGGCCGCTTCAAAGCCGGGGCCGTACCGGTCCAGCGCGCCGGGCAGTGTGGTGACGGCGAAGAAGCTGGCCGTCTCGTTGACCCGGCGGGCAGCCCGCTTGCCCGACAGAGCGCCGGTCAAGGCCATCGGCAGCGCGGCATAGGTGTTGGTGAAGGTCGCGATGAAAGCTCCGCGCGTGATGAAGGGGGCCAGCAGCGCCGCGGGAATGCGCTCTTGGCGAGCGCCTTCGCGTACCAGGTCGAAGTCGATCCACTCCGGGGCGGCCTCCATGGCGGCGATGAATGTCACCAGCTCGGGAGGCGCGTCGGGCACCGCCTCGATTCCCTCGCGGCACGCCGTCTTGAGCATCTCGATCAGGTGCGCGACGCTGTGCGAGTTCATCAGTGCCGCATAGGGATCGGCGACGACGTCGCCAAGCAGGGTGGCCGTGCTGATCAATTCCATGACGCGGTCGTCCTCCAGGATCGGCGCGCGGTCGGCGACCCAGGTGGGCAGGGCGGAGTCGACGTCGGGCTCCGTGGCCAGGCGATCGGGTTGCTGGTCGAAGTCGAAGTCCCCGTAGAGGTCGGGCTGCAGATCGCGCTGGCTTCGGACTCGCCGCGCGAGTTCGGGGTAGTACGTGACCATCACAACCTCCCGCTAACTAACACTTAGTGAGTAATACTCACAAGGTGTTAGTTATGCTGTCAAGCGTGACGCGGTCGGCCAGGGACAATCCGAAGCGGCGCATGACCGCCGAGGGGCGTCGCGAACAGATTCTCGACGTCACACACGCGATCGTCGACGCCGAGGGATTCCACGCGGCAACCCCGAACCGCATCGCCGAGGCTGCCGGCATCGATCGATCGTTGATCTATCAGAAGTTCGGCGACTTGGCGGGCCTGTTCGTCGAACTGATCGACCGTGAGGCGGCACGGGCCGGCGCGCAGTTCGCCGAGGCGATCTCCGGATTGGATGCTGCCGCCGACGATCAGTCTCTGGTGCTCGCGTTCGACGGTGTGCTGGCCGCTGTCGACGCCCACCCCGCTACCTGGCGGCTGTTCTTGTTTCCGCCGCAGGGCGCTCCGCCGGAGTTGTATGCCCGCCTGGCGCAGTCGCAAGCCGTCGTGCTCAAGTTCTTTGTCAGGGAACTGCTGCGCCACAATCCCGCGCTGCATGAGCCGGAGTACACCGCGCGGATCCTGCATGCGGCCGGTCGCGAATTGCTGCAGCTGCATCTCAGTGATCCCCGGACCGCTTCCCAGGAGCGGCTGCGCACCTTCGTCCGTCGACTCGGCTCCGAGCTGACGGGCCGACCTGTCGGCGCCTAGATTGCTGCTGGCGCAACCTCTTTCAGGATGTGCACACTGACTTCAAGACTCTTCCGCCGTGGTTTTTAGTCAGGGCGTCTTGCTCGGCTGCAGCCAAGGTCGATCCGTATCCGCCCTGAAGAAATCCGTTGCCCGTCACCAGCGCGACACAGCCGTTTGTAGCCCAAGCCCGCAACGAGCAGTTCTTGTTCACCTCACTGCATTTCGCGATCGCCGCAGACTTGGCCGCGTCCATTGAGGTGCTGGACTGTGCCCAACCCCATCCGTCCGGCGGCGAGCTGGCGATGGCGATGTAAAGGTCCGGAGCCGGAGGGTTGGTGGTCGGCGGCACCACCACCGGGGGCTGTGTCGTCCGATAGGTGGGGGTGGGCGTAGCCGTCGGTGCAGGAAAAGACGAATAGGTGGGAGCGGAGGGATAGGTGGAATAGGTGGGAGAGTGGGTCGCTGCGGTACCGCCCTTGGAGGGCATGTTGAGGACTACCGCGAGAACGACGACCACAGTCGTCAGGGCGACAGCCACCAGGATTGCGGCGGCCCATATCGGGGCCTTCGATGACTTCGGTCTGCTCGCCGGCGGCGGCGGGCCGACCAGCGGTTGGAAACGGTCGGGCGGTATCGGTGGTGGCGCCGGCGGGCGCATTGCCGCCAGCGTGGGCGCGGATTGCGTGACGACCGATGGCCTACTAGCCAGTGCCTGCTGACCCGCGGTGGCCAGATCATGAGCAGTTTGGTACCGCTTCTCGGGGTCTTTGGCCATACCGGTCGCGATCACCTCGTCAAACGCCACCGGTACTTCGGCACGCTGCGCACTGGGCCGGGGCGGGTCCATCGTCAAATGCCCGGCGATCTGTTGCTCCATACTCTTACCCGGGTACGGCTGATGACCGGTCAAGCATTCTTGCAACACACACGCCAACGCATAGACATCACTGCGGGCATCGGCAGTCCCGCCAATGAAGCGCTCCGGGGCCATATAGGCCATGGTTCCCACGAGCATGCCGGTGTTCGTCAGCTTGCTGGCCGATGCATTGTGAGCGATTCCGAAATCAATCAGGTAGACGAAATCACGCGCGGTCACCAGCGCGTTGGATGGCTTGACGTCGCGGTGCACCAGCCCGACGGCATGGGCGGCATCCAGGGCGGCCGCGAGTTGCTCGATGACGTGGACGGCGCGCTGGGGGTTCATCGGTCCGTCGCGTTTCAGCAGAGCCTGCAGGTCTACACCGCCGATCACCGGCATCACCAGATAGAGCTGACCGTCGATCTCACCGGTGTCGTAGATCGGGACGATGTGCGGCTCGCTCAAACGTGCGGCGGTATGGGCTTCACGGCGAAACCGCTCCCGATACCCGGGCTCGGCGCCCAGCTCGCTGGGCAGCACTTTGACGGCGACGTCGCGGTCGATCGCCGTGTCGTGGGCTTTATAGACCTTGCCCATGCCGCCCTCGCCGATCAACGACATCAGCCGATAACGCCCGAACATCACCTCATCCACCGGGCCAGCCATCCTTGCCTCCCCTGCGGTCGCCGTCGACCGACCGAAATACGAAGATGGCCATAAGTATTACGAGGTCAACCGGCAATTATTGGCGTTTTGCAATAGTTCGTCGCCGCCGCGGCCATATCCAATGTCGATCGCGTTTTTGACGTCGTCGTCGATTGCGGTCACACGACGACCACGATGAGCTTTCGTCACACACCATCCGGCGCGTTGTCGCTGCTATATGTCACGCATTGCGCAATTGCGTTCGCCTGAGCCTCATTCAGGTTGTACTTCTGCATGAGGACGGTGATCTCTGGGTTGACTTTCGCAGGCGTCTGGGGAGGTCCGCCGGTTGCGTGGTAGGCCTCAATGCCGATCTGCACCGCGGTGTTGTCATCAAACGGGAACGACACCCCGGCCATCGTGCTGTGCTTTATGCACTGAAGGTAGTGGGCAGTATCGGCATTAGCCGGCGACGCCAAGGCCAGCGCGACGATCCCCAGTGCTGCCAGTGCGATCTTCTTCATTTAATTCCTCCCAAGAACTCTCTGTCGCGCCGAGCTCGGAGGATGTCTGTGCTCGGGGTCATTCAAAATAGCACCGGCACACGAATGAGGTATCCAAAACGAGGCCTGCGACCTCGCGGCTGACCTTACTCAGCCCGCGCGACCCCGTTCGCTTCGGTAACGACGAATCAGGGCGTCGGTCGAGCTGTCCGACTGCTTTTCCGGCGACTCATCACCGGTGATCACTGGAATCAGCGCCTTGGCCTGCGTCTTGCCCAGCTCCACACCCCACTGGTCGAACGAGTCGATGCCCCAGATCACGCCCTCGGTGAAGACCTGATGTTCGTAGAGCGCGATCAATTGGCCCAGCACCGACGGCGTAAGGTGGTTTGCCAGAATCGCGGTCGACGGCCGGTTGCCAGGCATCACCTTGTGCGGCACCACGTCGTCCGGGGTGCCCTCGTCGGCGATCTCCTCGGCGGTTTTGCCGAACGCCAGCACCTGGGTCTGGGCGAAGAAGTTGCTCATCAACAGGTCGTGCATGCTGCCGGTGCCCTCGACGGTGGGCAGGTCGTCCAACGGCTGACTGAAGCCGATGAAGTCCGCCGGCACCAACCGGGTCCCTTGATGCAGCAACTGATAGAAGGCGTGCTGCCCGTTGGTTCCCGGTTCGCCCCAGAAGATTTCGCCGGTATCGGTGCTCACCGGCTTG
This sequence comes from Mycobacterium sp. NGS41, assembly GCF_059812725.1. Classification (NCBI taxonomy): domain Bacteria; kingdom Bacillati; phylum Actinomycetota; class Actinomycetes; order Mycobacteriales; family Mycobacteriaceae; genus Mycobacterium; species Mycobacterium sp. NGS41. The sequence goes on from NZ_JCALDF010000019.1 coordinate 95,589, forward strand.
CCGTCGGCCCGTGTCGACTTTCCGTTGGACTCCATGGTCAGCTGCTGAAGATAAGCCGCGAAACGCGCCAAATCGTTCGAGTACGGCAACACCGCGCGGGACTGCGCATCGAAGAAGTTGGAGTACCACAGGCCGATAAGGCCAAGCAACGCAGGAGCATTCGATTCCAGCGGGGCCGTCCGGAAGTGCTCGTCGACGATGTGGAATCCGGACAGGAAGTCGGCGAAGGCCTCCCGGCCGATGACGGCCATGAGCGACAGCCCGATCGCCGAATCGACCGAGTAGCGTCCGCCGACCCAATCCCAGAAGCCGAACATGTTGTCGGTGTTGATACCGAAGTCGTCGACCAGACGCTTGTTGGTGGAGACGGCGGCGAAATGTTTGGACACCGCCGCGTCACCCAAGGCGTCGGTCAGCCAGCGACGCGCGGCGGTGGCGTTGGTTATCGTCTCCAGTGTCGAGAACGTTTTGGAAGCAACAATGAAAAGTGTTGTGGCAGGGTCTAAGTCGGCAAGCTCCGCGATCAGGTCGGCAGGGTCGACGTTGGAGACGAACCGCGCCGAAATCCCGGCGTCGGCGTAGTGACGCAGCGCCTGGTACGCCATCACCGGGCCTAAATCTGAACCGCCGATGCCGATGTTGACGACAGTGCTGATGCGCTTGCCGGTGGCCCCGGTCCATTCGCCGCTGCGCAACCGGTCGGTGAAGTCACCCATCGCGTCTAGGACTGCGTGAACATCCTCGACGACGTTCTGGCCGTCGACAACCAGCTCGGCGTCGCGGGGCAGCCGCAGCGCGGTGTGCAGGACCGCCCGGTCTTCCGAGGTGTTGATGTGGACGCCGGAGAACATCGCGTCGCGGCGCTCTTCGAGGTTGGCGGCTCTAGCCAGATCAACCAGCAGCCGCAGCGTCTCGCGGGTGACGCGGTGTTTGCTGTAGTCGATGTAGAGGTCGCCGACCGTGAGGGTGAGCTCACGGCCGCGATCGGGATCGTCGGCGAACAGCTGCCGTAGGTGCGTTTGTCCGACCTTTTCGTGATGTCTGCGCAGAGCGTCCCATGCCGGCGTGGCGGTGATGTCAGGGATTGATTGCACGGCAGTCATCAGCGGCGCTCCTCCTCATCGCTTCATTCCCCTCGCCGCTGCGCGACTGGGGGTGCCCCCACTGCATCGTCGCCGATGCGGGTCATGCTTCGACCCTAATCCCCGGTTTGGCCGGTACCCAGTTCTCGCTGGTAGGTGGTGTTCACAGCCCGCAATTGCGCGTTCAGTGACCGAGCCGGCCGCGTCCCAATCGCAAGAGCAGCATCGCCAGGTCCTTGCCGTCGGGACCGAGTTCGCTGTAGCGCTCGATCACTTTCATCTCGCGGCTGTGCACCAGGCGGGTGCCACCGGATGCCATGCGCGCCCTGCCGATTGCCTGGGATACTTCGGCGCGCCGCTTGACCGCGGCAAGGATCTCGGCGTCCAGCCGGTCGATCTCATGGCGCAACTCGTCGATGTCGGACTCGGGGGCTTGGATTGTCTCTGCGTTCATTTCTGCTGACTCCGCGTTGTTGTGTTGTAGGGGTTCTGGTCTCATTCGGCGTCAGGACCTCCCACAAGAATCGAGCCCCGAATCCGAAGCGGACCACGGGGCTCTGCGACAGCAGCTAAACCACGGGCACCGCTGGCCGGTACCCATAGAAAAAACGACGCTGTGTGTGGAGCACGAACTGAGTGTGCCACCAAGGGCCCCACCGGCGCAAAGGTGTCCTACCGCGGCGGTAAGTTTGGACAGACATGAGTGTGCACGCAACGGCCCCGAACCAAGTCCCAGAGGCGGATCGACTGCTCGAAGGCCTTAACCCGCAACAGCGCCAGGCGGTGGTGCATGAGGGTTCGCCGCTGCTGATCGTCGCGGGCGCGGGATCGGGTAAGACGGCGGTGTTGACGCGGCGCATTGCGTACCTCATTGCGGCCCGCGAAGTCGGGGTCGGGCAGATTCTGGCCATCACCTTCACCAACAAGGCCGCCGCCGAGATGCGCGAACGGGTAATCCGGCTGGTCGGCAACCGGGCCCGGTACATGTGGGTGTCCACGTTCCACTCGAGCTGCGTGCGAATCCTGCGCAGCCAGGCATCGTTGATCGAGGGCCTGAACTCCAACTTCTCTATCTATGACGCCGATGATTCGCGGCGTCTGCTGCAGATGATCGGCCGCGACATGGGCCTGGACATCAAGCGGTATTCGCCCCGGCTGCTGGCCAACGCCATCTCCAACTTGAAGAACGAGTTGATCGACCCGCACCGGGCGGTGTCGGCGTTGTCGGACGACTCAGACGACCTGGCCCGCACCGTCGCGTCCGTCTACGGCGAATACCAGCGGCGGCTGCGGGCGGCCAACGCGCTGGACTTCGACGACCTCATCAGCGAGACCGTCGCGGTGCTGCAGACCTTTCCGCAGATCGCGCAGTACTACCGGCGGCGCTTCCGGCATGTCCTGGTCGACGAATACCAGGACACCAACCATGCGCAATATGTGCTGGTGCGCGAGTTGGTGGGCCGCGGCTCGGACGATTCCGCAGGACTGTCAGCCGACGGGGTGCCGCCGGCGGAGTTGTGCGTCGTCGGCGATGCCGACCAGTCGATCTATGCGTTCCGCGGTGCCACCATTCGCAACATCGAAGACTTCGAGCGCGACTACCCGGATGCCAAAACGATTCTGCTGGAACAGAATTACCGCTCGACGCAGAACATCCTGTCGGCGGCCAACTCGGTGATCGCCCGCAACGCGGGTCGGCGTGAGAAGCGGCTGTGGACCGATGCCGGTGAGGGGGAGTTGATCGTCGGCTATGTCGCGGACAACGAGCACGACGAGGCAAGGTTCGTCGCGCAGGAAATCGACACGTTAGCCGAACGCGGTGATATCACCTACAACGACGTCGCCGTCTTCTACCGCACCAATAACTCGTCGCGGTCGCTGGAAGAAGTCTTCATCCGCTCCGGTATTCCGTACAAAGTCGTTGGGGGAGTGCGCTTTTACGAGCGTAAGGAGATCCGCGACATCGTCGCCTACCTGCGGGTGCTGGACAATCCCGGTGACGCGGTGAGCATGCGGCGCATCCTCAACACCCCGCGCCGCGGCATCGGTGACCGCGCCGAAGCCTGTGTGGCGGTGTACGCGGAGAGTACCGGCGCTACGTTCGCCGATGCGCTGGTGGCAGCGGCCGCCGGCAAGGTTCCGATGCTCAACAGCCGCGCGGAGAAGGCCATCACCGGTTTCGTCGAGATGCTCGACGAACTTCGCGGTCGCCTCGATGACGACCTGGGCGATCTGGTGGAGTCGGTGCTGGAACGGACCGGCTATCGCAGAGAGTTGGAGTCGTCTACCGACCCGCAGGAGCTGGCCCGGCTGGACAACCTCAACGAACTCGTAAGCGTCGCACATGAATTCACCATCGACGAAGCGAACGCCGCCGCGCTGGAATCCGACCGCCCGCCCGAAGACGAAGACGTGCCGGACACCGGTGTGCTGGCGGCGTTCCTGGAACGGGTGTCGCTGGTGGCCGACAGCGACGAGATCCCCGAGCACGGTGCCGGTGTGGTCACGTTGATGACACTTCACACCGCCAAGGGTCTGGAGTTCCCGGTCGTATTCGTCACCGGCTGGGAGGACGGGATGTTCCCGCACATGAGGGCGCTGGACGACCCGACCGAGCTGTCGGAGGAGCGGCGGCTGGCCTACGTCGGCATCACCCGGGCGCGGCAGCGGCTGTATTTGAGCCGCGCGATCGTCCGGTCCTCGTGGGGACAGCCGATGCTCAACCCGGAGTCTCGATTTCTGCGGGAAATTCCGCAGCAGCTCATCGACTGGCGGCGCACCGCGCCGAAGTCGTCGTTCAGTGCGCCGGTAAGCGGTGCCGGCCGGTTCGGTGCCCCGCGCCCGTCGCCGGCACGCTCGGGAAGCAAGCGCCCGCTGCTGGTTCTGGGGCCTGGTGATCGGGTGACTCACGACAAGTACGGCCTGGGCCGCGTCGAGGAAGTTTCCGGTGTCGGCGAATCGGCGATGTCTCTGATCGACTTCGGCAGCGCGGGGCGGGTCAAGCTGATGCACAACCATGCCCCGGTCAGCAAGCTCTGACGTTGGGAACGAGCGAATACCCGAGCGGTCAATCTCGTCCGCGGTGGTTGATTGCGCGCCTAGGGCGTTGATTGTGCGCCTGGGGCGTTGAGCGTGAATCCTGGGCTTTCGGTGTGAGCCCGCGAAGTTGATTGTGCGCCTGGCGCGTTGAGCGTGAATCCTGGGCTTTCGGTGTGAGCCCGCGAAGTTGACTGTGCGCCTAGGGCGTTGAGCGTGAATCCTGGGCTTTCGGTGTGAGTCCTGGGCGGAAAATCGGG